>NZ_JARGDP010000099.1 GCF_029210395.1 Petrocella sp. FN5 | reverse complement strand
TTATTTCATGGATAAAATTAGAATTCTTCATGTTATTGAAAGATTCTTTTTAGCCTTATGACATTAAGAATTCTATATGATATAATAAATTACACTATCCATCTAAACAAAGAGAAAAGGTGAATACGAATGAAAAGAATTGATCTTCATAGTCACACCATCGCTTCTGATGGTACATATAGCCCAAAACAGTTGGTCGATTACGCTCATGTAAAAGGATTAAGTGCTCTTGCAATAACAGATCATGATACAACCGAAGCCTTGGCAGAAGCCAAAACTCATGCTCTTAGTTACCCTGATCTTGAAATCATTTCCGGCATAGAGTTTTCCACACACTCAGACCTATGTAGCTCTGACATTCACATATTGGCCTATTATATTGATGAAAACGACCCAAAGTTCCAAAATCAGTTAAAATACTTGATTGCATCTAGAACCCATCGAAATGAAAAAATGATTCAAAAAATGCAAGAAGGAGGGTTGAAGATAACCATGAAAGATGTTCTGGCAACTTCTGAAGATGGCATCATCACAAGGGCACATTTTGCAAAAGCCATGGAAAATCTTGGCATTGTCAAAAATATGCGTAAAGCTTTTGATAAATACATTGGCAATGACGGTCGTTTTTATATAGAACGGGAAAAAGTAACTCAAAAGATGGCCATCCAAATGATTCTTGAAAATGGTGGCGTCCCTGTTTTAGCTCACCCTGTACTCTATAAACTAAACTTAAAAACTTTAGATCATCTTCTAGGTGAACTGGTTAATTATGGCTTACAAGGTATAGAAGGTATTTATACAACCTATAAAACTCACGAAACCCAATATATAAAAGCTATGGCAGAAGATCATGGACTTATTGTCACAGGTGGTTCTGACTTTCACGGTGCCCATAAGCCGGGTATAGACCTTGGTACCGGTTATGGTGACTTGCAGGTACCTTATTCCATTAGAGATGAACTCTACAAAGCACATTTGATGAACAAAAAAAGAAGGCTATCTACGAGTTGAGATAACCTTCTTAAGTTTTTCATATGAATTGTCTTATTCTTCTTCTGATTTAACGATGGACAAATCCGGTTCTGCTTTTGAGATAATACCGGCACGTTGTACTGGTACTCTAACACTCTTATTTGTGCCAAGTTCAACAATTACAATATCATTAACTGTATCAACGACTTTTCCATAAATACCAGCACTCAGCAAAACTGAATCGCCTGTTTTAATGGAATTTTGTAAAGCTTCTGTTTCCTTTTGTCTTTTTTTCTGTGGTCTAATCAAGACAAACCACATAAATGCAAATAAAGCTCCGTAAAGTAAAAGTGAATACGCGATGCCCGTACTACCGGTACCTGCGCCTGCTTCTAATAATGGTAAAAAATTCATATATTGCCTCCTAATGATTCCTATTATGTATTCATGATAACTTTCTTAAGCTTACACATTAAAAACTCTTGTGTCAACACTTTTATAGAATTTTAAGATGTGTAATCCTCTATTTAATAGCTTTATAACCTATTTTTTAATTAGAATTCATGCCTTCTATTTTAGCTTTTTTATAGGTTTTATATTTACCATTTTCGATTGCATCTCTAATTTCTTCCATCATGGTATTATAGAAATACAGATTATGCATGACACACAATCTCATACCAAGCATCTCTTTGGCCTTCATTAAGTGCCTGATATAGGATCTACTATATGATTTACAAGCTTCACAACCACAACCTTCTTCAATGGGTCTTTCGTCCAATTCGAATTTGGCGTTGTATATGTTCATTTTTCCATGATTGGTATAGACATGACCATGACGGCCGTTTCTGGTTGGATAGACGCAGTCAAAAAAATCAACCCCTCGCTCAACTGCCTCAAGGATGTTCTCCGGTGTTCCAACACCCATTAGATAGGTCGGTTTATTCTCAGGCATATAAGGCACTGTGGATTCCAATATTCTATACATTTCATCATGACTTTCTCCAACGGCTAACCCACCGATTGCATAACCGTCAAGGTTCATATCACCAATGACTTTTGCATGTTCAATTCTTATATCATCGTAGACACCACCTTGATTAATACCAAAGAGCATCTGCCTATTGTTAATGGTAGATTCAAGGGTGTTTAAATGGTTCAGTTCTTTTCTACAACGTTCCAGCCAACGGGTTGTTCGATCCACAGAATCAATAACGTATTTGCGCGTTGCGGGAATGGGTGGGCACTCATCAAAAGCCATGGCAATGGTTGAGCTAAGATTCGACTGAATCTGCATGCTTTCTTCCGGCCCCATAAAAATTTTGTGTCCGTCAATGTGTGAGGAGAAATAAACCCCTTCTTCTTTAATTTTTCTAAGGGCTGCCAAAGAAAAGACTTGAAACCCGCCAGAGTCTGTAAGTATAGGACGATCCCAAACCATGAATTTGTGTAAGCCCCCCAGTTTCTTAATGGTGACATCACCGGTTCGAACATGAAGATGATAGGTGTTAGACAACTGTACTTGACATTTGATTTCTTTTAGATCATTGGTGGATACACCACCCTTTATTGCCGCTGCTGTCCCTACATTCATAAAAACAGGCGTCTGAATAGGACCATGTACCGTGTGAAACGTACCGCGCTTGGCCATGCCATCCTTTTTTAATAGTTCATACATAACGCACTAACCTCTCGTTTTCCCTTGTTTGTTAAAGCTTTGAATCACTTATATCGCCTTGTTCTTATAAGCTTCCTTTAATTGTTGGGCTACATAAATACCGCTGGCTGCTGCTTGGGATAAGGAATGGGTAACACCGGAACAATCGCCAAGTATATAAAGCCCTTTTATAATGGTTTCTAGATTCTGGTCCACTTCTACTTTGGAGTTGTAGAACTTCACTTCAACGCCATAAAGGAGTGTATCTTCATTGGCGGTACCAGGTGCAATCTTATCTAGAGCATAAATCATCTCCACGATGTTGTCCAATTGTCGTTTGGGCAATACCAGACTCAAATCACCAGGCGTCGCATGTAAGGTTGGTGTTGTAAAGCATTTAAGCATACGTCTTTTTGAACTTCTTCTTCCTTTAATCAAATCTCCAAAACGCTGCATAATAACCCCACCACCAAGCATGTTGCTAAGACGGGCGATATGCTCACCATACTCATTGCTGTTTTTAAAGGGTTCCGTGAATTTATTGGTCACCAATAAGGCAAAGTTTGTATTTTCTGTATGCTTAGATGGATCTGAATAACTGTGTCCGTTAACCGTCACGATGTCACCATAGTTTTCTGTCACAACTTCACCATAAGGGTTCATACAAAATGTTCGTACCAAGTCATTGTAACGGTCTGTTCGATATACAATCTTGCTCTCGTAGACTTGGTCTGTTATTTCTTTAAACACAAGTGCCGGTAACTCGACACGCACACCGATGTCCACACGGTTGTTTTCTGTTTCGATGCCAAATTGATCACATATCTTGTTGATCCAGTTGGAACCGGTTCGGCCTGTTGCAAGAATAAGCTTTTTGCCTTCAAAGGTCTGGTCTTTGGTCTTAATGACAAAATGATCCTCAACCTTTTCTACTGTTTCTGCTTCCGTTTCAAACAAAATGGTCATTTTATCTTTAATAAAATCATACATCTGACCGGCAATAACAAAATTACGGTCTGTACCCAGATGACGCACCTTAGCATCTAGAAGATGTAGGTCGTGTTTAAGGGCTTCCGCTTTTAAAGTACTGTTACCTGTTGAATAGAGCTTCGCTTCTGAGCCGCCCATTTCTAGGTTGATCTGATCCACATACCACATCAGATCAATGGCTTCTTTTTCACCAATATAACGGTAGAGTTCGCCACCGAAATTATTGGTAATATTATATTTACCATCCGAAAAACCACCGGCGCCATAGAAACCTTCCATAATACTACAAGTTTTACATCTACAGGGTATGGTGGGATTTTTGGTCTTGGGACAGAACCGCTTGTCCAACGCATACCCCTTCTCTATCATCAATATTTCCATACCCGGATTGTCTTTGGCAAACTCATAGGCCGCAAAAATTCCTGCTGCACCTGCCCCGATTAATATAACATCATACATAGATCCACCTCTTTTATTCATTCTATCATCATCTTTCACATCATTATTTCACCCCATTATATCACTTATTCTAAAGGATAAAAAGATGAAACTTTAATTAAGCGTTTGTGTCTAACAATTCATTTCATACATTATAAGGGCCCTTACTTGCTTTATCACTTTAAATTGATTATAATCATAAGAACCATAACGAATTTGCAAAGGAGGATTTCTCTATGCCAGGATCAATATTTGGTACACTATTTAGAATATCTACTTGGGGTGAGTCTCATGGTCAAGGTGTCGGTGTTGTTATTGACGGCTGTCCTGCCGGATTACCACTTGAAGTGCGAGACATACAACTTGAATTAAATAAAAGAAAGCCCGGTCAAAATAAATATGCTTCACCTCGGAAGGAAAACGACAAAGTCGAAATCTTATCTGGTGTGTTTGAAGGCCTTACAACCGGTACCCCCATATCACTAATTGTAAAAAACACGGATCAACGTCCAAAGGATTACTCTAACATTGTGGATGTCTATCGACCCGGACATGCGGATTATACTTTTGATGAAAAATATGGACTACGTGATTATCGTGGTGGTGGACGTTCTTCTGCCAGGGAAACCATAGGCCGTGTTGCTGCGGGTGCCATCGCTAAGAAAATACTAAAGGAATTTGGTATCACCTTACTTGGCTATACAAGATCTGTTGGGCCTGTCATCGTTGATATGGCTAATTTTGATGCTTCTCAGATTCATGAAAATCTATTTCGAATGCCGGATGAAGCAAAAGCAATCGAAGCCGGACACTATGTAGATGATATCATTAAAGAAGGCAACTCCATTGGTGGTACTATAGAATGTGTCGTAACGGGCGTTCCAACCGGACTTGGAGAGACCGTATTTGACAAATTGGATGCTAATTTGGCCAAAGCGGTCATGTCGATTGGTGCCATCAAAGCGGTGGAAATCGGAGCCGGTGTTGGCGTTGCTGATAAAAAGGGCTTTGACAACAACGACTTCTCTCGTTATGAAGACGGAAAGCTAATCAAAGAAACCAACCATGCCGGCGGTATTGTGGGTGGTATGAGTGATGGCAGTCCCATTATCGTAAGAGCTACTGTAAAGCCAACCGCTTCTATCCACATTGAACAGCCCAGTGTTACAAGGCAAAAAGAAAACAAAGAAATCATGATTGAAGGGCGTCATGATCCAGTCATCGTTCCTAGAGCAGTTACCATATTAGAAGCTATGACTGCATTGGTGCTCGTAGATGCGCTGATGATGAACATGACCGCAAAGATGGATTACCTGAGGAAAATATATACAACTTAAGAACTCGACTTGATTTAAAAAACAAGGACCTGAAAAAGCAATGTCATTAAGTTAAGAGATTGCCTGAAAAAGGTCCTTTTTTTTCTTCACAATATTGATTAAGGTTAAACAGATGATTGTATAATAGAATATTATATACACTGGGACTATTGTACTATTTTCAGACTTGCTTTATAATGAGAATAAGTAACTCGGCTTTCCCACTTATAGGATTTCTTAATGATTGTTGCCACTCGCCAAAGATGAAGAATCATCTTTTTGCCTGTGGTCAATTAGGCTAAATTGCTAGCCTAAAAATTAAATCATCTGAGAAAGCTGTGTCAGCAACATTATAATCTATTAAGAAAGAATGGGATTATGCATAAGAAAAAAAACATTGAAACACAAAGGATGAATTCTAAAATAAACGAAAACAATATAGCTGGTTTAAGAACCATTGTTCTTGTCATTCTAACGATTGTAACGATTCAAACAATCGTTTATTTAAGTGTAAGACAAATCTCATTTGGGCTAGATATTGTTGGGATAAAAATAGCACTGATTTTCTTGGGCTGCCTCTTATTATTCTCATTTGCCAAGATAAAAACAACAGGTTCTTTTTTCATGAAATATTCTGAAGTCTATATCGGTGGCATTGTTATAATCATCTTAGGTATGTCCATACTTAATACCTTTTTTGCTCAAGATATCAGTTCTGACATTAGTATTTATATCTTAGTACTATTTTCAGTCATTAGTGCCGTTAGGATTCGTCCTAGGACCATTAGTATTATACTTTTAATAAGCTATAGTTTCTTTGCTATTGGCTTACCCTTTTTTCAATCAAATATGTCTTTTCTTGTTCCCCATCTGATTAACGGACTTGTTATTAATATAATCGCATTTTTTATATCACGTATGCTATATCTTTATGCGGTAACTTATTTAGATGATAAAGCAGAAATTGAAAAAAAGAATGAAGAGCTAAAATACTTATCGGAAAGAGATGCCTTAACTGGGCTTTATAATCAACGGATGATTAATACATATATCGAAAAATACACAAATCAAGCTGAATTGTCAGGAGAAAATTTGTTTTTGGGTGTCATTGATTTAGATGGCTTCAAAAAAATTAACGATCATTACGGACATGCTTTTGGAGATAAAGTATTGTGTCGCATAGCTAACATCATTAAAGATAATCTACCAACAGCTGAGTTTGTAGGTCGCTATGGTGGTGATGAGTTTGTTCTTATGTTTAAGAATCTTGAAACAAATGAAGTCAGTGCTATTATGGAAAATGTATTGATAGAATTAAACAAGGTAGAATTCCATGAGGATAAACTATCGTTTAGTTGTGGTATTGCAAAATGGCAAGGTGAATCAACAAGAGACTTTTTTTATAGAGCAGACAGCTATATGTATAAAATCAAAAATTCAGGTAAAAATGGTGTTTTAATTAACGACGATGAGAAAGAAGCCGTATGAAGAAAGAAGCTTTTGAAGCATTATCTGAATCTATTTCCCAATCCACTTACCAATGAACACTAAGAAGACCCCTTTAAAAATAGCGAAATCCGCTAAATTAAAATGTACATCGTGTTTAGGTGCAAAGGCAATATAATCCACCACATAGCCTCTTCTAATTCTGTCAGTATAATTTCCCAGTGCACCACCTAGCATGAGGGCTAGGCCTATACCCGTCCACTTACCTTTTCCACTTGTCCAGTATGGTATACCTATGACTAGGATCATAACGATAGATAGGATTGTCAAAACATGGAGATAAGCCGGTTTGTCTTTTAACCAACCCAAAAAAGCACCTCTGTTTTTTACCAAACTAAAGCTAATTTTCTCATTAAGATAATACACTGGTTTTTGTCCCGCCAACTTGTTTATGGCAAGTTTTTTAATGACTTGATCCAAGATCCATACCCATACTGTCAACATTCAGACGATCCTCCATAGTTATATTATGTCACTCTCTACATATGATAGCACATGAAGCTCCTATAATTCAATAAATCTTGTATGCTCTTTAATACAACAAGCAAAACCTCATAAGGATGAATCCTATGAGGTTTCTTATTTATTATTAAATTAGTTATCCGGATTTCCGGGAGCTTCGATATCTTCAGGAACAATGTTGATTTGTCTGGCTGTTGCCTGTATAGGATCTGATTCCATGACATCGCCTTCGAAGAAAACATGTACATATTGACCTTCTTCAAGGGCTTCCATCGGCATTTCTTCATTCAGATAAATCACCGTATCTTTATTAACTGTAACATATCCCCGAGCATAGTCAGCTCCATTGTTATCTAATTCACCTTCAACCAGAATTACAATCGTACCATCGTCTTTCGCCGTTAGTTCTGTTATGTTTCCTGCTACACCATAGACAACCAATTGGGATTCTGTATCTGTTGGTAATGCTTCATCAACATCTTCCGGACTTGTAGTTGGGGTTGAACATGCTACAAGAACTGCTAATATAATCATCATTGGTATGATTA
>NZ_JARGDP010000098.1 GCF_029210395.1 Petrocella sp. FN5 | reverse complement strand
CTATGCTAAAAATATTACAATCGTTTACACCTAACTTACATCAAATTAGGTAAAAACATGACTAACCCTGGGAAAAATGTAATAATCAATAGGGCAATTAGAAGAGCAATAATCATAGGAAAAACTTCCCTGACAAAGTCTGGTACCGGTGTGTTTGTAATAGAGCAAGTTGTAAACATCATCGTTCCAAAAGGCGGTGTGACACCACCAATCATAATGTTCACAATCATAATCATACCAAAATGAACTGGGTCGACGCCTAAACCTACAACGACCGGAACCAATAGTGGTGCCACAATTATCAGTGCCGCTCCACCTTCAAGGAACATACCCATTAATAGCAATATGATATTAATGATGATTAACATCATCCATTTGTCTGACGTAAAATTACTCAACCCTTGAGCAATCGTTTGTGGTATTCTTTCCCAACTCATGTAATAACCAAAAACAGATGCTGCAACAATAATCAATACAACGGATCCTGTCCCATAAATAGTATCCTTAATGATTTCTATAAAATGCTTAATCTTCAACTCTTTATATACGAAAAATCCTATTAATGTCGACATTAAAACTGCAATCGCACCTGCTTCCGTCG
Organism: Petrocella sp. FN5; assembly: GCF_029210395.1. Classification (GTDB taxonomy): domain Bacteria; phylum Bacillota; class Clostridia; order Lachnospirales; family Vallitaleaceae; genus Petrocella. Next base: position 7,406 of record NZ_JARGDP010000098.1, on the reverse strand, counting down.
GTGTGAATACACCAAATCTCAAACCTAATATAACGCCAAAAGGAAGAAATAGAGCCCATATTGAATCCTTAAATTGATACAGTATTTCTTTTAGTGTTGCCCTTTTTTCTCTTGTTGGCATATAGCCTCTTTTTTTAGATATGATTGTAACTGTTACCATCAGGATTAAGCACATTAGTAATCCCGGTACATAACCGGCTATGAACATCTTACCAACGGATACTTGAGCGATTAATGCATAGATAATTAAATTAATCCCCGGGGGTATGACTGGAGAAATAGCAGATGAAGCTGCTGTTATAGCGGCTGAAAATGCTCTACTATAACCTCTCTTTTCCATTTCAGGCACCAAAATCTTGGATTGCATGGCCGCATCCGCATTAGCTGAACCCGACACACCGCCCATCAAAGTACTTAGAACAACATTAACCTGCGCAAGTCCACCGTCCATATGACCCGTTAATACTTCTGCCATACTCATCAACTTATTGCTGATACCGGAATAATTCATAACCGAACCTACCATGATAAAAAATGGGATGGCTAATAGGGGAAACGAACCTGTTGACGTAATGAATTTTTGCAAAATCAAGTCAGGTGGCATCCCTACATTTATGAAACCAAAATATGCAAGTGCTGCAGCAAACAAGGCAAATGCAATGGGAATACTCGAAAAATATAATATAAAAACAATTAGAACCGGAACATAAGCCATCACAATACTTCCCTCCTACTATTAAGTATTTTTATATCTTTTACATCTTGAACCAAAAAGACTATTGTTTGTATAACCATTAAACCAAAACCTACCACTAAGGCAGCGTTAACATACGCAGAAGAAATTCCAAGTACCGCTGTTGGTTTAATCGATGCCGTCCATGTAAATATAATACTCAAGTATAAAATGTACCCCGTAATTATAAGTAGCATCATATCTACTACCAATTTGATGATTGTTTGAGTTTTTTGATTCCCACGTCTGGTTAGAAAATCAATCCCTATATTCATTCGACGTTTATACGTCGCACTTGCGCCTAAAAATACACTCCAAATAAATGATATTGTTGCCACTTCTTCAACCCAGAAAATCCCCATATTAAAGACGTACCTCAAAAATACATTTAAAATGACAACTGAAACTGTTATGATTATGAAAAAACCACTGACTAACTCTTCAAAGTTCCTTATGAAAAATTTTAGGTTCTGCATACTTTACATCCTCCTATAGAAACACAACTCAATAATTAAACCCTTGACACCCATTGTCAATGTATTATTCAACTAAGAACGTCTTTTTTTTTAATTTTTTGTAAAAAAATAAATTCTGCTGCTTTTTTTATATAACAGCAGAACTCATTAAGTATAATAAAGATCTTACCTTTTAATTACCTCTAATTTCAGCTAACTCCGCTTGAATCTGATTGTATATTTCAATATTTAGCCCTGGTAAAGTCTCATATAATCCTTTTGTCGCTTCTGTAAACGCTGCTACATCCACTTCGTTAAACTCAACACCATAAGATTCTAATTCTTTAACCACATCTGCGTGTTGAGATTTTAATAATTCTACACTATAATCGGCTTCCGCATCAAATTCTTCTTGCATTATAATACGGTATTTTTCCGGTATACTATTCCATACATCTAAGGAAATATATACACCACATGTTCCCAAAAAGTGGTTTGTCAAAGCAACATTCTTCTTACCTGTTTCATATACTTTAGTATTAATATTTGTAAATTCAGAACCTTCTAAACCATCTACAATCCCTTGCTCTAAGGCACTAAATGTCTCTCCCCAAGGCAGTGGTGTTGATGTTGCTCCCATAGCATTTAATGTTTCAATAAACAATTGACTGCCTGGTGTTCTTAATTTTACACCTTTTAAATCTTCAGGGGTAACCACAACTTTGTCTGTAATAACATTTCTAAAACCAAAAATGAAGTCTAGCGCAAGAATCTTAATACCTTTTTCCTCTGCTTTTTTAGTCCATTCCTGTACCATTTCAGTTCTTACAAGTTCTCTATACTCATCATAATTGTTGTACAACATTGGACCAACAAGAGCCGTAAATTCAGGAACATAATCCCCAATATACGAAGGATCTTCAACAGAAATGAAGTCTGCGCCTCGGACAACTTGTTCAACCCCATCTTTATAGGTCGCTATTTGTCCTTGTGGAAACGTTTGAATCTCAATAGCACCGTTGGTTTTTTCTAGGATCTTCGCTGCTGCTGCATCCATTGATTTTGTTAATTGCTCATCTGGACTAAAAACATGGCTTAACTTAAGTACAAGTTTGTAGTCATCATCAACGTCACTTTCTGCTACTTCAGTTTCTGCTTCTGTTTCTGTATTTGTACTTACTGCTATTGGTGCCTCTTTTGCACATCCTGCAAAAAGACCAATACCTATTGCCAGTACAAAACATAGTGATAAAAGCTTCATCATTTCTTTTTTCATTTTACTTCCTCCCGATATTTTATACTCGTATTGTATCAAAAATATCTTACTAAAAAGTATATATCGTTAACTTTTTTTGTATAATTTTAACTACTTTTTATGTGTGTCGCGATATTTTTTAGGTGTTATGCCTTCATTCTTCTTAAAAGCAACCACAAAGTGTTGGGCATTACTATAGCCTAGTCTTTCACCAATTTCGTAGAATTTCATATTTGTTGAAACAATAAGCTCTTTGGCTTTTCTCATCTTGTGATTAAGAATGAATTTAGAAAGTGTAATCCCCGTTTCTTCTTTGAAAATTCTAGACAAATAAACCTTATGAATGTTTAAGGCTTCTGATATCTCATTAAGGGATATGGGCATACTATCATTTTCTTCAATGAATAATATGGCATCACTAATATGGCGGCTGTATTTTTTCTTGTTTTTATCTATTTGAATGATATTTTCTATCTTTTCTGTAAACCACTCAGCCATTTCTTCAACGGTATCATATTCATTTAATAATTGAATGGGTATATAATGATCCTCAAATACATCCCTATGGTTAATCCCATTACAATTGCAGAAATCCGTAATTAAATACCCCAATTGTTCGTTAACGCCTTTTAAAAAGTTGTATTGCATAAAACCTTTGACATTTGATTTATATATTTCCCCTATTTCTAATTTCATTTTTATCAGGTCATGGTTATTAATGGCTTCAATCAGCATTTTCATTTTATGCGTTAATGACGCTTCTGACATCCTTGTCGTATTAGGTAGATTTGAACTGTAAATAATATTCTTATCTTTACCTATAAATAATCTATAATTAAGTAACATTTGAGCTTGATTATAAGCTTCTTCAAAAACTTGTATGCTATTAAAAGGTCGACCAATCGCTATACTAATTGTATGTTCATGGTCTTTTTCATTAAAACGATATCGAATTTGATTGGCTGTCGCTGAAAACTTTTGAGACACATCATGCTCACTTATTTCCTTTTTTGTCTTGACCAGCACAAAAAACTTTCCAAAACCTAAATAAGTGAATTCATTTACAACAGTGCCTTCATTATCTTGATTAATATATTCAAGTGTTCTTAGTAAACAATCTTTTATAGATTCTTTATTATACCCACTACTGGGTATATTTCTCAAATAATAATCATCGATACTTATGATAAATATACTGTATATACTTAATGCGTCCAGGGTTAATTGATCACCTATTCGATACATTTCATTGTTCAGAATCATCTCTTTGATTTCGGAATTACTCTTTAAAAAAAACTGATTTTTTATCTTCTGCTGTTTGTCTTCTACATTTTTAACCTCTTTTTTCCTTATTGAAAGTAATAACTGAACCAGGTCTTCTTTTTTCATCAAGTCTTTTATCAAGTAGTCTTCAACATGCATTTTTACAGCTTCCCTTGCAAAGGCAAACTCTTCATAACAACTAAGTATGATGAATTTTTGTACTTCATCTTTTTCCCTTATTTTTCTAATAAGTCCAAGGCCGTCTAATAAAGGCATTTGAATATCTGTTATAATGACATCCGGATGCATTTCTTCATATTTCTCAAAGGCCTGTTTACCGTTTTTGGCTTCTCCACAAATTTCAAAGCCAAAGGCTTCCCAATCAATTAATCCAATCAGCAATTCTCTTGCCGGTTTTTCATCATCTACAACCAGAACTTTATAATTAGACATTAAAGTCAACCTCCTTTTCCTCTACTGGGATTTGAAAAGAAACCATTGTGTAAGCTCCTACTTCACTTTCGATATTTAGTGGATAAAAGGCACCATAGTATAGTTTCAATCGATCTACAATGTTTTTTAATCCAATATTATTAAAACCATTCTTAGGCGTGGTTTTACCTTTCCCTTTTTCTGACCATATTTCTTCTAATCTCATCTTACTTATACCCATACCATTATCATAGACTTCAATTCTAATTATCTTTGCATCGATCCACTTTATACTTATTTTTATCCTACCAAACGCCTCTTTGGGTAAAATGCCATGATAAGCAGAATTCTCAACAATCGGCTGAAGAATTAATTTTGGAATCATGATGCTTTCTATTCCTTCATCTAAACAAATCTGCAAATCAATGCTATGATCGTACCTGATTTTAAAAATATTCAAGAAACTTTTAACACAGTTTAGTTCTTCTTCTACAGTTATGTAATCGGTTTCTATAGACATACTAGCCCTAAGCAACATATTGAAGGAGTCAATGATACCTGCTAGTTGAATGGCATTTTCCTTTAAAGCAAGGTATTTGATACCATTTAAGGTATTATGTACAAAATGTGGATTGATTTGTGATTGAAGCAATTCCATTCGCAATCTAAGGTTATTAATTTCGAATTCTGTCTTCTGAATTTGTTCTAATTCCACCTGTTTTATCAACGCTTTGACATCAACAACCATTCTATTGAAACCATTCACCAATATACTTAGCTCATCATCCCCCACAATCTCCAGTGGACTTGGCCAATTCCCATATTCCATTTTTTCCATTGCATGGGAAACTTTTATAATAGGTTTTGTTATATTTTGAGATATGAAAAAGGAAACAAGGATGACAACAGCAATACTAACAAGACCAATTGCCACTATTATATTGGTGATTATTTTATTACCTCTATTGAGGGTTGTATAGGATATACCACCAATAATTGTCCATCCTTTATCCTGATCTAGCACTTGATTAATCAAGTATGTATTCGAGTCCTTTATGGTTATACTTCTTATATCACTTTGTTTATTACTCATGGTTTGTAGAATATAACTTGAGTCAAGATACTCATCACCTACTTCAAGTACGATATTTCCATCTTCATTCATCACGATAACAAAATCAAACTCTTCTTCACAAGATCTTATAAAGTTTCTAAAAAGGTAGTCTTTATTAATGTTAATAAGTAGATAACCAATTGGCAAAAAATTACTCTCGTTAATATACTGTGAAAAATAGGTTATTGTGGATTTAACATTCTCGGAATGATTATACTTTCGGTTTGGAAAGTCAGTAGGTATTGAAAAAGCACTGTATTCACCACTTTTTATGTAGTCGTTAAACAGCTCAAACTCTTTCACGATTTGATCATAAGGTTGAATTTTATAAAGAGGGTCTAATACTTCACCATTCATGTCAAAAGCAAAAATGGAATTTACCGATATATTGGCGTAGGAGTATTTTCTAAGCTTTTGAGAAATGGCTTCTTCATAATTATGCTTTTTCTCAGCTTCTTCAATTCTTCCCACCATTAGATTCTGTATTTCTGCATCATTTTGAATTGTATTTTGTAGTTCTATTACTTTTCCCAATTCTTCTTCTAAACTTTTAACAATAATCCCCATTTTTTGTTCTGTGATTACGATTGTTTGTCTCATTAACTCTTTGGAATATATATAACTTATGAGCATGGTTGCTACAAGCATTGTTGAAACGACAACAAGAGAAAGACTTATGGCAATTCTATTTCTAATATGTTTGAATTTAAAAAACATAGAATCATCTCCCTTTATTCAGCATTTCATCTAGCATAAACTGTCCTTGTAACTGTGCCTCATTTAATGCCTCTTCTGAGGATACGTTTTCTATCAACACTTTATAGGCTGCTTTTTCTAATGATTCGTATATCTTACCGTCTGTAGGGTCTATAAATATACGCGTTCCTAACTTCACTTGGCTAATTGGAATAAAATAATCTGGATTTTGAAGTACGGTATCATAAAAAACATCTTGGTCCATAGCTGACTTTCTAACCGGCAAAAATCCTGTGCTTGTTGACCACTTTAGATTGGTATTGATGTCCGATAGATACTTAATCCATTCAAAAGCTGCTATTTTCTTTTCTTCCTCAATATCCAATGGCACACAAATAGATTGAAGGTTAACAACACCTCTTGGGTTTTCCCTTTTATTATCCCAAGCCGGCAACATATACGTACCAATGACTCTAGCGTCCAGTTCACCCATATCACCGCAAGAACCAATGTATCCTGCAATGCGGCCTTGCATAACATCATCAATTGTTGAATACCAGTGGCTTGAACCATCGCCACCATAATGGACTTTCATGACTTTTTCTTCATGAATCAACCGTCTGAAATATTCCCAAGCTTCAATCCATTCTTTCGTGTTAATCATGACTTCTTTTCCTTCTTCACTCAAAAAAAATCCACCATTACTGATGGCTGCATCAATAAGATTTTCCGTACCATATACTGAACCCCAACCATAAACCAGCACTTCACCCTTGTCTTTCTGAGTCAATTTTATGGAAACATCCTTCAACGCTTCCCAAGTTAATAGATCAACTGGTTTCAATCTGTATTGTTCAAAAAAATCCTTTCTATAGTACAATACCTGTGTTGTACCATACAATGGAATACCCATGATTTCTTCTTTTATTTTATTCTGTTCTAGGTATGATTCTATATAATCCTCTAATTCAATGTTTTTTTTGGCAAAACCGGTCAGAGGAAAGATCACACCTTTTGTTGCAAGGTAGTTCAAATGTTGGTTTTCCAGCAAGACAACACTTGGGACCTTTTTCCTTGCTATGGCTGATTTTAGAGCCTTAAAAGTATTCTCATGGCTTGATTGATCGACACCAACAACATAGTAAGCCTCTTGAGACTGGTTAAAATCATCAATAAATGATTTCATGAGTTGATTAGGATACCCACTAAGGCCATACCAGAATTCTATCTCAATCTTATTATCCTTTTGATCTAACTTTATATCTTCAATAATATTTTGACATCCCACGTTTATCAACATAAGAACTAAAAAAAAACCAAACCATTTATGTTTTTTCATTGATTTATTCCTCTCCATATTATATTTATTGGTTTAACCAGTCATGACTAACTTATTCAAAGTACCTACACAAATGTATGTGAACGTTCAAGTATATCGATTTGACGCCTTAAGCAATT
>NZ_JARGDP010000097.1 GCF_029210395.1 Petrocella sp. FN5 | reverse complement strand
ACTAAGAAATACACCGTATACCTCTAAGTCAATAAGAAACTTCTCATTTAATACTTTATTGAATGTATTATAGGTACATCTTTATCTATTCAATTTTTTTATCAAGGAATAATAACAGAAACTCATTTTCAAAAAACAACAACATTACGTCTTGTTTCTTGAAATTATTCTTTAATTCCTTAATTATTTATACTTTTTTGGCAACACAAATAAATTATGTAGCCAATCCTCAATACTATTTTATCACAAAATTCAGTGATTATTCAATGAATTGTTTAACAAAATATAATCTTAACAGCTTCAAATTAAAATATTGAAGGGAAATTGTATACTTTCAGAAATTTAATTACTAATGCAACAAAATAGATGTGAAATATGTGAATTTAGATTTGAATTTTAGAAGTTGTATAATAATCTTTATTTATAATTTATCTTTATGAAAGTATACTGTTTAAACAAGAAGGTTTTTCATGATGATTCGATCAATCAAATATTGTCACTATACAATATTTACAAAACCAACATATGTTCACTTTAAATTTAAAAAAGACCCGAGGGTCTTTTTAGGAGAGTATCAATAAATAATATTGATATGAGATAATATCGTCTCTTCAAGAAGAAACAATGATAAAATAATAACATGAAAAGACTTAAAATTCAACGTCTTCCTTCATAATATTTATTTCATATAGGAACCACCTACAAATGTCAACCTCATACCTAATATCACATTCCCTATTTGACCAAGAAATCATTTCTATAGGAATTCTCTCCATTTATAAAATCTCTGAATACTATCTTAATTCTTACTTTTTCTATAACCTTCTGCAATAGCAGCCTCTTCTGTCTTGAAATAAACAGGCCTTGTGACCTTATCATAATGCTCGCCAGCTGGCATATGATAAATCATAGAGTTAGGATTACCTCTAATAAGCCCTTCACCGCTTTTGGATGTATGTTCCTTAGTAAGTAGTCTCCTTAACTTCATCTAGCCCCCATAGGCCTCTACCGGCTTCTCTAGCATCAATTTGTGCTGCAACAAATCTTTCTGAATACTTGACATCCGGAGGATACGTCACAACCTTACCATAGCCTTCTTTTATCAGTAATTCATTAAATAAGGTTCCGTCCTCTAGAAATATATAGCGCAAAGCTCTACCATACTGGTCCACATCTGAAATATCACGTTCAAGGTATATATAAACCCCTTCGATCATCCTTTTAGTGAAATCACTGGCTTCCTTACCATAAATCTCTACCACACTATCTGGCTTTACGGTTTCAGGTGTGTCCACACCAATAAATCTAACCCTAACATCACCATCAACTACAATTGTATCCCCATCAACAATCCTAATAACTTTAACTTTTTCTAGGTTATTTTTTGGATTTTCATGCAGATTTTCTTTTATAAGAACTTTTTCCTCTGTAGGCTTTACGGCATCTTCATTATTAATGATAAATATTTCATCATCTTTACTAACTTCACTATTCTCTTGGTCAGAAATAATTTGTTTAGCTTCATGAACTATTTCTAAAGGTTGTAGATTTAATGCTTCCTCATGAACTTGCTCAATATTATTGGTACACCCCGAAACAGACACCATACATAATAATAAAGCTAAAATATATAATACTTTTTTATAAATCATTTTTTAATCTCCTCATTTTAAAAAAAGAAGCCACTTATTCAAACGACTTCAGTACATCTATTTTTGATTTTGAATTAAAAATAGTTAAGACCATTTCCTCTTTTTCTTGGCGTATTGCTTTTAAAAGAGTTAGATATAAATCTATTTCTTCACCATTATTAGCTTCAATATGTTTTTCTAGCATTGTTTCAAAGCTTTTTTGATCTTTATCCAGCTTATCGATGACACGTTCCGCCTCACTTATCGTCTCAATAAGTTCATTAATTCTACTCATGAATAACCCCCCATAAATTTTTCTATTTAATATATTAAACCATAACTAAAATTAAAAGTACATAAAGAATATAATTGACTCTAAAATCTAATTATTTGAATAATTTATGGTAGTTTTTCCATATAATTAGATAAGTGTTATACTTAACTGGATGGCTATTTTAGATTTAAATCAATTTATATAACTTAGATAACTACTAGAAATTTTATATCATTCAATTAAATTTTTTCACTTTTATACCTAAGTAAGGCTCAAAGACTTGATCACGCTGAAATAATCGATTCTACTAGCAAAAGCTGCCTCAAAATTACAGGCTAGTCTATAAAAATCCCTAAAAAAGACTTGACAATGATATTATACTGTCATTAAATATTCCAACTCTTATACTATATATTATCATAAACAAAATAATCATACTTAAAATATTTCTATCAGTACCTTATTTGGTTTACTTAATTTAATCATTAAGTACCTCCTTGTTCTCATCCTATTCCATATATGTAATGTTTGACCAATTGTCACCTGCAGTACAACCCTCTACATGTATAGATATTTCAGAAAACCTTAAAGTTCATCAAATTAAAAGATCGTAAAAATGGCTTAATATCAAATAATAAAGTTCCTTGAATCTTGAATAAAGATATCAGCACTCAAGATTCAGAAACGACTTATTATGAATAGATACTCACAATATATAATAAAGTTTTTCAAATTCACCCCTTTTAGCACATGATTATTCACTTTTATGAATATGACTTATATATATTACAATCTTTATTATTAAATCTAATCAACGTTTCATGAAAGTTGTTTATTTACTTTCTATTGATTTTCTTACTATGATAAAAACAATAAAGTTCATTAAATAACATAATTCCATAAATCCCCTTCCATACCTCTCTCCATAAGCCTTTCAGCCGTTCGCTACATAACATTTCTTATGTCTCCAATCCATGCTTTTTCCAATTAAATAAGAAGATTGGCAACATAATTTCACAACATAATATTTTCCGTTGAGATATAAAGTTCTTCAAATATGTTGGCAACATAACTTTCCGCATCTTCTCTTCTATTTGATAACTTTTCATTAAAAGAAAAACACCCCTAGCAGCCTCATCGGCATGACTTCGGGGTGTTTTTCTTGGGATGCTTAATCTCTATCACTTGAAGTTGATTAGTAGCCTTAAAAACGGCTACTTATTCCTGATGTTACTTTCATACTTCTTAATGCCTTAACTAAAGAATCTAATGATTAATAGCAGATAGAAGCATTATGCCCCTTGCAAGACTTCCATTGTACACATCATCAAGTTTTCCCTATGCTTCATAAGCGTCTCTGTCTTTCTACCAAAATATGTTCCTTCCACTTCTTTTGGTCTCTGTATAGATAATCTATGAGCCTTATCTATTAGATTTCCGAACCCTTTCGATTGCTTTATCTCTTTCCAAGTATCACCCGTTGTATAAAGGCCTATATCATCATAACTTCTCTCTAATTGCTTACCATAATCATCTTTAAAGCGAATGTCATATATTTGCTCAAGTTTATCGTGTCCTTCATAATATTCAATTCGGATGATTCTATTCTCGTTGATGGTCACGCAACACATTGTAGGACGATCCGCCATCATTTGTTCCTTATTCACTCTAAGAACTCTATCATCTAATATAGCACGGAATATACTGTCTTTAGCACCTTCTAATTTTTCCCATGTGATTTTTTCCCCGCTCTTTGTATGGACATCTAGTTCAAATTTCTTCAATTCATCAATTTGTTTTTCTACTTCCTTGTTGCTACATACTTCATTATCAATAAATCCAATTCTTTTTTTCATACACATCACTCACTTTCAATAATCTGATTTACAAAGACGTTATCGCCTTATGTGGAAAATATAACACATGTTTTGAAGTTTTCTTTATTTCTGTGAAATTCTTTCAATTATCTTTCTTCCGCTCTCTACAATCCTTGATTTTACTGGGTTTACACCACAAAAAAGTTCTATATTTTTATTCGATAATTATTTGATTCCACCCTAAAGATCGGTTAAGATGTATTCGCCTTATAAATGAATAGATTCCAGAAATAGAAATCCAATTTAGTTATAGCAATCCCGCTTGGTTAACGGGATTGCACTTACATACTTTCAGTCGCTAACAACTGATAGTACTATCAGAAAATCATATTTCATTCATAGCAGAGCCTTTAAAACGGCTCTGTTTTGTTATATACACAACCTGAATCTTTATTCAAGATTCTGGGACTTAATATAAAAGATATCCACTGGAATCCCGGCTTTTAAGACGGTGTATGGAATAGTATGGATTCTTGTATGGAAACACACACACCAATGTGTTTAAGCCCTTTGTGCGTGATCTATGGATGGATTGTATGGATTAAAGCATGAAAAAGAAAGAGCAGCCTTTAAAACGGCTACTTTTGTTCTGTCCATCAGACCACACAACGCCTTCTTCTTTTAACAAGATCTTCAAATCTAACGATCTTTCCACCGATTGGTTCTTTGGATGATTCCTCTACAACCAGCAACTCAATGGCTGTTGGTTCATCATCAGCAGCATCGTAGACCTTCGTCTTCATATACTCCTTCTGTGAAAGTATGCCATAAATACATCTTCCCGATTCAACCATCTTTTCCATCCATCTATTTGTGACCAAGTCTTCACTCTCACTCACTAAGTGTCGCCCATCCATTTCTAGTTCACCCATTTGCTCTATGTGAATACTTCTCTCATCATCAATCTTGTAATAGCGAGTACTCCACCAATTCATGGCTTTAAAATCATCATACTCCACATGCCACATCAACTTCGCATCATTGAGGTTATACTCAACACCATCCACAATTTTCTTCATTTCAAACATCTTCAATACCTTCTTTCTCTTCTTTCTCTTCTTTCTCTTCTTTAATTGCTTTATATGGGAAATATAACACATGAATTAGTGATTTTAGGTTAACATCCTCATATTTCTCAACTTTTTTATTTTTCTTCAATAATTATTTGACTTGGCTACAATAATCGATTAAGATGTTACCCTTATAATTGATCTGTCCAGAAATGAACACTATATTTAATATAGCAACACCGTCTGACTTAACGGTGTTGCCTTACATGCTTCCATTTAACCTCTGGAAGTAATAATAAGAATTATACCTAAATTCTGACGGGTAAGTACTAATTACTAATTCTAGAATCTTTTTCACCAAATTTCTTCCAACTCTGTCATAATGCCACCTTCTTGGTCGCAACATCGTTCACTCATTCAGTTTTCAACGTACAAAAAAACTGACACCTTCGAAACTTCACATATGGACAGACTACCAGAAAGTCCATATTATAAATTTTCGAAAACATCAGTTTCCAATTGAATATTTAATTTAAATACATCTTATCACCTTCTTAAGAATAATGCAATCTTTTTTATATAAATATTTATCTCCCTAAATTTTTAAGGCGGTTTTCGTAAATATTGTGGTTGATTAAGTTATGTGTTATATTACAAGAACAAACGTTCCCTCAAAGAGGTTTTTATGAGTAAAACTGCTATATATATATAGTGATTTTTTAAAACTCCCCCCCATCGAACAACAAGAATTATATGAGGATTTTTATACAGTAATAAATCGTTCTGCCAGTATGCTTGATGCCTACTTGGATGATATTCGTGAAGCCAGATTTGCATCTAAACCTCACTGTCCGCATTGTGATAGTGAGGAAATTAAAGGCATGGAGAATACAGAGGTCGTCAGCGATATAAGTGTAATGGCTGTAAAAAGACTTTTAATGATACTACTGCAAATCCATTAGCAGGGACACATTATCCTGATAAATGGGCTGAACATATTCAATGCATGATTGAAGGTAAGACACTTAAGCAAGTATCAGAGCAAATTGACTTAATTGAAATGTACAACGAGTCTACAGCAGATGGAGAAATTTATCCTTAAAAAAAGAGATATACGACTCTTTTTCTCAACCACAATATTTACGAAAACCGCCATTTTTAATGTAATATATTCTAGATTAAAATTTCCAAGATTTGGGAAAGCACTTTAAAGGGTGCTTTCCCAATTGTCAACATCACTTATAGAATTAAAATAGATTTTAAGCACATTAATGTGCATATGTGAACATATTTTTAAAACCTAGGCTTCATAAAAAGTGTCAAAAGCCATCTATTTTTTATTTTCTATATAAGGAAATGGTTTCTAAAATCGAGTTTCTGGGGTTACTTTTTCTAATTTTCTTGATTTATCTCCTAGAAAAGTAACCCTTTCATTCCTTTTATCTTCAAGAATCTACTAAATTTCATAAATTTCGCACTTTTCAATCCATTTTCAAAGAATAATTAGTCTAAAACACAGGAATGAGATTTAGAATCGGAATTCTGGGATCCTCTAAAAAAAATGGATTCTAAATCGATGATTTTTTCATTCGAATCACTTTTTTATTCTTTATGGCATGAATTTCAATTGATTATACACATTTGTGAACAACCTTAGAAAAAGAGATGAACCCAAAGGCCCATCTCTTTTTTAAAGATTATCAAAACAATTAAGTATTTCATCAGTTATATCCGATACATCTGCTACTTCTGGGTTAACTTCCGCCATTGTCTGAACAATTCCAATATTTCGTATCGCTTCTTCAACAATACTTACTAATTCTTTACGACTGACTTCTAATTTGTTTGCTTCATAAAACTTAACCGCTTTTACAACGTATTCCGTTTTATTTCTTTGGCTATTTATAATATCAAAAACTTCTAAATCGTCATCCGCAGTTTTCAGTAGCGCTAAGTTAATACGATTATATCGTTCCATCTTACTGATCCTTTAATAAACTTTTTTCTGCCAACAACTTATAGCCAAAGCTATTAGCAAATTGATCTTGGAACTCATAATACTTAAGACTCTCTAATTTCTCTAAATAGCTTTTTAAAAGTAGAGCGCCACCTCCGCTAAAAATCACAGGATTTATACTTGTATCAAATCCTTCTTCTTTAAGACTGTTCATTAGGTTTTCCACATATTTTTCAGTTTTAATATCAACTAAATTCATAATATCTTCATTAATGAATATAGGCTGATTTTTTAAAATTAAATCTTGAATCTGCTCTTCAGTGATCGATATATTCTGTTTTCTTAGTTCATTTTGAATAGAATTAAATAGTGTTATGATTCCATCATACCTACATATTATGGAACCAACATCTAAAGTAGCGTCTTTTTTGACTTTTAGGCAATCAACCGTATAACCCCCAATGTCAAATACTAAAACCTCAACACCCTTGTATGCTTTTATTTCTTGCATGTAAGCAGCATAGCCTTGAGGAAATACTAATACTTCTTTAATATTAACAAGGTATGTGATTCCCTCATATTGAAACTCCACTTTTCGTTTGAAGTAATTTGCAAAAGTTGTCTTCAACTTTCCAAAACTTGAAAGTGGTAAACCTACTGCTAATATAATTTCACACTCAACATTGCTCGCATAATTTTTTTCAGATTTTATTGCATTTGCTATTGCTGGCAACGTCAAAATAAACGTGCTATCATTCTCTGTCTTATCAAATAACACCGGAAATCTTTTCTGGCCAATTGAATAATACATACCTCTATATTTAATCAGCTTTTCTTTTATTAACGGTTCTTCTTTAGATTCAACATAGCCAGAGTCATACACCATTTTTTCATTAATATTTAAACCTATGGTTTTTGTTTGTTTGTTTCCGTTATCGACAGAAACTAATATTGCTTTCATAGAAACTCCTCCTTGAATTGACCTACTCGCATTCAATTAATGCCTTCGGTATATTTTGTAAAAGCATTATAGGATTTTTAGTATTTATAATTCAAGTTTATTTTTATTTTTATATTAGTTATGTATTGCGTTGTTGTTTTTACAAATTAAAGTCTAGCATAATAAACTTATATAAAATTGATAATATAAATTCCCTATATCATCATTCCAGAACAGATTTCAATGTTAAGTTTAATGCTTTTAATATTAAAGTCGCACAAAAATCCTATTTTTGTTGCTTTTTATTCATCTCTATTATTAATTTCGTTAAACTACACGACAAACCATGACTAATTCTGTTTTGTTTTTATTTTATATAATTTCTATCTA
>NZ_JARGDP010000096.1 GCF_029210395.1 Petrocella sp. FN5 | reverse complement strand
TTATTCAATCGTTGTTAAGTTCTATCTTGTTGTGTTTTACACAACAAGATGATTGGTTAAAGTTCAAGGCTTATATTTGAAGCTTTAACCTAATTGAATTATAGTAAAATTTTACTTACTTGTCAATAAATAAATCTATTTTTTCACTAAAACAACAAAAGCCATAAAGAGAGACGCAAGGGTCTAATAAATGGCTTTGGTTGTTTTCATCCTACTTAATTGTATTACGTTCAATGATTTTAACCGGCAATTGAATCTTGACAGGTATCTTTCTTCCCTCAATTCTTTCTAGCATCAACTCCACAGCTTTCTCCCCCATGAACTCGTTATAGATTTTCACTGTTGTTAAAGCCGGATATGTGTAACTGGCTGTGGGTATATCATTGAAACCTATAATACCTATGGTATCAGGCACTTTGATTTTAGCCTCATTTAAAGCCCTAAGGGCACCAATAGCAATGGAGTCGTTGGCAACAAAAAAAACTTCCGGCAAATTTGCCTGCCCGATAGCTTGATTCATTAGCTTATAACCACTCTGAGGTGTAAAGTCTCCAATATAATCATATTCAGGCATGTACAAACCTTTCTTTTTCATAAACTTAATAAAGGCATCATACCTTTTCTCACCTATAGGCGTTCGGCATTCTTCTATCGTTTCAATACCACCAATATAACCTATGCGTTTGTATCCTTTATCCATAAGATAGTTCAAAACTTTGATGACCGCTTTTCTAATATCAATGGTAACAGAATCATATTCATCCTCAAAAGGAGACGAATCAATAAATACTAAGTTTTGATACCTTGCTTCAAACTCCCTGATTTCTGCTGTTGAAAACTTTCCAATAAAAATAACACCATCAAGAGCTATGTCCATGGTTGGGTTAGAATTGCCAATTCTCGGAAATTTGATTAAGTGAATCTGCTCATCCTGACATTTTTTCTCTATGCCCATCCGAATGCCTAGATAGTAAGGATCCTCAATCTCGCCTTCATCTGTGACAAACTCAACAAGACCTATTGACCGTTCATCTTGATTCTGATTCGACAAAGGTTTTTTCCTTCTATTTCTTGGTGTCTGATACTCCAATCGCTCTGCAATTTCTACTATCAAAAGTCTTTTTGCTGTGGATATTGACAACGTATCATCATAATTTAACACTCTTGAAACGATTGTTATAGAGACACCTGCTTCTTTTGCAATTTCTTTAATCGTAGCCATAATCGTCTCCTCAGCTGTTATTCTCATTTACATAATATAGTATATAAGATGTTTAGGCCACTTGTCTAGGCTCTAGTAAAAATATGTGAAATTCATACAATTATATCTTCTATAAGTACGGTTTCCATCTTTTTTTATGGTGAAATTGCCATCTTTTTTTACTGTTTTTTTTACTAACAAAGATAGGCAAATAAATTTTCTCATGAATCCATCAAAATATTCGCCCCAAAGTCTCTTCCACACTTTTCACGCCAATCAGTTTGATATCACCTATGCCATTTATGTGTTTCAGATTGGCATGGGGGATGATACATGTTTTAAATCCCATTTTCATAGCTTCCACCACTCTTTTCTCACACTGGACAATACCCCTAACCTCACCTGTCAAACCTACTTCTCCCATGATTATGGCGTCATCCATAATGGCTTTATTTTTGAAACTGGATGCTAATGCTGATACTATGGCTAGATCAAGTGATGGCTCATTCACTTTAATGCCTCCGGCTATATTGACATAGCTGTCATAGCCCCCTAGTTGCATGCCCATTTTTTTCTCCAATACGGCAACCAATAAATTGACTCGATTATAATCCGTACCATTGGCTGTTCGCCTTGGCATACCGAAATTAGTTGAACAGACCAATGCCTGTACCTCAACTAATAAGGGTCTTGTTCCCTCCATACAGCAAGTCACTGCTGAACCTGACTCACCTAACGGTTTTCCTGTTAACATATATTCAGAAGGATTTTTCACTTCTCTAAGTCCGCTATCCACCATCTCAAAAACACCAATTTCATTGGTTGAACCAAATCTATTTTTTACCGCTCTAAGAATACGATAAGAAACACTTCTGTCGCCTTCAAAATAAAGTACTGTATCCACCATGTGTTCTAGCACCCGTGGACCTGCAATAGCACCGTCTTTGGTTACATGGCCTATGATGAAGGTAGAAAGATTAAGTTGCTTAGCAATCTTCATCATGGATGAAGTCACTTCCCTCACTTGAGAGACACTTCCCGGAGCCGAGCTTAAGATGTCTGAGTATATGGTCTGTATAGAGTCTACAATTAATATATTCGGTTTTTCATTCTTTATGGCTTGTTCAATATGCTGCAATGAAGTCTCCGCATATAAAAGAACATTTTCACCATCTACACCGAGTCTTTCTCCTCTTAACTTGATTTGCTTATTGGACTCTTCACCGGAGATATATAGTACTTTCAATTCCTGGTTAGAGATTGATTGACACATTTGTAATAGTAATGTTGATTTTCCAATACCCGGGTCGCCACCAACCAATGTTAAGGACCCTTCAACAAGACCACCGCCTAGTACTCTATCCAACTCTTCTATTCCGGTCTTTACTCTTGTGTCTTGGCCTATAGAAATGTCTTTAAGTTTTTCCACCTTGCCTAGTGCCATATCGTCGGATAAAACAGATGTTTTTTTTGATGGAGTGCCGGTCATTTTTACTTCTTCTACCATGGTATTCCAAGAACGACAACCCGGACACTGCCCCATCCATTTGGACGCTTCATGTCCGCATGTGTTACAGACAAATACATTCTTTACTTTTGCCATACGTCTCTCCCCTTTATGCGCTCTGCCTCTAATAACGTTTGCTCTATGCCATCCAAAAAACGGCATATAACTTTAGTCATATGCCGTTAATGGTTATGCTTTTTTTATTTCTATTTTTTGGTTACCACTCATAAAATCAACACCAAAACCAATTTTACCAGCTAAGTTTGTTTTCATTTTACCAACCTGTACACCTTGTATGAAGACCTTATATTCTTGGTCCGCTTCAAGTTCCACCGTAATCTGAGCATCTTCTTCACCTTCGACTTCAAAAGTGACCTTTTCTTCTGTCACATTTAATTGATGAACTGTGGTTCCAGGTACTGATTCATAAAGCAATCGGCCATTTTTTTCTAGTTTTGTCACTGCGCTGTACGTCTTAACTTTATATATGTCGCCGTCTACTTCAAAATCTTGTATCTTTCTCTTACTGTCCATCAGATAGTTTCCAAAGCTAAGGGTGTTGTTGTTCTCAACTCGGATTAATTCTTGGATACCTGCCATTTACTTAACCTCCTAAAACTCTTGTGAGCATGGAATTATTCCAAGCTCTCTTCATGAATAGTTATCATTATATAGTATTTCATCATGAAATACCAGTTGTTTTTCAGTTATTCTTGAGCTTCTCTAGGCTTAAAGGTTAATACTTCATTTTCGATATCAATATCAATAAGATTACCTTCCTTTATATCACCATCTAAAATGTGTTGTGCTAACTGGTCTTCTATTTTTTGCTGTATGGCCCTTCTAAGAGGTCTTGCGCCGTATGCTTCATCAAAGCCTTCCTTGGCAATAAAGTCTATGGCACTTTCCGTTAAGAATAGTTTAATGCCTAGATTCTTATCCATTCTGATCGCCAGTTGCTTAAACATGATCCCTACGATTTCTCGAATGTTTTCCCGTGTAAGGGAATGGAAGACGATCGTTTCATCGATACGGTTCAAAAATTCAGGTTTGAATATCTTTTTTACTTCATCCATAACATCTTTTTGCATGGACTTGTAATTGCTTACTTCATCATTTGCCGAAGAAAAACCTAAGCGCTTAGGGGAAATGATATTTCTTGCGCCTGCATTTGATGTCATAATGACCACAGTGTTTTTAAAGTCAATACGACGTCCCTGTGCATCTGTGATATGTCCATCATCTAAGACCTGTAACAAAATATTAAAAACATCTGGGTGTGCCTTCTCTACTTCATCAAAAAGCAAAACTGAATAGGGTTTTCTTCTTATTTTCTCACTGAGTTGGCCACCTTCATCATATCCGATATAACCTGGTGGGGAACCAATTAGTTTTGACACACTATGTTTTTCCATGTACTCTGACATATCAACACGTATTAGGGCATTTTCATCTCCAAAAAGTGCTTCAGCCAGGGCTTTTGTTAGTTCGGTCTTACCTACACCAGTTGGCCCAAGGAAAAGGAAGGAACCGATAGGTCGTTTAGGATCTTTCAGACCCACACGACCTCTTCGAATGGCTTTTGACAAGGCATCAATAGCATCTTGTTGCCCCACAACACGTTCATGTAGAACGTTCTCAAGATTTTTCAACCTTACGCCTTCTTCTTCTGTAAGCTTTTGAATGGGTATCCCCGTCCAGTTGGCAATAATACTTGCAACTTCTTTTTCACCGACTACCTGTTCAGCCATATTACTTTTGGCTTCCCATTCCATTTTTGCTACTATTAGTTTCTCACGAATTTCATTTTGTTTTCTTTTTATTTCTCCGGCCTTTTCATAGGCTTCCTCTCGAATTGCCTTTTCTTTTTCATCTTCAAGTTCTGCAACCTGTTTTTCCATTTCATTAATATCCGGTGGTGCTGTAAACGTACTCAGTCTAACCTTACTGGAAGCTTCATCGATAACATCGATGGCCTTATCCGGTAGAAATCGGTCTGATATGTACCTATTTGAAAGCTTAACGGCTTCAACAAGGGCAATGTCAAGAATCTTCACTTGATGGTGTTCTTCATACATTGTCTTTAAGCCTCTTAATATTCCAATTGCCTCTTCTTCCGATGGTTCATCCACCTTTACAGGCTGAAAACGCCTTTCTAAAGCCGGATCTTTTTCTATATGTTTTCGATACTCATCCATTGTTGTTGCACCAATTAGCTGTACTTCCCCTCTTGCAAGGGATGGTTTTAATATGTTCGAGGCATCGATAGCTCCTTCTGCTGCACCTGCACCTACAATGGTATGAATTTCATCAATAAATAACAACACATTACCAACAGCCAAAATCTCCGCAATGGCTTTTTTTATACGATCTTCAAATTCACCACGATACTTAGAACCTGCAACCATCGATGATAAATCAAGTGCCACAACCCTTTTGCCTTTTATCGTTTCCGGAATATTGCCTTCAATAATTTTCTGTGCCAAGCCTTCAGCTATGGCTGTTTTCCCAACGCCCGGTTCACCAATAAGACAAGGGTTGTTTTTAGTTCTACGGCTTAATATCTGAATAATGCGCTCAATTTCTTTATCACGACCTATAATTGGATCGAATTTACCTTCTTTAGCCATTTGTGTCAAATCACGGCTAAATTGATCAAGAACCGGTGTATTGGATTCCTTTTTCTCATTAGGGTTGTTGGGCGCTAGTTTTTGATTGCCTACATCTTCACCTATGATTTTTAATATTTCATGGTATATTTTTTGCTTAGAGCCACCTAAGACCTCTAATATCCTTATGGCCATTGAATCTGTTTCTCTTAGTAAAGCTATTAGTATATGTTCCGTCCCAATCTCACCTGAGTTCATTTTACCAGCTTCAGCAACACTTAATTCTAATACTCGTCGAACCCTTGGCGTCATGCCTTCACCTTCTGAGGTTTGAACTTGATTTGTGACAATCACCTCTTTGATTTTATCATACACATCTTCATAAGTGATGTTCTGACTTATTAGTGTTTTGGCAGCAACACCCTCGCCTTCTTTTAACAGGCCTAGTAAAAGATGTTCCGTACCTACATAGCTATGGCCCAGTTCTGCTGCAATTTCACTAGATAGGTTGATTGCCATTTGTGCCCGTTCAGTAAATCTTCCCATAATTATCCTCCTATAAGCTGAGGCAGATGATCTCTTATGTAATCTGCCCTAGCGCTGTCTCTTTCATTAACATCTAAATCTCTGTTGTATATGATTTGAAGATTAGCCGGTTGTATTTTGGCCATCAAATTATAAATATTAATGCTTTTGTTGTCGACGGTTTCAATAACGCCTAGTTCTATACCTACTTTTAGGTCTGATAAAAGACGCATGGCTTCTTTTGAAGTAATCATTCTGGCATGGCTTAATATCCCATAAGAACGATAAACCGCATCTTCAAAAAACTTCCTCTTATCCTTCAATAACTTGTGTCTAACAATAAGCTCTTGCTCAATAATTTGCTTTGTTACACTTGTTAAGTTATCTATAATCTCATATTCCGTCTGACCTAAGGTTACTTGGTTAGAGATTTGAAAAACACTACCTTGTGCTTCTGTTCCTTCACCATATATGCCTCTAACCGTTAAGCCAAATTTGCCAATCGCTTCAAGTATGAATTGAAGTTGGCCCGTGGTCTCAAGAGCCGGTACATGAATCATGTAAGATGCTCTAAGACCTGTACCTAGATTGGTGGGACAAGCTGTCAGGTAACCTATCTTATCATCAAAAGCATAATCGAGTGCTTCTTCAAATAAATCATCTATATGGTCAGCTTCTTTTAAAGCTTTTTCCAAGTTCATCCCAACAGCCATAGACTGAATACGTATGTGATCTTCTTCATTAATCATGATACTTATAGCTTCATCCTTAGATAGGATTAGAGATGCCGGCATTTGTACTTTAACAAATTGAGGACTGATAATATGCTTTTCCATCATGGCAATCTTATCAACTTGATTGATTCTACCCATGGCTACATGTTCAAAAAAACTGGTCAACGTTTCTTTTGTTGTCTCAATTGCTTTTCTTGTCTTATCAATAACATGGTTAGCACCTTCATCATCCAAACGATTGGGGAAAGAATAGTCCACTAAGTTTCTTGCCAGTCTAACACGGCTGGATATAACCACACCATGATAGGTTTCAGATTCCAAATCATACCACTTTTTCATAATTTGGCCTCCTTTTTAAGATCTTTTATCAGATCTCTAATAACGGCTGCTTGTTCATAATCTTCTTTCATTAAAGCAATCTTCAGATCGCTTTCATAGGTTTCCAATTTGTTTTGTATTTGTATTTTTTGATTCAGTTTACTTGGACGTTTCCCTGTATGATACAAACTACCTTGTAAACGTTTCACAATCGGTTGTATATGTGTGTCAAATACCTTGTAGCAATAGGCACAGCCAACTTTGCTTTTGCTTTTAAAATCACTAAATGTCATCCCACACTTTGAGCAAGTCAAATCAACACTTTTTATCTGTGGGCTCTTATTGTTTTTTAGTAGCCCACTTAAAAACTGTTGAAAAGACAGACCATCATTAAATAATATGCCTTCATTTTCTTTGGCACATACTTCACAAAGATGAACTTCTTTACTCTCGCCGTTCAAGGTCTGATTCAAATATACAGTTGCCTCTCTTTGCTGACATTTTTCACATTTCATGATTGGTACCTCCTGCCGATTACATTTTCACCTTGCACCTTATACAATATATGGCATCAGGATGGTTTCCTGCCTGACATGCCGGACAGAAACGATATTCATAAACGCCATCATCATTCATAACCGGAATTAGTGATTCATCCCCATAAGATAGATCGTCTAATGCTTCATCCTCTGATTCATGATCTAATGTTATGTCAAGTAAATGAATAGCATTGATGTTAGAACGTATTTTATCTACTAGCTTCTTATAGCTGCTTATTGATAAATGATCTTTTTCTAAGTCATTATAAACCTGTTTTCCAAGTTGGCGGTACATTCTATTTATAAGGCTATTAAGTTCTTTTCTTTTTTCATCCATATTATAATATCTACCTTCCTTTCTTTTATTCTATTATAGCATAAAAGGGTTAGAAATTGAAGAATCTAACCCTTTACCTTGTTAGGCATTAAAACCTAGCCTAAACCAATCTTTATTTAAATTCTTCCATAACCTCGTCAATAAGCTCTGTGGACATAAGTCCAGGGTAATAGGCAATAACACTGCCATCACGGTCAATAAAGTAGGTGGTCGGATAGCCCGGAATCGTAAACTGACCCGTAACATCCCCAACCTCATCTAGTACCATCGGCATCGTATAGTCAAATTGCTCATACCAATCGATGACACCTTTTCTGTCTGTATTCTCATTCGTCGTTACGTTAACAAGCAATATCTGCAAATCATCTCCGTATTTCTCATAGGCTGCTTGAAAATCAGGCATTTCTTCGAGACAATACTTACACCAAGTGGTCCAGAAGTTCAAGAAAACAATCTTGCCTCTATAATCCGATAAACTGATGGCTTCACCTGTGGAACTGGTTAATGTAAAGTCCGGTGCCATAATCACTTCTCGTGCCGGTTGACTTGTTGTAGCCGCATCTTGGGTTTCTTGATCTTGAGTTGATGCCTCATCCATAACACCTTCTTGGCTTTCTTCATCCATTGTATCTATCTGGGGCTCTTTACCGCAAGCCGCTAATGCAAACAAACTTGTTAACAATAATAACGCTATCCACTTTTTCATGTAGAA
>NZ_JARGDP010000095.1 GCF_029210395.1 Petrocella sp. FN5 | reverse complement strand
TAAAATAGGTATAGTAATCTAAATTCGACTGTGTTATAATGGTTTAATGGTTAAACTTGGGTCATTATGCCCAGATTCAAAAATGTAGCCTTAAGGCTGATTTGAAATAAATAGTCGGTTAAAGTGTTAAAAATAGGTTACTCAAGATCAACCTACACATATAGATTGAACGCTTTAACCATAATTAAATAAGAATAGAAGTTAATCAAGGAGGAACAAATCAATGAACACAACAGTGGAAAAATTAGAAAACAGTATGGTGAAACTTGTAATCGAAGTAGATGCAAATGAGTTTGAGAAAAGTTTACAAGCAGCCTACTTGAAGAATAGAGGTAAGATTACTATTCAAGGCTTTAGAAAAGGCCGTGCACCTCGTAAACTAATTGAGAAGGTTTATGGTGCAAATGTATTTTATGAAGATGCTGCCAATGGTATTATTCCTAACGCTTACGATCAGGCGGTAGAAGAAACCGGACTTGAAGTCATGTCAAGACCTGAAGTAGATGTTGAGCAAATCGAATCAGGGCAAAACTTCATCTTTACTGCAAAAGTTGCTGTAAAGCCGGAAGTGACACTTGGAGATTATAAGGGTCTTGAAGTGGAAAAAACAAATGTAGAAGTTACAGATGAAGACATTGAAGCTGAACTCAAAAGTGTTCTAGAGAAAAATTCAAGAATGGTTGGTGTTGTTGGTAGACCGGTAGAGATGGATGACCATGTTGTTATTGATTTTGAAGGTTTTGTAGATGGCACACCTTTTGCTGGTGGCAAGGCAGAGAGTTTTAGTCTAGTAATCGGTTCAGGTTCATTTATTGATACTTTTGAAGAACAAATCATCGGAAAAAATATTGGTGAAACTTTTGAAGTTAATGTAACCTTCCCGGAAGACTATCAGTCAGAAGCTTTAAGAGGTAAACCGGCAATGTTTACAGTAACCTTACATGAGATAAAGGCAAAAGAAATGCCAGTTCTTGATGATGAGTTTGCAAAGGATGTTTCTGAGTTTGATACGCTAGCGGAATATAAGGAAGATGTTGCAAAACACATTCTTAATAAAAAAGAAGCAGCAAGCAAACAAGAAAACCAGAGCAATCTGCTTAAAGCCATTATTGAGAAGGCGACAATGGATATGCCTGAACCTATGGTTGAACTAGAAGCAGAAAATATGACCTATGAGTTTTCACAAAGACTTCAAACCCAAGGCATGAAAATTGAAGACTATTTTAGAGTGACAGGTCAAAATATGAATACACTAAAAGAGCAAATGAAAGGTCAAGCCATAGAAAAAATCAAGGTAAGATTAGTTCTTGAAGCCATAGCCAAAGCAGAAAACATTGAAGTGACCGATGAAGCTGTTGAAGCAGAACTGGTCACGATGGCAGAACAATACAACATGGACCTTGCAGTACTTAAAGAAACCATTGGGGAAGAAGAAAAAGAATCTATTCGCCAAGATATGTTGAATCAAAAGGCCCTTGACCTTGTCGTAGAAGCATCTAAAGAAGTGTAATAAGACAATTTAGATATAAGATTAGGCAATGCCAATTCCGATAAAGGAGGATGGTAATATGAGTTTAGTACCTTATGTAGTAGAACAAACAAGTCGAGGAGAACGTACTTACGATATCTTCTCAAGATTACTAAAAGACCGTATAATTTTTCTAGCTGAAGAAGTGAACAATACAACAGCTAGCTTGGTAGTGGCACAGATGTTATTTCTAGAGGCCGAAGATCCAGACAAAGATATTCATCTTTACATCAACAGTCCGGGAGGTTCCATAACAGCAGGCATGGCGATTTATGACACCATGCAATTAATTAAGCCTGACGTATCAACCATATGTGTGGGTATGGCTGCAAGCATGGGTGCTTTCTTATTGGCCGGTGGTGCAAAAGGCAAAAGGTTTGTATTGCCAAACGCAGAAGTCATGATTCATCAGCCACTAGGTGGTACTCAGGGGCAAGCAACGGACATAAAGATTCATGCAGAACGGATTATTGCTATGCGTGAGTCATTGAACAAAATCTTAAGTGAAAGAACAGGACAATCTCTTGAGATAATTGAAAGAGACACAGAAAGAGATAACTTTATGATAGCGGAGCAAGCAGTTGCTTATGGAATCGTTGATAAAGTCATCGAAAAGCGATAACTGAAAGTAGGTGGACAAATGGCTAACAAATTTGATGATAAGAAGCAACTTAGATGTTCTTTTTGTCATAAAACTCAAGATCAAGTAAGAAAACTAATTGCAGGACCAAATGTCTACATATGTGATGAATGTATAGAATTATGTGCAGATATTGTAGAAGAAGAGTTCCAGGATTTCAAAGAAGAGGTTGAGTTGGCCAATGTACCAAAGCCAATAGAAATCAAAACATTTCTTGACGGTTATGTTATCGGACAAGAAAAAGCTAAAAAGACTTTGGCGGTTGCGGTTTACAACCACTACAAAAGAATCCGTAGCAATAATGTTTCAGAAGATGTTGAGCTACAAAAAAGTAATATTCTAATGGTAGGCCCAACAGGATCCGGTAAAACTTTGTTGGCCCAGACCTTGGCTCGAATGTTAAACGTACCTTTTGCTATTGCGGATGCAACCTCATTAACCGAAGCAGGTTATGTTGGAGAAGATGTAGAAAATATTCTATTGCGTCTGATTCAAGCAGCGGATTTTGACATTGAAAAAGCAGAGCAAGGCATTATATATATAGACGAGATTGACAAGATTGCACGTAAGTCTGAGAACCCGTCTATTACGAGAGATGTTAGTGGAGAAGGTGTTCAGCAGGCTTTACTAAAAATACTAGAAGGTACAGTGGCATCCGTACCGCCCCAAGGTGGTCGAAAGCACCCCCATCAAGAATTCATTCAAATCGATACAACAAATATTCTTTTTATATGTGCAGGAGCGTTTGATGGCCTAGAAAAGGTAATTGAACAAAGAGTCGGAACAAAATCTATGGGATTTGGAGCCGATATTGTGAGTAAAAAAGATGTTCAAGTTGGTGCTATACTTGAGAAGCTATTGCCCCAAGATTTGTTGAAATTTGGTTTGATTCCTGAGTTTGTCGGACGTGTACCTGTAAGTGTTACCTTGTCAAACTTGACAGAAGAGGTATTGGTTCAGATTTTGACCCAACCGAAAAATGCTTTGGTCAAACAATATGAAAGTCTATTTATGTTAGACGATGTTGAGTTAGAGTTTGAAGAAGAGGCCTTGGTTGCCATTGCAGGATTAGCGGTCCAAAGAAAGACCGGTGCTCGTGGACTTCGAGCTATATTGGAAGAGTTGATGATGGAGATTATGTATGAGATTCCATCAGATGAAAAAATAGAAAAATGCATTATAACAAAGGAAACAGTAGAGAATAAAAGTTATCCTCAGGTTATAGTAAACGAGAATGTGGCAATGATTAAGAAAGACCAAGCTTTAACCAAACCAAGAAGTAAACGTAAAAGTGAAAACGAAACAGCATAATGAATATATCTTAAGGGGGCTGTGGTTGAGCTCCCTTATTGCTATTTGGACAAAAATGGTTAAAGGTTACCGTAAGCAACCTAAATGAATCATCGAAGGAGGTTCGTATATGACAGAACATGCCATTTTATTGCCGGTTTTGCCTTTAAGAGGTATTAATCTTTTTCCCAATACAATCATGCATTTTGATGTAAAACGAGACAAATCAGTAAAAGCTTTAGATCAAGCCATGTTAGAAGGTCAGATGATTTTTCTGGTCGCCCAAAAGCAAGCCCACGTGGAAGAACCGGGCATTATTGAAGATATGTATGAGGACGGGACCATTACAAAAATCAAGCAATTAATTAAATTACCCAATAAAATCGTTCGTGTCTTAGTAGAAGGCATTAGCCGTGGTCGAATCATTAATTTCTCTGACCAAACATCATATTTGGAAGCCAATATTGAGACGATTGCGTCCTTGGACGAACCTATAAGTATTGAAGAAGAAGAAGCAATGCGACGCATCGCTTATGAGTCGATTCATGAATATGAAAAAGTGAATCCTAATTTTTCAAAGGATACTTTAAACAATATACGTAAAATAAAACATATTGGTGAAATGACGGATAATATTGCTTTTAATTTAATGACATCCTTGTCCAATAAACAAAGTATTTTAGGCGAAATAGAGGTTAAGTCCAGATTCAAGTTGGCTATTTCTATGCTAAACGCTGAAGTAGAAATCATGAAGCTAAAAAACAACATAAATAATCAGGTCAAACAAAAAATTGACCAGAATCAAAAAGAATATTTTTTAAGAGAACAATTAAAAGTCATTCAAACAGAATTAGGTGATCAACAAGAAATTGAAGATGAAGTCATGGAATATATGGAGGCTGTGGACAATCTAAATGCCTCAGAGGAAATTAAGGATAGGTTGTATAAAGAGCTAAAAAGATTGAAGCGTATGTCAGCTTCATCTGCAGAAGGTTCTGTTATCCGAAGCTATATTGAATGTATCCTAGAGATGCCTTGGGATGAAAAAACAGAAGAAAGTACAGACATCGAAAGCGCTAGAGGTATCTTGGATGAAGACCACTATGGTCTGGAAAAAGTCAAGGAAAGAATTATTGAACATTTAGCGGTTAGAAAAATAGCAAAAAAAACCGATAGCCCGATTATATGTCTGGTTGGACCACCCGGAACCGGTAAGACTTCCATAGCGAAGTCAGTAGCAAGGGCACTTAACCGTCATTATGCCAGAATATCTCTTGGTGGTGTTAGAGATGAAGCGGACATAAGAGGACATAGGAAAACCTATATTGGCGCTATGCCAGGTCGTATAGTCAATGCCTTAAAACAGGCAAAAACCAGTAATCCTTTGATTTTACTGGACGAGATGGATAAAATGAGCTCTGATATGCGGGGCAACCCATCAGCAGCATTGCTTGAAGTCTTAGATGGTGAACAAAACGATAAGTTCAGAGACCATTATGTAGAGATGAATGTTGATTTATCCGATGTACTATTTATAGGTACGGCAAATACCTTAAGAACCATACCGAGACCCTTAATGGATCGACTAGAGATTATTGAGGTACATAGTTATACTGTTAATGAAAAAGTACATATTGCAAAAGCTCACTTGATAAAAAAACAACTTGATAAACATGGCTTAACAACAGGGCAACTAAAATTCAGTGATAAGGCACTTATAGAGATGATCAATAGTTATACAAAAGAAGCCGGTGTTCGAAACCTAGAGCGAAAAATCGGAGGAATATGTCGTAAAGTGGCTAAAGAAATTGTCATTGGTGAGAAGAAAAGGGTTCAAATCACGGAAAAGAATATTAAGAAGTATTTAGGCATTACCTTGTTTCATTATGATAAACGCTGTGATGAGCCGCAAATAGGCGTTGTTAGAGGTTTGGCTTGGACAGAAGTCGGCGGTGATACCCTGTCAATTGAAGTAAATGTCATGCCTGGTACCGGTAAGTTTGAGATTACAGGACAGATTGGTAATGTCATGAAGGAATCTGCCAGAGCAGCCATTAGTTATGCAAGATCGATATCAGGCAATCATAGTATTGATGAGGCATTTTATACCAACAAGGATATCCATATTCATATACCTCAAGGCGCTGTGCCAAAAGATGGACCATCTGCAGGCATTACTTTAGCCACAGCTATTATATCAGCCCTGTCAGGTGTCAAGGTCCATAATAAGGTTGCAATGACCGGAGAAATCACATTAAGAGGGCGTGTATTACCTATTGGAGGTTTGAAAGAAAAATTGCTGGCAGCCAAAAGGGCAGGCATAGAAAAAGTATTGATACCGATTGATAACAAAAGGGATATAGAGAAAATCAGTGAAGAGATTCTGATGGGATTAACCATCGTATATGTCCGAAACATGGATGAGGTTTTAAAAGAAGCTTTAATTAAGGAGACAAAAGATGCAGGTAAATAATGTTAGATTAGAAGCGGTTGGTGTCAAGTTTGAACAATTCCCCGAAACGGATTATCCTGAAGTGGCATTTGCAGGCAGGTCTAATGTTGGTAAATCATCTCTCATTAATGCCCTGATTAATCGAAAAGCATTAGCACGCACCTCTGGACAGCCGGGAAAAACGCAAACCATTAATTTCTATAATGTAGAAGAACAGCTATATTTTGTGGATTTACCTGGATATGGTTATGCTAAAGTTGCAAGAGCGTCCAGAGAACAGTGGGGTAAAATGATTGAGTATTACCTCAATAGAAGAGTACCTCTTGGTATGATTATTTTGTTGGTGGACATTCGACATGCACCCAACGAAAACGATCGTATAATGATGGACTACATAAGGACAGCAGGCTTTGAACCGTTAGTCGTAGCAACCAAAGCGGATAAATTAAACAGGTCTCAAATTATCAAACATTTAAAAGTTATTAAGCAAGCACTGGCCTTACATAGCACCAATCAGATTATCCCTTTTTCATCCATGACTAAGCAAGGTGCTGAAGCGATATGGGCGGAAATAGATCAATGGCTAGCGTTTGTTAGAGAACAAAATGAAGAAGAAGAACAGATTTAATCTGTTCTTCTTCTTCATTTTTCTCTAGGAAAGTCATACTTTAGTATTCAGCCTTGAAGCGTGGCAGAATACGTCAAAGACCTTTCCTTTCGAACCATTCAGAAATATGAGCAGAGCTCATAACGAAGCGAAGCTTCTTTTCTTGTTTAATTGCTTATTCAAGAAGATTATATAAGAGTTGTTTATAGATTTCATGGCTTTTACTTTCCCAAGCATCACATATTTTTAAAGCTTCCTCTTTTTCTGTTACCCTTAAATTAATCTCTATAAGATTCTTATTATCTTCTTTGGCAACACAATTGACATAAAAATCACCGTTTTTTTCAGGGATATAGTCAGCAACAACATCAAATTTAGACTTGATGTCATATTTATTTTTTTTGAGGTATATAATCATATCATCTTTGATGCTCTCAGGGATATGGTTCTTAAAGTATTCTAATGTCTCGCAACCGGCATCGGTGATATCATAGAGCGTATGACTTGATATCTTGGAGGATTTTAGCAACCTAGCATCAATCATCTGTCCGATATAAGTCTGAAGCGAAAAGTAATCTGTATAATCTGAAACCAACAAAAAATCAGAGAGTTGGGTATTAGATAGGGGTAATCCTGCTTTTTCAATTAGGAACAAGATCATAAGCTTGTTTAGACTTAGTTCATAATCGTTACCGGTCATGTTCAGGCCTTCTTTCGTTGTTTTCTAATAACTTTCCTTGCCATAGTTCTCTATCTTTAAAACATTGATGAATTTTATTAAGAACGCCGCGTTTATTTAAACTCCATAAGGGGGCAATCAAATCTTCTTTTGGCGCATCACCGGTAATTCGGTGTACAACCATGTTCGGATTTATATTTGCAATGGCGGTGACAATCAAGTTAGCATAACCATCTAGAGTTAATAGTCTAAAAGGTTTTTCTGTATATAAGCTGCCTAAATCCGTATTTCTAAGGACTTGTAGAAGTTGAAATTTTATGCCGTGGACTTGAGAACGATTGACATAAGCAACGCTTTCTAAAAATTCTGTATCTGTTTCTGTTGGAAGTCCGGCAATTAAGTGGACCACGACTTTTATATTAATAGCGTGTAGGCTTTGGACGGCATGATCAAAAACCTCCAGAGGATAGCACCTTCTTATAAAACTTGAGGTTTTTTCGTGAATGCTTTGCAGTCCTAGCTCTACCCATACAGGCTTTACTTGAACCAATTCCTTTAATAAGTCAAGAATGTCTTTTGACAAACAATCCGGTCGCGTCGCAATGGAAAGACCTAAAATATCAGGTCGTTGGATGATGCTTCTATAAGTAGTTCTCAAATAGTCTATCGGTCCATAGGTGTTGGTAAATGCTTGAAAATAGGCGATATAGTGTTGGCCTTCATACTTCTTTTGTAATAGGCCTTTGGCCGTATCCAATTGTTTTTCATGAGTTGAAGCTGAAGGTGTTGCAAAATCACCGGAACCTGAACTAGAGCAAAAAATACAACCTCGGTAATCTAAAGTGCCGTCCCTGTTTGGACAAGTTAAACCAATGTCTAAAGCAATTTTGTATGTCTTTTGACCAAATAGCTGATTATAGTAACAGTTTAGGCTATAGTAGGGTTTCTGGTCAGGCCATATCATAGGATGCTCCTTTTTACATTCTCTAGGAAAGTCTATGTTATGTTAATGCGTTGAAGCCTCGCATTAACTATCAAAGAAGTCTTTCCTGCCGGAACAATTTGCTTCGCAAAACGAGGCGTAGCCTCTTTGTTATATGTCCCTATTTTAACAGACTTTAATACTAAAGTCATTCGAAAAGTGGCGATGGACAGTAAAATAACCACATTAAAGAATGTGGTTATTTTGATGAGGGGAGTATAAATAATTAATAAGGGGTTATATAGTGGGTACGAATCTCGTTCCAATAAGAAGGGAGAACAAAATTCAACCACAACCTAATTATAATATATGTATTTCTATAAAACAATACCTAAATTAAAAAAAATAAAAATATATT
>NZ_JARGDP010000094.1 GCF_029210395.1 Petrocella sp. FN5 | reverse complement strand
TAAGTAGAGATAATCAGATATTCTATTATAGAGAAGCAATGGGTTGGGGGTGAATAAGATGCTTGAGACAACACCAATATCAATCATACGTAAACTTAATTATTTAGTTAATGTTGTTGTGATTCTTTTTTTCTCATTCATCATCTCATCAACAACAACTAAGATTTTTGATGGTTTTTTAGCAAGAGAATTCCTTGAACGGGTACAGTATTTACCTATTATTCCACAAAATATTGCCGTTCTTGCAATAGTGTATATGCTGGCACTTGGTGCTTCAAATATAATGAAAAGTTATTTACTTAAGAGGAAGTTTTTTGGTGTAAGGATTCTTCTATTGGTTGATTTTTGGCTGTGCTTTATGATTGTTTATTATATGAATTTTAGTTACCGAGGCATATTCCTTTTACTGATGATGAACATAATTACATATGCAAAAGAACCTCATTCAAGGGTATGGATGCTCATTTTTGCAATAATCTCCTTTATATTATTAGACTATGATATTTGGTCCAACCGACTTGCAATGCTGTCACTTACAGAGTATGTAGACTATAATTCAGAAGAAGTAAAAATCTTTATGTTGGTAGGTAAGAATCTATTGACATCCATTAATGAAATAGGGTTCATTGGCTTTCTTTATCTTTTGCTTCAAAACAAGATTAATGAAAATGCAGCCATTAGTTCTTTAAATACGAAGTTAAGAGAAACAGCGTCTGAGCTTAAGATTGCGAATATGCAACTTGAAGATTTTGCACAAACCATGGAAGAAAATGCAAAAATGAAGGAACGAAATCGACTGGCAAGGGAAATACATGACATATTAGGTCATTCATTAACGAGTATAACAACTGGTTTGGAAGCTTGTGTTTCAATAATTGGAATTGAGCCTGAAGTTGCAAAAAAACAGCTGGGTAAAATACTGGATCTTTCTAGAAAGGGCTTGGATGAGGTTCGTCGTTCCGTTCGAGAATTAAAGGTGGATACTATTTCTAAGTCTGATCTTATTCCGGCGATTACAGTGATGGTAAATGATATCAATGAGTGTACACCTGTTAAGATAGATATGGAGATTAACGGGCCCATCCTTAGGCTAAAAGAAGATGAAGAACAGACGGTTTATAGAATTATTCAAGAGTCTATAACAAATGCAATTCGACATGGTAAGGCAAGTCACATTCATTTATATATTGATTTTTATCAACATGTAGTGAAAGTGATGATTAAGGATAATGGGAAAGGCAGTGTGAATGTTGAAGAAGGGTTTGGATTAACACATATAAGAGAAAGAATTGCAATGTTAAACGGTACAATGATATATGAAACAAAAATAGGAGAGGGTTTTACGATACATGTTGGAATTCCCATAAGATGGGGGGCTGCATATGATTAACGAAAATAAATCCGGAGAAAATATGAAGAAATATAGTATAGCCTTAGTTGTAATAGTCTTAATAATAATTAGCTTTTTTTTAATTCAAGCACTAAAATCAGAAAAAAAAACAGTTGTACAAATAGGTATTTATTCGGGAAATGAATGGGGCGTCCCTCAAATAGATGTATATCGCATATATGACGAAGCCATTAAGCTTTTTGAAAAAGAGAATCCAGGTGTAAGCGTTGAATACCGGAGTGGTACATTAATGGAGGACTATTCAGAGTGGTTGGCACAAAGGATTTTGATTGGTAATGAACCGGATGTTTTTATTGTACTTGGAGAAGACTTTGACACTTTATCTTATATTGGTATGTTAGAGCCTTTGGATACGTACATAGAGGACGATCCTAATTTTCATCCTGAAGACTTTTACAAAAAAGGGATTGAGGCCGGTGTCTATGATGGCTACCAATATGCCATGCCTTTTCAGATTGTGCCAACATTTATGATTGTCAATGAAACGCTATTAAAAGATAATAACTTGGCAATCCCTAACATGGATTGGACTGTTGGCGAATTTCTAAGAATGTGTGAAACACTGACCCAGGATACGAATCAGGATGGTATGAATGACCAATATGGCGTGGTAGGATATGGATGGGAAAATACTTACTATGCAGCAAAAGGAACTTTTGAGGCTGGTGAAAAGGCAATTGATGTATATGATGAAGAAAAACTTAGGAAAGCAATTGAGGTCTCAAAAGCATTATATACACAAAACAGTGGGCAAATCGTGCCACCTTATGCATTTGATCAGGGGTTAGTTGGGTTTAAGACCTTTTCATTAGCTGAGTTTAGAGCCTATAAACCCTATCCCTATAAAGTGAAAAAGTATTCAGATTTTATATGGGAACCCATATCATTTCCCGGTGTGGATCAAGAGACAAGTATTGGGAAGCTTTATACAGTACAATGGGGCATGAGCAGTAGATCCAAGAACAAGGATTTAGCCTGGGCCTTTATAAAGTTCATGAGTAATGATGATGCAGTTCAACAAATGGTTTGGGATTACACCTATACCTTGCCCACCAAAATATCAGTAACAAACCAGGCATTATCTCAGGATGATTTAATGAACAATGTTTTGGATTCAGCTTTTTTGAAGTTGGTTATTGACCAATCGGTTATTGAGCCAACTTTTAAAAAGTATCAGAAGCTTATAGAATCTATGGATACAAGGATTAAGGTAAACATAATGGATGACAAATCTATGCAAGAGATTCTACGTAGTGTTAGAGAAGAAGCTGATAGTATACTGGAAAGTGAGCATTAAAAACTTGGAGGGAAAGCAATGAAAAAAGTATTAGTAGTATTACTAGTATTATCAATGGTTGTAGGTGTGTTTTCGGGATGCAGTAAGGAAGAAAAGAATAGTGATTTACTACAATTAAATACATCCTATAAGTTTGGTGCTACTTATATGACCTTAAACAATCCTTTCTTTGTATTGCTTAATAAAGGCATTAAAGATGTCGTAGAAGCTAACGGTGATATTCTGATTGCACTAGATCCAGCGCTTGACCCAGAGAAACAAATCAGTCAAATAGAGGATCTTATTGCACAAGGTGTAGATGCTATTTTTATAACGCCAGTAGATTGGAAAGGCATCCGTCCTGCACTTGAAGCAGCAGAGGAGGCCGGTATTCCTGTAATTAATGTAGATGCGCCTGTGTATGATACAGAACTCGTTGCATCCATTATTACATCAGATAATTATAATGCTGGTGTTATATGTGCTAAGGATATGATGAAAAGACTAAACAATGCTAAAATTGTAATCCTAGAACACCCAACGGCTAAATCAGCCATTGATAGAACCCAGGGGTTTATTGATACCATTGCAGGTATGGAGCACTATGAAATCGTTACCAGACAATCATCAGAGGGGCAACTAGAACAAGCCATGTCTGTAATGGAAAACATTATACAGGTGAACCCTGACATTAATGTTGTAATGGCATTAAATGATCCAACAGCAATGGGCGCTATAGCAGCACTTCAAGCGGTTGAAAGTGAAGAAAAAGTGCTTGTTTATGGGATAGATGGTGCTCCGGAAGCAAAACAAATGATTAAAGATAGAAAGATGACTGCCACAGCAGCACAATCACCTATGACGATTGGAACGACAGCAGCACAAGTAGCTTATGATCTTCTATCCGGTAAAGAGATAGAAAAAGAAATATTTGTAGATGTCATATTTATTGATATATATAATGTTGATGAATATGGAACGACAGGTTGGCAATAATTATATTTAAAAGTAAATGTTGGTAAAAGATAGTAATAATTCTTTTACCAACATTTACTTTTTTGTTTACCGATACCATTATAATCGAAGGATTCTGTTCTTAACCTATGCGTTTTTAATTAATGTGGTGAGCATATCACATATTGCAGATCCAACATCAGAGGTTGGTGATATACCGCCTAGATCTCTTGTAAGACACTTTCCTTCAACGAGCACGGCTTCAATGGCATCTACAATTATATCGTGTGTCATTTCTGGATACAACTGATCAAGCATCATTTTTACAGTCCATATCATGGCCATAGGATTGGCGATTTGTTTACCTGCAATTTCTGGTGCAGAACCATGAACTGGCTCAAACATGGAAGGGTAGGTACCTTCTATATTTAGATTGGCGCTTGCTGCAAACCCTAGACCGCCTTGAAGGGCTGCCCCAAGATCTGTAATAATATCACCAAATAGATTAGAGGCCACAACCACGTCAAAGCTTTCAGGTCTCTGTACAAAATACATGCTAATGGCATCTACATGGTTCACCTCAGTTTTAATATCGGGATAGTTTTGTGAAATAGCATTGAACCTATTGTCCCAAAATACCATGCTGTAATTAAGAGCATTGGATTTTGTTGCACTGGTTAATTTCTTTGCTCTATTACGCTTTTGAGAGAGTTCAAAAGCGTATTTCATAACCCGGTCGGTATTTTTTTTGGTGAATACACCGGTCTGATGAGCAGCTTCGTCATCCGTACCTACATCTTTGAATTCACCGTGTCCTGAATACTCACCTTCAACATTTTCTCTTACGACCACAAAATCAATATCTTTAGGTGTTTTGTTTTTTAGAGGGCAAGGTGCACCTTTTAATAACTTGATGGGTCTTAAGTTTATAGATTGGTCAAAGCCTTGTCTGATTTTTAATAATAACTCTCGAAGAGAAATGTGGTCAGGAACGCCTGGATAGCCAACAGCACCTAATAAGATGGCATCGTAATTCTCAAGCTCGATCATACCGTCTTCAGGCATCATTCTACCAGTGTTATGATAATATTCACATCCCCAAGGGTAATGGGTTAACTGGACAGGAGGCAACCCTTGAAGTGATAAGTAGTGATGAAGTACCTTTATGCCTTCTTCCATAACCTCTGTACCGATACCATCTCCTGGGATGACTGCAATTTTTTTTTTCATTATAAAACCTCCTATATTTTAAGTGACCAAGCTTTTAAAATGCCTGGATGCTGTTGAATCTCAAAAAGAACATCATCATTGATTGTCTGGTCGACTGTGAGAAGCATCATAGCAGACTTGTGAGTCTGAGAAAGACTGACGTTCATAGTTGAAATATTGATCTTGTTTTGACCAAGGATATGACCGATTGCTCCAATCATACCGGGACTATCGTTGTTTTCAATAAGTAGCATATTGCCTTTTGGTACAATATCTATTGAATAATTGTTGATTGCCACGATTCTGGGTTCGCCTTTTCCTAAAACAGTACCCTCTATTTCAAATATTTCATTTTTACTATGAAGTTTTATTGCTATAGAATTTGAGTATTCATCGGATGTACTTACCCTTCTTTCAGATATGGCAATGCCTCTGTTTTCAGCTAATATTCTCGCATTAACATAGGTTACAGGCGTATCAAGTACAGTTTCATATAGACCTTTTATAAAGGAAAGCACAAGTGGCTCTGTTGAATGGTGAGATAATTCTCCTTTATAAATGAACTCAATTGTTTTGGCAACTTCTTTGTGTATTTGATGATAAAGTTTCCCCATGCGTTCAACAAGTGTGAGGAAGGGTTTCATCTGTTCAAGCTCATTAACGGAAAGGCTTGGTAGATTCACAGCATTTGCAATTAATTTTCCTTTTAGGGCCTCATAGACTTCAATAGCAATCGTTTCACCTACATTCTTTTGAGCTTCAATTGTATCTGCACCGAGATGTGGGGTGATAATCGTTTCTTCAAGGTCAAGTAAAGGCGAGATTGGATGGGGTTCGTCTTTTAGTACATCAATTGCTGCGCCGGCAACGGTACCTTCCTTTATTGCTTTGTAAAGCGCTTCTTCATCAACGATGCCGCCACGAGCACAGTTGATGATACGTACTTCTTTTTTTACACGCTTGAAAGCGTTTTCATTAATCATACCAAGTGTTTCTTTTGTCTTAGGTGTATGCACGGAAATGAAATCGGAAAGATCCAAGAGTTCATCCAGCGTGTTAGCGCGTGTCACATTAAAACGTTCGAATTTGTCTGCGTTAATATAAGGGTCATATGCAATGACATCCATTCCAAAGGATTGCATTCTGGTTGCAACCATGGTTCCTATCCTACCAAGGCCAATGACACCAAGGGTTTTACCCATTAATTCTACACCTTGAAATAAGGTTCTATCCCATTGTCTAGATTTTATATGTGCGTCGGCTCTTGGAATATTTCTTGAAAGAGATAACATAAGTGCGATTGTATGTTCTGCCGCTGACACAGTGTTAGCGTCTGGAGTATTTACAACAATGATGCCTCTTTCTGTAGCGCCGGATAATTCTATATTATCCACGCCATTTCCTGCTCGGCCAACGACTTTTAATTTTTTAGCCTGTTGATAGAGTTCTTCATTAACTTTGGTAACACTTCTTACAATAAGTGCATCATAATCTCCAATACTTTTCAAAAGTGCTTCTCGAGTTAAACCATAATCAACAGTCACATTCATTCCTTTTGACTTCAAAAATTCAATGCCTTCGTCTGCAATTTTTTCCGCAACTAGAATATTCATAATACCATCCTTTCTTTAAACACAAATCAAAAAAAACTCCGCCATCCCCAAAAAAGGGACGAGAAGTTTACCCGCGTTGCCACCCTAGTTGATACATTGTATCCACTCGATTAAGTTATCGCCTTAAATACGTTTGGTGTTACCCAAAAGCTCCGAGGTGGATTCAAATCAAAAAGTAACTGATTTTCACCAACCATCAGCTCTCTTAATACCTAAATAATTTTACTATTCCTCATCTGTGCCACAAACATATGAAATTATTGATTATTATAACGCGTTTAAGTATATGCGTCAACCCTATTTGTTAAATAATTAACTTTATTCAAAAGAAGTGACGGGTACATAAATTAGAGGGAGATTCTTGTGTCTTAATAAGATAAAAAGATAGACAGATATTTAGGACTGTATTATTGTAGTATATAAGGCATGAAAAAATCAGCCTATTCTATAAGGCATGATAGAGGTGGAACATGAAATATACAATCGTTTTGGTAGATGATGAAGATGAAGTAAGAGGTAGAATTGCATCAAAGATCGAAGGTCAGAAAGACTTTGAAGTCATAGGATCAGCCTCAAATGGCTATGATGCACTGGATTTGTTAGAGGAACATACGCCGGATGTTGTCATTACAGACATTAAAATGCCATTTGTGGACGGTATTGAGTTGACGCGTATCATTCGAAAAAGTTATCCAACTGTAAAAGTA
The DNA here is from genome assembly GCF_029210395.1 of Petrocella sp. FN5. Classification (GTDB taxonomy): domain Bacteria; phylum Bacillota; class Clostridia; order Lachnospirales; family Vallitaleaceae; genus Petrocella. The sequence goes on along the minus strand of NZ_JARGDP010000094.1, from coordinate 1,494 downwards.
GCAATCATCTCAGGGTATGACGACTATAGTTATCTTAAAGAAGCAATTAATTTAGATGTTGTGGCCTATTTGTCAAAGCCCATAACAAGTGGCAATGTTGAGGAGTTCCTAGACAAGATAAAACAATCATTAGATGCAGAAAATGAACATATACAGCTGAAAGAAGAAATGGTCTTAAATCAAGTAAGAAACCGTATTATTTATCATTATTTAAATGAATATCAGTTAAATAATGATGATGAGATTATGGTTAATGAAGTAGGAATAAGCATCAGCCAACCTCATGTGGTGATTTGTACGAGGTTGATGAATTTCACCGGTAATATTATCGAATTAGAGAAGAAGAAAAACCAGTGTTTTTTAATGATGGAAGAATTAGTAGGTGAGAGCTTCAATGCTTATCACATCCTATTTGGACAAGACATTGTGAGCATTGTTAAAGCAGATAGAGAGGATTTTAAGAAAACACTCGATCTTGTTTTATATAAGGTGATTAACGATATAAAGAAATATATCTTAGTCGATATTGCAATGGGTGTCAGTCTTGCTGATCAATTTGATAATTTATTTGATCTGTACAGACAGTGCCAATTTGAATTAGAGTCATATGGCATGGATGATTCCAATACCATAAATTATTATGGGGACAACGATATAATCCCCGATAAGAAGAGCTTTAATGTCGAAGATATTAATGAGTTTAAAAAGAATATGAGGTATATGAATGACGAAGATTTTTCGGAGTATATTGCGAAGCTTACAAAAAAAATCAAAGAAGAGCATCTTTATGATTTTTTTTGTGTCATAGTAACCCTGAGCGGCTTATTAATAGAGTATTCAGATAGTGTTAGTGCTAATTTAAGGCGATCTTTAGATATTAATACCATTAAGACGTATATTGAATCTAAGAATATTGATGGTTTTATGATATTGATAACGAAGCTTACCTCTGAGATGAAAGCGGATATTGCTACAAGAAAAACAAAAAAAACATCTAAACTCATGGGTGAGATTATTGCTTATTTAGAGCAACACTACGATAACCCTGAAATGAATATGGACATGGTCGGTGATGCTTTCAATATTAGTGTATCTTATTTAAGTACTTTGTTTAAAAAGGAGACAGAAACGACCTTCAATCGTTACTTGGTTTCAAAAAGAATTGACCATGCAAAGTTGTTATTAAAGAACACTGAAGATAAAATGGTGTCCATCGCTGAAAAATGTGGCTATAAAGACGTTTACTATTTTAGTCATAGTTTCAAGAAAACAACCGGTCAATCACCAAAGGAGTTCAAAAAAAATGAAGCATACTAAAAGATTTTCTATGAACCATTTTACGATTATGCAGACAATTATAGCAACGATCACACTTGTATTGGCCGTGTCCGTTACAATATCTATATTATCTGTTTACTACATCAGCACAAAGACAAGTAAAGATCTTGTTTATGATCAAGCCAGTGAGATTAATAAACAAATTGTTTTTAATTA
>NZ_JARGDP010000093.1 GCF_029210395.1 Petrocella sp. FN5 | reverse complement strand
TTAATTATTTATGTCAAAAAAGCATATATAGCACAGTCGGCTACCACGACCCTTTGCTATATATGCCTTTTTATGGCTTACTAATGGTTAATCTTTCAAAACTATATAGTGAAACTTAGTCTTGAACCTTTAACCACTTTTGGAATCAAACTTATAGCCCACACGAACAACTGTATGTATCCCATAGGCTTTGTCTTCCAATTTTTTTCTTATTTTCTTAATATGGGTATCCACAACCCGAAAATCACCAAAATAATCATATCCCCAAATGGTATTCAAAATCTGCTCTCTTGACAAAACCATGCCATCGTTTTCCATCAGATATACTAAAAGCTCATACTCTTTAGGCGCAAGTTCAATTTCTTTTCCATTTATTTTCACTGTATAAGCATCTCTATTTATCTCAATACCCATCTTTGAAATAATGTGCTTCATACCGCCATGACCTTCATCTAAGCGATTCAACATCCGCTTAACTCTTGCTAATAGCACTTGAAGATTTACAGGCTTTGTTACATATTCATCAACGCCCAGTTCAAAACCAAGCAGTTGATCTGAATCATCATCTCTAGCTGTTAACATGATAATGCCCACATTAGACTGAGCCCTAATTCTTCGACAAACAGACCATCCATCCATCTTCGGCATCATGACATCCAGTATAATGATTTCAATATCATTTTCTTCAAATACTTCTATGGCTTCTTTACCATCAGCCGCTTCAAAAACCTTATAGCCATCGGTTCTAAAGGCTTTTGCCATGACTTCACGTAGCACCGTTTCATCATCTACGATCAGTACTCTACCATTCATATCCTCACCCCCAAGTGATTCATATCTTATAGAATATTATATCGTATATTAAATTATTTTACAATTATTTGATACCGATTGGTGTATTATTTTAACAGTTTTAGAAAGGCTGTAGGCAGTGGATAGTTTTTGATAGCTTCAGGCTGAATCCAAACCACCTCAGGATCTTCGATATAATTTAAGGCGCTGGACTTATACCTAACCAAAGTCATATCCCATATCAAATGGGTAAAAACATGTTTTTTTGTTGCCATGATTGCTTCTTCTATAACATAAAGACCATAGTTGTCTTCAAGATAGTCTATCATCGCTTTAGGCGGATCCTCTTCGCTAACCTCTATAATCGGAAAACCCCAAAGATTCGCCAACAAGCCTTCTGTTCCTCTCTTTTCTAGTAACACTTGATCTTCAAATTCTACGTAGGCTACCCTCATTTTTTTTATTTGTTTTTTAGCTTTTGGTGTTTTAATCGGCAAATTGTTTTGAATGTTTCTTTCTTTAGCCGTACAAAAATCGTGAACCGGACAGCCCTTACATCTAGGGTTTTTCGGCACACAAATCAAGGCCCCAAGTTCCATTAGGGCCTGATTGTAATCTCTGACATCTTCCGGCAAGTCGGCCGAAACCATCGCTTCGATTTTCTTTTTTGTATCCGCTTTACCCACATCTTCTTCAATACCGTATAGCCTTGAATAAACACGCAATACATTTCCATCTACGGCTGGCATCTTAATATCATAGGCAATACTTGCAATCGCACCAGCTGTATAGGGACCGATCCCGGGTAAGTCTATTATTTCTTCATGTGTTCTTGGAAAAATACCACTGTAATTTTGTGTAACGACACGAGCACATTGCATCAATCGTTTGGCTCTAGAGTAATAACCAAGACCTTCCCATAACTTGTAGACCTCATCTTCCGTTGCCATAGAAAGACTGATTATATCCGGATAGCTTTCAAGAAAGCGATTATAATAAGAGGTGACTGTTGCCACTTGAGTTTGCTGACACATAATCTCAGAAAGCCAAATCTTATATGGGTCTCTTGTCGCACGCCATGGTAATTTCCGGTGATTTTGCTTATACCATTTTAGTAGTGATGCCTGTAATGTCTTCATATGACCGCCTTTTGTTGTTACATATCTGTCTCGTTCTTCTTTATTTCTTTATAAAACCAACGGCTTTCTCTATGTGGCAATGTGGATGAACCGCCTCCACGTTTTGGTACTTCTTCTACAGGTATGTTCAATTCTCTGGCAATAATTGCTGCAACCCTTTCGCCACAATATGCACCTTGACATAAGCCCATACCAGCTCTGACTCTTCGCTTCATACTATCAATAGAATTCACAGGAATACCACGGTGGATAGCATCCACAATTTCCGCTTCTGTTACGTTCTCGCACCTGCAGATTATATGCTTTTTAGGGTCTTTTGCATCTGTTGAACCATCAAAATCTTCACTTTTTGGAATAAGCGTTGGTTTTCTATTGGGATTAAAATTGGGATTAGGCTCTAGTGTATATCCCATGGATTTTATGATTTCAATCACTTCAAGACCAATTGCAGGTGATGATGTTAGTCCTGGAGATTCAATACCAGCAACATTGATAAAATTCTTAACCGTACTTTCCTCAATAATAAAATCATGTCGATCACTTGTTGCTCTAATACCGGAAAAGGATGTTAGCGTTTTCTTAAGGTCAAAATCTGCCACACTTTTTCTTGCCTGTTCTACAATATAAGTTAATGCCTCAAGGGTTGTACCAACATCCGAAGCTTCACTCACTTCTTGAGCGTTTGGCCCAAGCATAAGATTACCATGGTATGTCCTTGTCACCAATATACCTTTACCTGCCTTGGTTGGACATTGGAATAATACTGTATTGGCTAGATAGCCTTGATTCTTGTTTAGTAATATATATTCACCACGTCTTGGAATAATCTTAAAATTGTCCGCACCTACAAACCCGGCAACCATATTACTATACGCGCCCGCTGCATTTATAACCACCTTGGCTTCATACATTGCGTCTATCGTCGAAACTTTAAAGATATCACCAGCTTCAATGCTCACCACTTCAGCATTCAGTTTGATATCCACACCATTTGCCACTGCATTTTCAGCCAATGCTATGGTCAATTCAAAAGGCGATGTAATACCGGAGGATGGACAGTAAAGTGCCCCTTTCACTTCCGGGTTCACATGAGGCTCCATTTCCATAACTTGGTCGTGGTCCAATATAACCATGTCATGAATGCCATTTGTAATTCCACGTTCCAGCAACTCATTAAGTGTCTCAAATTCTTCTTCTTCAAAAGCCATGACCAAACTGCCACACATCTCAAGACCAAAATGAAGTTCAGACTCCAATTGTTCAAACATACGATTACCTTTACGACACATTTTTGCTTTAACAGTTCCAGGCTTATCATCAAAACCGCCATGTACAATGCCGCTATTTGCTTTTGAGGCACCACATGTTACATCATTTTCTTTCTCTAAAAGTAAAACCTTAACATCATATTTTGAAAGCTCTCTTGCAATAGTTGAGCCGATTACCCCGGCACCAATAATTATATAATCATACATAATATTACCTCCTTCAAACTGCGAACCCTTTTCATTTAATAATATCATATGCTCCCTTATTTTGGAAGTCAGGTTTCTATCTAAGTATGGTTAAAGCGTCAAAACAATATAGTTGAATTTTTATGATTCTTTGAAGAATTCTTTTATAACTTCAGCCACACCATTTTCTTCGTTTGTTAATGTCACAATGTCCGCAACGGCTTTTATCTGATCGATGGCATTGCCCATTGCTACACCAAGACCTGCATATTCAATCATATGTAAATCATTGCCCGAGTCACCTACACAAACGATTTCTTCTCTCTTAATACCATACACCTGAGCAACTTGTTGAACACCAACAGCTTTGTTACAACTTTTGTGTAAGATTTCCAGGCTAAATGGCAAAGGCTGTACAATGGTATAGTTCTCCAATATATGCTTAGGGAATCGCCAAGTTTCCATAAGGATCTCAGGATTGTAAGCTGTTTTATCACGCATAGCCACAGAAGAAAGTTGTATGGTCGGAAAGTATCGAATCATCTCTTCCTTCATTACCGGATTCTCATTAATAAGACTAACCTTAAAAACTTCAATGGCCTTATCCATTTCGTGAAAGTTAATTTCCTTCAGCTCCATATCATTGGCAATCGCATCATAGCGACTATATAGATTGTCTTGATGAACCAAGATATTGTCCTTGGTATAGGCACTCATATCAAGATCAAAGGTCTCGCACAAATCAAGTAAGGCTAAAAGATCTTCGTGTTCAATTGGAACTTCATGAAGGATGCTATCGCTTTTATTCTCAACGGTTAAGGATCCGCTACATGTGATGGAATAAAAACCTTCTAGGTTCATACCCAGTATTTCAAGATATCTAGACATACCTTGATAAGCTCTTCCGGAGGCCAGAACAACTTTAATGCCACGATCTATAAGATCTTTGATCGCCTCAACATTCTCTTTTGATATCTCTTGCCTTTCATTAAGCAAGGTACCATCCATATCCAGTACAAGCATTTTGTACATGATTGTCACAACCTTTCTTATTTTGACCCTCTACACATAACAATTATAATGGGGAAAAACCAATTTTACTAGAATAATTGGTAAAGGGATTTATGTAACATAAAAAGGACAGCAATCCGAGCGCTGTCCTTTTTGGGAGAAGGTATTTATATTATTTCTTATGGGGTGTAGTAAAACTATATATAAATGTATGGCGGGGGTTTTACAAGCATTATTATAGCATCTGATTCAAATTAAGTCTGCCCAAAGAAAAAAAAGTTTTTTTGATTTAATTGTAAGTTTTGACGATGGTAATATGCATCATTTTAAAAAAAATGAAATAATATATGTATAATGTATACAAAGCAACCTACTTTTTGACATGGTTACGATTTGTTCATATTCTCGTCGTTCCAAAATCCATCTAACACCGCATACAAATCCTCTTTTTTGACTACCGTCTTATAATGCGACCATTCCAGTGGAAATAGTTCTTTATATTGGTGACTTGCAAAACGTTCATCCAATAAAATCACCACGCCCTTGTCATGCACCGTCCTTATAACCCTACCGGCTGCCTGAAGCACCTTATTCATACCTGGATAGACATAGGCGTAATCAAAACCTTTTTGACCAAAATGTGCTCTAATCAAATCATTTTCATAACAGATCATTGGCAAACCCACACCGACAATTATAACACCAATAAGTCGATTTCCTACCAAATCAATACCTTCTGAGAACATACCACCTAAAACGGAAAAGGCTATTAAAGAACGTTCTCTGGGCTTTTCAAAAGACTGAATAAACGCTTCCTTTGCCGCCTCTGTAAGACCTCTTTCTTGATAGAGCAAGTCAAACTCTTCTTCTATTTTCATCGTAAAGACCAAATCATTTAACACATCCTCCATATACTTGTAAGATGGGAAAAATACCAAATAGTTTCCTTTTTTTTCTCTGGCAATGGTTATAATATGTTCCCCAATGGGCCCAATAGAACTTTCACGGTTATGGTACTTGGTCGATATAGATCGGTCAATAACCAGACTCAATTTTTCGTTGTCAAAGGGTGATGATAACATCATGCCATAATTCTCTTTATTACCACCTAGTAAATCCATATAATAGGCCATTGGTAACAATGTTGCAGAGAAAAAAACAACACCTTTCATATCATTGGTGGCCAATCTTATGTTATCACTAGGATCTATACAATACATGTGTATTCTTAGATTATTACCTTTCTTTTCATAACTGGTGACATATTTCTCACTGTATAATTCTGTTTTTTTAACATAATCATAAGCTGTAAAGAAGAAATCCAAAAGCATATCCATATATTGCCAATTCTGGTGTTCCTTGAAGATTTTTTCTGTTCTATAGATGATGGCTCTAAGATCATCTTCAATATCATAAGGCATATCTTTTGTCTCAAATCTTAAGTGCTCATAATCTTCACAGGCTTTTTTGTAATGTAACATCTTCTGGTTTAACCTTGTCATGTATTTATAAAGTCTGGCATCAAGATCCTTAACCTTACGTCTTAAATCTAGAATGTGATCTTTTTCTAAAACAGCAGAGTACATGGACCTACCTCTGTCTACAAGATTATGGGCTTCATCAATCAATAAGGTGTAACCACCGGAACCATCCACAAAAAATCTTTGTAACTTGGCACTGGGATCAAAGACATAATTGTAATCACAAACAATCACTTCACAGAATAAGGCGAGATCCAAAGATAGTTCGTATGGGCAAACCTGATGGAGCCTAGCAAAGCTTTCTATGACCTCACGAGTATAACAATCCGTCGCTTCAAAAGCCGCATCAATAGCCATATTCACCCGGTCATAGTGCCCTAAGGCATAAGGACAATCCTCTTTATTACATTTGGTCACCTCATTTAGGCATATTTTCTCTTTCGCTGTTATGGTGACCCTTTTTAATACCATGCCTTCTTCTTCTAATAGACTCAATGTTTGATTGGCCACTTCTTTTCCAATTGTTTTTGCCGTCAGATAGAATATCTTTTCAGTTTTCTTCTCGCCCAGTGCTTTAATTGCCGGGTACAAGGTTGCAATGGTTTTACCGATGCCTGTAGGTGCCCTTGCAAAAAGCTTCTGACCTTCTACTATGGTCTGATAAACCCCATGCATAAGCTGCTTTTGACCCTTACGATAGGTAGTAAAAGGATAGGTCAATGTTTTAATACTTTCTAAGCATCTTTCCTTAAACCGCTCCAAGCTAAGTGCCCATTTGGCATAACGGCCCAGTATCTCATAGTAAAAATCGGTAAGGTCTTCTATGGTTTCATAAGAAGTAAAATGCTGTACATTATAGTCTTCTAACTCAATATAAGTCAGTCTACAAGTAACACCCATAAGATGATTTTGGTGGGCATAGATGTAACCATACATTTTGACTTGTGCCCAGTGCATGATATTATTCCCTTTGATTAAGCGAAGGGGCATACCTGTGGATTTGATTTCATCAATAACCACTATACCCTCATCTTCAAAAAGGCCATCCATACGCCCGGTTATTGTAAAATCAATTTGATCCACTTGACATGTATGAACCAGCTTAACTTCAACTTGATAATCCTCTTTTTGAGCCTTCTGAAACTTCTGATGGGCTCTCGTGCCATCTACAGCTCTGGTACTAGAGAGTGCAACGGACTCAATGCTGCCGCCTCTTAAGATATAATCAATTATATTTCTTACTGAAACCTGAATCTTATACTGAGCCATATATACTTCACCATCAATCATTTGTTTTTTTATTAGCCTTTAACCCTATAATGGTTAAAAGGTCAAAACTAAGTTTCAGTAAATTTACATACCATATAATTATTATACCAAATATATGTTCCCCTGGAAAGTATTAATGGCAATCAAGAGTATCATCTCCTGATTGCCATAAAATTTTAAATTATTTCTTTCTTTATTTACTTTTGTTCGTAATCAGATTCTTGTACCAATAATAGGATTCTTTAGGTGTCCGTTTACCGGTTATAAAATCAACATGTACAAGACCGAATCGCTCTTTATAACCTTCTGCCCATTCAAAATTATCCAGTAGGGACCATTGGAAATAACCGCGAATATCATTGCCTTCTTGATAGGCTTTATCTAATTGACCTAAGTATCGATCTAAGAAGTCAATCCTACTTTCATCATGTACTTTACCATCTAGGGATACCCAATCCTTATTGGATAATCCGTTTTCTGTAATAAAAATAGGTGTCTGGTATCGTTCATACATGAACTTCGTACCCCAATACATAATACCTTCTGATACGAGCCAGTTTAAGGCTGTAAAAGGTTGTCCCGGCTTCTGCTTACTGACTTTCACATAAGGTCCATCCGCTTCTACCACTGGCCCCTGATATAAATTGAGCCCTATAAAATCTACCTTTTGTGAAATAAGTTCAAGATCTGCTTTTAGCTGTTTTTCTTCCGGTAAGTAATCCCGGTACATCTTAGTTACCCAATCCGGATATTTGCCGAGCATAATCGGATCATACCAATAATCGTTGTCAAACGTAAAGTCATAATTATCTTTATTTTCTGTTTTCTCGTATCGATTAAACATAAAGTCTCTTGCAGCGTCCACATCCGCTTGTTCCAATGATTTTGGAACAACTGCATTTGCGACAAAAGCAAAACCAACAGAGGCCTCCGGTAGAGCATCTTTTATAATTTTCAGAGATTTACCATGGGCCAGTAGAGTATTGTGTGACATACGAATAATATCAAAGACACTGTAGTGATGGCCCGGTGCATGAACACCTGAAAAATAACCAAGTCCAATAAAGCATTGTGGTTCGTTTAGGGTCATCCAGTTTTTGACCCTGTTGCCTAAGCAATCCACCATTACTTTCGTATACTCGGCAAACCAATCGGAGGAAGCCTCATTAAGCCATTGACCTTTTTTATACAGCTCATAAGGATAGTCCCAATGGAATAAGGTAACATAGGGTTCAATGCCTGCTTCAAGCAAAGCATCTACAAAGCGGCTGTAATAGTCAAGGCCTTTTTCATTCACTTCTCCGATACCATTTGGCAAAACCCTTGGCCATGAAATGGAGAATCGATAGGCTTTTACACCCAGCTCTTTAAGTATTGCGACATCTTCTTCTAGTTTATGGTATGAATCACAAGCCACATCACCATGATCCATATTGTACACTTTGCCTTCAACTTTGGTAAACATATCCCAAACGGAAAGACCTTTACCGTCATCGTAAGCGCCGCCTTCTATTTGATAGGATGCCGTTGCTGCACCCCATATAAATGATTGATTAAACATAATGTC
>NZ_JARGDP010000092.1 GCF_029210395.1 Petrocella sp. FN5 | reverse complement strand
GTAAAATATTTAAAGAAGAAATCGGCCTAAGTTTTGTTGAATATGTTAGAGAAAAGCGAATGGATATTGCAAAAGAACTGTTAAAAACCAAAAATTATTCAGTTAAGGAGATCTGCTATAAAATTGGCTATAATGATCCAAACTATTTTAGTCGTTTGTTTAAGAAACTGGTAGGTGTATCACCAACAGATTTTAAATAAAGGTGGGGTGTTATGAAGTTGAATGAAAAGAGATCTAAACTACTGCTGGTCACATTTATTTCATTGGGGTTGATCATAAGTGCTATCTGGTTGATTATTCTCGTGATTGAAAAAATCGACAAAGGTAATAACAAGATTGTTATTGGTTATTGTGCGGATAATCTTGTAATTGAAAGATGGCAACGGGATCAAGAAATATTTAGGACAAAAGCAATAGAGTTAGGCGCAGAAGTCATTGTTTACAACGCCAATGAAAATAATGAGACACAAAATCGACAAATTCGTATGCTTATAGATCAGAAAGTGGATGTCATAGTCGTGGTGCCTTATGAAAAAGATGGTATAACAGAAGCAATAAACGAAGCTAGGAAGGCGGGTATCAAAGTCATTGCTTATGACCGATTGATAACCGGCGTCACCATTGATGCCTACATATCCTTTGATAATGTTAAGGTGGGGGCTCTTCAAACGGCCTCACTTATTGAACAAGCACCAGAGGGCAACTATGTCATCATTAACGGTTCACCAGAGGATAACAATTCCTATATGTTTAATGATGGCTATATGTCCATCCTGGAGGATTACATAAGATATGGAGAGATTGATATCATAGAGGAAATATGGGCAGAAGATTGGCGAGAGGAGCCAGCTTATGATTTAATATCCAGTCTAATTGAAGAAGGAAAGCAAATTGATGCCATTATTGGTGCCAACGATCGATTAGCAGAAGCGGCGATACGAGCGCTTGCAGAAGCAGGTCAAGCAGGAACAGTCTTTGTTGCAGGCCATGATGCAGATATTTCAGCATGCCAAAGAATTGTAGAAGGTACTCAACATGTGACCATCTATAAGCCTATTAAAAAGTTGGCAGAAGCAGCAGCAATTCTAGCCATAGATCTAGCCAAGGGGCAAGAACTTAATAAAGATGAGACCATCAATAATGGTGTTGCGGACATTCCTTATATAAAACTCGATGTTATGACGGTGACCAAAGAAACGATGATGGAGACGGTTGTTGCCGATGGTTTTCATAGAAAAGAAGACATCTATAGAGAATAGCATTATATGAATCATAAAATAGTACAGAAGAAAAGCTTAATTGTAAACAGAATGTTAAATTTGTCATGATTTTGTCGCATTCTAGCCATGGTGATTATGGACGTATTTAAATATAATGATAACTGTAACTGCAACTCATATATTTAAATGGAGGATAATTATGAAAAAACTAGTATCATTGTTATTAATTGCAACATTTGTTATGAGCTTATTGGCTTTATCAGGATGTGGGAAAACTGAGGAAGCACCTACAACACCAGACACAACTACAGAAACACCAGAAGTAGAACCAGCAGCACCATCAGCAGATGGCACAGTTGATATCGGTATCGTTCTTCCAACTAAAGAAGAACCACGTTGGGTACAAGACGAAGCTAGATTCTTAGCGGCACTTGACAGCACAGATTATAGTGTTGAGATTTTATTTAGCCAAGGTGATTCAGGACGCGAAATGCAAAACGTTCAAACCCTTATTGCAAAAGGTATCAAAGTACTCATTATAACACCACAAGACGGTGATGCAGCAGCAGCAGCGGTTCAAGCAGCAAAAGCTGAAGGCATAACAGTTATTTCTTATGACAGACTTGTAACTAATACAGATGCAGTTGATTATTATATCACATTCAACTCTATTTCAGTTGGTGCAGCTCAAGGTCAATTCCTTGTTGACAATCTAGCGGGCGGAACAGGCGAAAACTTATACCTATACGCTGGTGCAGCAACAGACAACAATGCATTCTTATTCTTTGAAGGTGCATGGAATGTCCTTCAACCTAAGATCGCAGATGGTTCATTCGTTGTTCAGAACTCATCAAAAGCTGTAGAATACATGAACAAAACAGAATTAACACGTGAAGAAATGGGTCAAATCATTGAACAAATCACAACAGATTGGAAACCAGAAGTAGCTAAGTCAAAAGCAGAGTCACATATAACAGCGGCACCTCCATCAGGCAAAACTTTCATCTTAGCACCAAACGATGGAACAGCTCGTGCAATTTACGATCAATTTGCTAGAGAAGATGGATTAGAAATATTTGTTACAGGACAAGACGCTGAAACAGCTTCTATCCAATATGTAATTGATGGAAAACAAAGCATGACAGTACTTAAAGACGTTAGAGACCTTGTACAAGGTGCTATTTCAACAGCAACAGAAGTTCTTGAAGGTGCAACCATCGTAACAAATGGTGAATATGATAATGGCGCAGTTGTAGTTCCTGCAAAAGACATTCAAGTTATCACAGTAACTACGGATAATGTTAAAGAAACCATCATTGATTCAGGATACTATGAGGCATCTGAATTTACCGGTCTATAAAAAATATTCATAAATCATTGAACAATATGACTCAAAAATGAATTTAGTAATAGTGATAGACCCACATGGGTTTATCACTATTCTATTGAAAAAGACACATAACAGATTTTGATTGACTGGTCGTCACACGACCAAATTGACTGGTCGTAACACGACCAAATTGGTAGGTTGCCAAGCAATTCATGTAAGAATGATAGGAGCTCTATTATGGCAAATATATTAGAAATGCGTAATATTACAAAAGAATTTCCTGGTGTAAAAGCTTTGGACCAGGTTAATTTCGAAGTTGAAGAAGGCGAAATCCATTGTCTTGTAGGTGAAAATGGTGCCGGTAAGTCGACTTTGATGAAAGTTTTAAGTGGTGTGTATCCTTATGGTACTTATTCGGGGGATATTGTCCTTAATAATGAAGTTCAGAACTTTTCACGTATAAGTGATAGTGAAAAAAAAGGTGTCGCAATCATCTATCAAGAATTGGCATTGATTCCAGATTTGTCCGTTTATGAAAATATTTTTTTAGGACATGAAATCCATAAAAAGGGTATAATAAATTGGCATGATACAAAAGCGGAAGCAGCCAAAATGTTAAAAAAAGTCAAACTTGAAATCCATCCGGCATCAAAGATTATCGATCTTGGTGTGGGTGTACAACAGCTTATTGAGATTGCAAAAGCCTTAAGTAAAGAGGTTAAATTATTGATATTGGATGAGCCGACAGCCGCATTGAATGAAAGTGATAGCGAAAATCTACTGGAGTTACTAAAAGATCTTAAGAAACAAGGCGTAACTTCTATCATGATTTCACATAAATTAAAGGAAGTTATTGCCATAGCCGATACTGTAACAGTTCTAAGAGATGGTAAGACAATCTGTTCTCTAAAAGCAAGTCAGGGAGAAGTTAATGAAAAAGAAATTATTAAGTATATGGTTGGTCGTGAAATCAATGATATATTCCCTAAAAGACTGGAAAAGAATTTTGGAGATGTACAGTTAGAGGTAAAGAACTGGTCAGCTTTTGATCGGAAACTAGGAAGGCATGTTGTTAAAGATGCCAATTTCAATGTTAGAAAAGGTGAGATTGTTGGTATAGCCGGGCTTATGGGTGCAGGTAGAACGGAATTTGCCCTTAGTGTTTTTGGCAATTCAAAATCTTATGATATATCAGGAGAAGTATTGGTTGACAATCAAAGAGTTAGCCTGAAGAAACCGAAAGATGCAATCGATAAAGGATTGGCTTATGTTTCAGAAGATAGAAAAGGTAATGGCTTAATCCTAATACAAGATATTAAACAAAATATTACCGTTGCCAACCTTAGTAAATTATCTAATTATATGGTCATTGATAAGAACGAAGAAATAGAAATAGCAGAAAAGTATAGAGAATCAATGAACATAAAAACCCCTTCCATTGAGCAAAAAGTAATGAACCTTAGTGGTGGTAATCAACAAAAAGTGGCATTATCCAAATGGCTATTTGTAGAGCCTAATGTACTTATACTAGATGAACCGACAAGAGGTATTGATGTAGGTGCAAAGTATGAAATATATACCATCATGAACGAACTTGTAGCTAAAGGATTAAGTATTATAATGATATCATCCGAGTTGCCGGAAGTGCTTGGTATGAGCGATCGTGTTTATGTCATGGCTGAAGGACGTTTAACAGGGGAATTACCAATTGAAGAAGCAACCCAAGAAAAAATAATGGAAATGGCGACTGTATAGGAGGCTAATAAAATGTTTAATGATTTAACAAAAGCGATTAAAGAAAACATACGTGATTATGGTATGTACATAGCATTAGGTTTTATAATGATTATCTTTACCAACTTAACCAATGGTTTGTTTATGACACCTCGTGTTATATCGGACTTAATTGATATGACCGGTTATATTGCAGTTTTATCTGTAGGTGTTACTCTAGTTATTGTTATCCGACACATTGACCTATCTATTGGTTATATTGCCGGATTTTTAGGCGCCGTAGCAGCCATGTTAACCTCAATTGTTGAGATGCCAGTATTCTTAATGATACCCCTTATTCTTGTCATGGGTACATTGATCGGCGCATTTTGGACAGGAACCTTGGTAGCCGGTTTTAAAGTCCCTGCCTTTGTTGCTACACTTGCAGCCATGACCATTTTCAGAGGTTTGCTAATTAGAGTTACCAATAGTGCAACAATTTTTACGGCAAATGACCAGTTCAATGCCATTGGAAATGGTTATATACCTGATATTGCTAATGTTCCGGGTTTACATATATTAACATTAATTATTGGAGGTTTGGTCGTTGCTCTTTTTGTATTTTTGGAAGTGAAGAACAGAATTAAACAGATTTCATATCGACTACACGTATCAACATTACCGATATTTATTATGAAATTAGTATTTGTTTCTTCTATCATCATGTTCTTTTTATGGAAGATTGCAAGCTTTAAGGGTTTGTCATGGACAGCGGTTATTGTAGCTGTTGTCGTAGCAATCTATGCTTTCGTAACTAATAATACCACGCTTGGCCGACATATATATGCAGTGGGTGGTAATCCGGAAGCAGCGGAATTATCCGGTGTAAGTGTTAAGAGGATCACATATATCGTATTTGGATCCATGGGTATGTTGGCGGGATTATCTGGTATTCTATTTACAGCCAGGTTGCAATCAGCTACACCAACAGCTGGTATGGGTTTTGAGTTAGATGCCATTGCGGGTGCATTTGTAGGTGGTACTTCTGCATCAGGAGGTATTGGTAAAGTGACCGGTTCGATTATTGGTGCACTCGTTATGGCATCATTAACAAAAGGTATGGACTTAATGAATGTAGGGGTTTCATATCAATATATCATTCGTGGACTGGTATTGGTAGCGGCGGTCGTGTTTGACGTTTACACAAGGAATATGCACGCGAAACAGGCGTAGAAGATAGGGTGAGTCATTTGCAGAAACAAAAAGTAAAGAAGATTAGGAAGATGAGTCATAACAATAGAATGTTTAACATCCGAGTGTTGGTACCTCTTCTGTTTTCCCTTGTAATCATTATGATTATAGGTATCGGCATATTGTACAACAACTCGACAAATTCAATCAAGAAAAGCTATAGCATATCTAACAATATTGCAGATATAAGAGATTATCTTATGCAAGCGACCCAAGACGGTGATAATTTTCTTGATAATGATGACGAAGAGTACATTAATACAGTCAAAGGTCATATATTTGCGATTTTTGACTTAGTAGAAGAAACACGCAGTCAAACAGATTCTCAGCTCATGCTAGGTTATTTAGATGCAATTCAAGTGGATATTGAGGATTACTTGAGTAAGTTCAACTATTTTGTGACCATATTAGAATATCAAGATGAAACCACGAATTTTAGTGATAGTATCCTACCAATTGCAGAGAGTGTCAAGGCTAATGTGGATTTGGCAAGAGAACATACTAGGATTGAGCTAGAGAATACTCTAGATGAGAGTACGAAGTTATCTTTATTGGCGATCATACTCATTGTTGCTATTTCAGCAATATTTACATTGGGACTTTCTATGACCATTAATAAATCTATGAAGGAGTTACTAACCAAGCTGGGAAAAATTACGCAAACAGGTGATTTATCTACAAGAATTGAGCTCAAGAGTAAAAATGAATTTCAGGAAATCGGTCACTCTATTAATACTTTTATTGAGAGCTTAAGTGAAGTTGTACAAGCGGTGAATGATTCTTCTAAGGAAGTCTTTGAACATTCCAATACAATCGAGGAACAGTTACATTCATTAGATTCAGACATACTGAATATGACGGATACATTAATGCAATTGTCTTCAGGTACACAACAAACCAGTGCTTCATCTCAAGAGATTAATGCACACATAGAAGAAATCGTATCCACGATGCACATTATTACTGAAGATATCAAAGAAGGTACCAGGCTTGCTCAAGCCAGTGACCAGCGTGCGTCAGAACTGGGCATACAGGTAACCAATAAAATTCAAAGAGCACAAGAAGTTTATGAAAATACAAAAGGACAAATTTATCGTTCACTTGAAAAATCTAAAGAGGTGGAAAAGATAGGTATGTTAACCCAAGCTATATTGGGTATCAGTGAACAGACCAATTTATTAAGCCTTAATGCGGCTATTGAGGCGGCAAGAGCAGGTGAAGCGGGTAAAGGTTTTGCTGTTGTAGCAGCCGAGATTAGGAAGTTGGCGGAGACTTCCAGTAAAAGCGCTAGTCAAATTCAACAAGTGTCTGATGCCATAGTAGGAACGGTGCATGAAATGTCATTGGATATTGAGAAGATTATGGCATTCTTTGAAGAAGATGTTATGAAGGATTATCGAGACATGTATGAGGTAAGTGAACAATATAGTACAGATGCTGTGCAGTTTAAGTCTAAGCTTGAGCATATTTTTAGTGCATTCAACAATGTGGACGGTGCAACCCACGAATTGTCCAACAGCATGGATGAGATCGCAGCGGCTATTACACAGAGTTCCAATGGGTTAGCGGATATGTCTATGAAGTCTGTAAGCATTAATGAAGAGTCTAGAGTCATAAGAGTTTCAAAAGAATTGTCTAATGATTCGATTGATGCACTAAGAGAAAAAATGTCTGTTTTTAAATGTTAGATATAGAGTAGTTGGTTAAGGATGAGAGAGGGTAAAATAGAAGTTCCGGTATTTAGAAGACATTTCTAAAATGCCGGAACTTTTGCATTGAAGGGATTGGGTAAAAAGGGCTCCTGAAGACCCTTAAGCTAAAGGAATGGCTTTATTTGCTATGCGTCTGAAGAAGAAGAAAGCAATAGCAACGGCACTCCAATTAATAATGACGATACCCCACCATACGCCGTATATGCCAAGACCAAAATAGGTGCCTAGAAGATGAAATAGGAAGAAAGGCATGAGAATCTGTCGATAGAGCCCGATGTAAACTGCAAAATTGGGTTTTTTAATACCTTGTAAGACGGAAATGATGGCATTTAGTATAACATAAGTCGGTAGGGCCAAGGCCTCGATGCGTAAGTAGGTTGTTCCGGACGAAATAACAAGCGGGTCATCGTTAAATACACCAATGGCATAAGGCGCAAAAATGAAAACAAGAAGTGCACCGATAACCATAATGGCAACACCAATCCAGATGGATTTACTTAAGACTTCATAGATACGTGTGATTTTTTTGGCACCATAGTTTTGTCCGGCAATAGTTAGAGTGGCAACATTAAGCCCAAGTGCAGGGAGCAAAGCCAATTGCTCGACTCGGACTGCAGCTCCAAAAGCAGCTATTGTGGTGGCATTGTCATAATATAGAATAAAATAATTGATGACAAAAACACCAATAGCAATGGTTGCCATATTAAGACTGGCAGGCATACCTTGCTTAAAAAGGTTGATAATGGTGGATGCCGATAAGCGTTCAGCTATGAAAGTTTTATAGTTGAAAAGTGGACTTTTTAAGACTCTGTAAGTGAGATAAACAGTACCCATCAATTGTACCACTACTGTAGCAAGGGCAATACCAACCACACCCATTTTGGGGATCCCAAACCAACCAAATATGAAAAGTGGGTCCAAAATGAGATTCATAAAAAATCCGAAAATCAAGAAATTGCGATAGCTCTTTGTATCACCTTGAGCATTGAGTATACCGTTTAGAATAAAACTAAGTATAAAAAAGCCGGCACCAAAGAATATGGTCTGTGTATAAGAAATACCTAATACCATAGATGGACCGGAGGCTCCGGTTAGGGCAAACAAATAGGGCGTAAGCATAAAGCCTATTAGTCCAAGAGCCAAGCTGACAAAGATACCTGTAAGAAGGGCGTTATAAGCAAGCTTGTGAAACTCACCTAGGGAATTTTCTCCTAAAGCAATAGAGGATAGAGCAGTGGTACCACTGCCTATACCGGAACTTAAGGCGATGATGATAAAAAATATGGGAAAAGATAAAGTCAACCCAGCCAGTGCATCCGTGCTGAGCATGCCGGCGTAGTAGGTATCTACAACATTGTACAAAGTATTAAAGAGCAAACCGATACTGGAAGGAATCGCGATGCGTTTAATATGCGCCATAATGGGACCACGGGTCAAATCTGTTTCGGACATAAAACCACCTACCAATCAGTGATAACTATTATCAATTAAGTATATCATAATATAGGTGCGAACGTCACTATATATTTCTAGAGTACAAGAAATAAT
>NZ_JARGDP010000091.1 GCF_029210395.1 Petrocella sp. FN5 | reverse complement strand
TAATGTCAGTGGAACCTAAAGGTACAACAGTAACATACAAAATAAAGTAAAATCTAAGTTTTTAATCTAACAAGCAAAGACGCCTATTAATAAAGGGTATATCTGAATAACTTCTCATAAAGCATTGTGAAGCAATCTATATAAGAAGAAAATATCAAAAGAAAAGTCTGGAGTCAATGATGAGAAAAAGTAGAAGGTTTAACCCCATTAAATTCATATTCCTGGTCCTGTGGCTTATTAGCATGGGCTTTATTGTGAACCATTATTTTAGCGGTCAAGATGAGCTTGTTATTGACACAAACAAGGTCATCTCTCATACAGCCAGTCAGAGCAAGCTTTTTACCTCGGACAAAGAGGATTTTATTAAGACGGAGGATGAACTAGAGGTGGCGGTGGTTGAGATGATTATGGCTTGGGAAAGTGAGCGAGAATTCATGATTCCAACTCTCTCTTATGATCAGGCTGAAAAAGGGATTCAGGCAGCGATTGCTTCTATGAAAGATTATCCTGGGTATTACTCAGCTGTCAGCTCCACAGAGTCGGCCACCAGTGATGTGTCACTAAGGTTAAGAGTTAATTATAAGATCAGTAAGGTGGATTTTGACGCTAGTGTCAAAAAAGCGGAAGCCATTGTAGATGATATTATTCATGAGGGCATGACGTCTTTTGATAAGACCTTAGCTATTCATGATTATTTGGTGGACCATATTGCCTATACAGATAACATAGAAGCCAGTCATGAGCGTATTTATACTATGTACGGTGCTTTGATTCATGGGGATGCAGTTTGCCAAGGCTATGCTGAGGCTTTTCAATATCTATCTCATTTGGCCGGTCTTGAGACGATGATTGTTCAGGGTACGGCTGGGGGTGAGGCCCATGCTTGGAATCTGGTCAAGCTAGATGATGATTGGTACCATGTAGATGTAACCTGGGATGATCCGGTTATGCCTGGGGGTACACAGGTAAAGCGTTATGATTACCTAAACGTTACCGATGAGCAGATCAGTATGGACCATCAGTTCCAGACCGAAGATTACCCGGTGGCAAGAGGTGAAGGCTATAACTACTATGTCTATATGGACCTGTACGCGGAAAATGAGTCTGACCTTATAGAGCGGTTACAAGTATTCTTTGATGGACAAGGTCACCAAATTGAACTAAAGACAGGTTATGATATTGACCATACCTATGTGGAAGGGGTCCTAAGTGCATTAGAAAGGGGCTCGTATAGAAGCTTACAGTACAGTGTGAACCCGGTGCACAACACCTTGAATCTATCGGATGTGGTCTATTGGTAAAGGTATTTAGGTCTATTGATTGAGACGGTGATCGGTCTGTGAAGGACAAAAGCCCTATTTGTGAATGGTATTTACCATTGAGACAGATAGGTATTAATGATAAGATTAATACGTATTATGTATGCGTATTTTTATTTTTCTTGTATTTTTTTATATGGGTTGATGTAGTAAGAAAGGGTGATTGAGCATGAGAAAAAGGAGCATGGGGTTGCTGGTGTTGTTGACTTGCTTTTTACTTGTAATGACAGGCTGTAGCGAAGATAAAGCTGAAGATATGATTAAAGACACCATCGGTGCACTGATGGATGCAGAAAATGAGGCTATTGAAAAGGACACACAAGAAAGTCAAATGGATTATGATGATGATAGCCAAGACAATGAAGCTCTACTTGAAGAAGAACTTAACTTAAGCACAGATGAGGTCAGTCATGCTGTAAGTGCCAAGATGCCGGAGGGATATCCCTATGATTTTTGTCCACTCTATGAACCGTCAGAGATTGAGATTGCAATTAGAAGCGAAGACGATGTGTTTATAGGCTATACAGTGGGTCTACTTACTAAGGATTCAGTGGACCAAGTCAAAAATTTCTATATGGGTTATAGTCCTCAAAATACGAATGATATGGGCATGATGGCTGTCTATGTTTTTGAAGCGGAAAATGGTGTTGACTATGCTACCGTGTCAGTAATGGAGAACCCGGATGAAGGAGAAAAAGAATTTGAGACATCCTTTACGATTTCAGTGGGTTTAGGTAAGTAAAGTATAGATTAAGTATAGGAAATAGGATGAAAACCGATGTGATCTACAGTGCACATCGGTTTTTTAAACGTATTAGCCAAAGATAGGACCTCTTATTGTGGCACTTTTACAGTTGACATAAGGGCTCTTAACCTCTATAATTTCATCATGAAAAGCTTTTCATACCAGTCTGTAAGGAGGCGTTATTGTGATTAATAAAGAAGAGGGCAATAAAATGGATGCAATCCAATGGGAGGTACCTAGACCGGAGGATTATGATAGGATAAAAAAAGGTGATATGCCGGGAGATGTGATTCAGATACAAGAAGGACATATTACTAAGGCAACTCTTATATTTCCAAAGTTATATCAGTTGGTTACAGCCATACTGGAGACCCGTCCCAAAGATAAAGCGGTTATCTCGGTTCATGGTGGTTCCGGTGTGGGCAAGTCGGAGATTGGGGCTTTATTGGCTTATTATTTTAAGGATCTTGGTATAGGCACATATATATTGTCAGGGGACAATTACCCCCATAGAATACCCAAGCACAATGATCAGGAGCGGTTACGGATCTTCAGAGAGAGAGGTCTTAAAGGATTCGTTGCACAAGGTGCCTATAACAAAGAACGAAGTGAGCAATTAAGAGAGCTTCAAAGACTTGATCTGGATTTTGATCCGGATCAGATTAAGGCATACCCGTGGTTGTTTATCTATCAACAAGAGGGACGCAAAGGTCTTGAAGATTATCTTGGTACGGCTGCTGAGATTGATTTTGAGGAGATTAGCAATATTATAGCTCGGTTCAAAGGTGGTAAAGATCATATCCTTCTGAAAAGAATGGGGCGTGAAGAAACAGATATATGGTACGATAAGGTTGATTTTACGGATGTTAAGGTGATGGTTATTGAGTGGACTCATGGTAACAATGCGGCTCTGACCGGTGTGGATATTCCGATTCTACTTAACAGTACACCCAGTGAAACACTTGAACATCGTAGATTACGTAATAGAGATGGTGGGACAGACAGTCCTTTTACAAGCTTGGTATTGGATATTGAGCAGAGGTTGCTGTTTTCTCAGGCTTCCAAAGCTAAGATTATTGTGCTTAAGGACGGCGAGATTGTGAATTATGAACAATACCGTCAAATCATGTTACAAGAGGGTCTATAGTAGAGGAAGTGAAGGAGGCATATCATGAATGAATTAAATCATGGCGCAGCAAAAAAAGAAAAAGTGGGTTTGGGACCCATGCTTAATGTCTATCCAGACAGCGTTGGCGCTTCGCTTAGTGGTCTTGTGAAGTTGCTTGAGAAGGAAGTTTTTAAGGATGTTTTTGAATCTATGTATATATTACCCAGTGTGTTTAATACAGATCTTGATAGAGGCTTTTCAGTAATCGACTATGAAGTGAATGCTTTGCTGGCATCAAAAGAGGATTTGGAGACTTTAGAGCAAATGGGTATGGATTTTAAGTTTGATTTTATTCTTAACCATGCATCGGTGCTATCCAAGCCTTTTCAAGATATAATTAAAAAAGGGGATCAGTCTATTTATAAAGACTTTTTTATTGATTGGAATCTTTTCTGGGAAGGCAAAGGTACCATGACAGAAGAGGGCTATATTCAGCCAGATGCGGCTTTGATTGAGGATATGTTTTTTAGAAAGCCCGGCTTACCTATTCTAAATGTTCGAATGCCGGATGGTAAAGAGGTGCCTTATTGGAATACATTCTATCAAGAAATCAGGTACAACCCTATAGATGCCATAGACCTTATGGCTGAGATGGACCTTCAATACGGACAGGCACACTTGATTGCAGAGAAGGTAAATCAAGGGCTTCAAGAGGGAAAAAAGCCATCAGAGATAGAACTTGGTCCGATGGCTTCTCATCAGACGCTAGTTGTTGACTATCTTGAGTCCCATCGCAAATACTTAGGACAAATGGATCTGAATATAAAGTCCCCTCTTGTATGGGATTTTTACGAAGATACGCTAAAAAAGTTGGCCGGCTATGGCGCCGGTATCGTGAGACTGGATGCTTTTGCTTATGCACCAAAGACACCGGGGGAGAAGAACTTCTTGAATGAACCCGGAACATGGGATCTCCTTGAACGTGTCAAATCCTTAGCGGATCGTTTTGACCTGAATCTTCTTCCGGAGATTCATTCGAAATACGAGGAAAAAATACATGAAAAAATAGCAGAGGAAGGCTTTATGACCTATGACTTTTTCTTGCCGGGATTGATTATCGACGCCTTTGAAAGTCACTCAAGCGTCCATTTGATTCAGTGGATCAAAGATCTACAGGACAAGAAGATGCATACGGTGAATATGCTGGGTTGCCATGATGGTATTCCTTTATTGGATCTAAAAGGCTTGTTATCTGATGGTCAGATTCAGAATCTAATCGATGTTGTTGTCAGTCGTGGTGGCTATGTGAAGGACCTTCATGGAAAAAAGAACATCTATTATCAGGTGAATGCGACGTATTACAGTGCCCTTGGAGAAGATGATCAGAAGATGCTCCTTGCCCGTGCAATTCAGATCTTCATGCCGGGTAAACCCCAGATCTGGTACTTAGACCTCTTTGCGGGTAAAAACGATTATGAAGCGGTAAAGCGTGCGGGGGCAGCAGGTCACAAAGAAATCAATCGAACCAATCTGACTTTGGAAGAAATAGAAGGTCGTCTAATGAAGAAGGTGGTTAGAGAGCAGATTGAATTGATTAGATTCAGACAGACTTTCCCGGCTTTTGGTAGAGGGGGTAGCCTTGAGATTATAGAATCCGATTCCCATAAACTGGTTTTGAAATGGGTAAAAGATGATTATTCTGCCTTATTAGAAGCAGATCTAAAGACCTATAAATACGTCATATCCACTTCGAAATCAGCTATATAAAATCATGACAAAATAACATAAAAGATATATGAATCAGACCCCAACCGTCAAAAGTTAATGAAATACCTGTTAAAAGGTCAAAACAAGTGAATATTCAAAATGGTCAATGAATCTATATTGACCATTTTTTCGTTTATATATCGAAAGTTCTAGGACGACTATTGTTACATGGCTAATTTTACATTATAATGGAGTTATGCATGATGATTCTATAAGCCTATATTTTTTGTGAAATACCAGTGATCATATAGCCTGTAGAAGAAAGACTTGGTGTTACCTATGATAAGATTTAAAAGATTGCTATTATATCTTATAATTGCTATCTTGACAGGCCTTGGACATATTGCTATTAGGCTTGTGCCATTTAAAACCTTGATTCGTTTTATGACAAACGTAGATGAGGTAGAGACAGAAGTGATGACAAAAAAGCAGACTAATAGGTTGAAGTCCGTGGCGTTAATTCTAAACCGTGTTAATAGGCATGTTTTTTGGCGTGTTAAGTGTTATGAACAAGCCTTGGTTGCGTTGTTTTTTGCCAGATTACTGGGCATTAATATGATGATCTTCTTTGGGTTGCTAAAGGACGAAAACGGTGAACTTTTGGCGCATACATGGACAGAAGCCGGAGATATGTATATTACTGGCGGAGAGAATGCTCATGCTTTTTCTGTTGTTTATAAAAGAGGCTATAGAAAAAACAAAAACAGATTGGGCTACAGTTTTGGGGATACTAGGGTGTAACAGACATAATAATAAAGTTTTGGAACGGAGCGTTTTATGACGACATGTATTTTGCTTGCAGGTGGTAACGGTACGCGAACAGGTATTGATTGCCCAAAACAATTCTTGGAGATTCAAGGAAAACCTATTTTTTCATATGGCTTAGAGACATTAGAGCACGTGGATGAAGTGGATGTGATTATTATTGTGGTCCTTGAAACTTGGGAGGTATATGTGAGGGATTGGGTAGAAAAGCTTGGATTGAAAAAGCCAAGGTACATTGTTCGTGGCGGTAAATCCAGACAGCATTCCATCTACAACGGACTGATTAAGGCACGTGAATTTATGGCGGACGAGGATATCGTTATGGTTCATGATGCAGCTAGACCCTTACTTAATCCGGATGTGGTTCGAAGGACAATCGCGATGGCCCACAAAAAAGGGTCAGCGATACCGGTTATTAAGGAGAACGATGCTCTATACATGAGCACGGATGATCACTATGTGGAGAAGACCTTATCCAAAACAGGTTTGTATAGAGGGCAAACACCGGTTTGTATTCGTTTTGGGGTTTATTACGGTTTACATGTTTCGGCTCAAGATGAAGATCTTACCAAAGCGACAGGGAGTTGTACTTTATTGTTTCAAAACAATATAAAAGTCGCTATGGTGGAAGGTGATGTAAAGACTTACAAGATTACAACAAAAAAAGATGTAGACATGTTTAACGGTTATTTGAACTTGATACATGAAAACCTTCATGTCTATGAAAACCATAGGGTTAAAGAGAGAGAATAATCAAAACATTGGGCCAATTTAGATAGATAGATAGAGAAATGCTACTGGAGGGTATTATATGAACATAGCACTTGTTTTTGCAGGTGGTAGAGGTCTTAGGATGAATAATCCTGAACGACCAAAGCAGTTTATGGATGTAGAAGGTAAGGCGGTTATTATTCATGCTTTGCTATGCTTTGAACGACATAATGAAATAGATGGTATTGCTGTTGTTTGTTTGGAAGAATGGCAAGAGCATTTGCGCGGCTTAATTCACAAGGAAGGCATTACAAAAGTGAAATGGATTGTGTCCGGTGGCGATACAGGACAAGAATCTATTTATAAAGGTCTCCAAGCTATTTATAAAGACTGCGAGAAGCCAAAGGAAACAGTGGTACTCGTCAGTGACGGCGTGAGACCTTATGTTCGTGATGAGATTATTAGTGAAAATCTATCATGTGTAAGAAACCATGGTGCCTCAGTGACGGTGGCTTATGTCCCGGAAAATATTGTAGAGATAGATGAAAAAGGCAAGATCAACCGTTTACCAACTAGAAGCAATTGTATGTTTGCAAAAGCCCCTCAAAGTTTCATACTTGAAGACCTAATGGCGGCTCACGCAAAAGCAATCTCAGATAACATAAGGCGTTTCATTAATTCGGCTGAACTGATGAACCACTATGGACATCCTATGTATGTGGTGGTGGATTCTATTGACAATATAAAAATAACGACTCAAACAGACTTATATACTTTTAGCGAAATTATCCGCAGACAAAAAGAGGCAGAAGCATAGCCAACAACCTAGAAATCAACTAGGAGAATTAGTTAGTAATCAAGTAACTGTTTTGACTAGATAACTTCAAAAATAGAATATGGGGGTCGTTTTGATGAGTAGACTTAATAAAAAAATATCACCATCTATTATGTGTGGTGATTGGTTAAATATTGAAAAAATGATTTATCAACTGGAAGCAGCAAAGGCAGACTGGATTCATGTGGATATTATGGATGGGCACTATGTTCCCAATATTACCTTTGGTTTTGACATGGTCAACCAAATAAGACGTATAGTAGATATCCCTTTGGATGTTCATATGATGGTCTATCATCCTGAGAGATTCTTTAATCGATTTGAACTGGATCAAAGAGATATTATATCGGTACATTATGAAGCTGTTGAGCACATGAATCAGATTATCCATATGCTTAAGCAGAAAAAAGTCAAGATTGGGATTGCTTTAAACCCGGGTACAGATGTATCTGTGCTTAGGACTTATGTTGAAGACCTATATATGGTGTTATTGATGATGAATCAGCCCGGTGGCTATGGTAAGTCTATGGAAGCCGGGATGATGGATAAGATCCGTGAAACCAAAACATTAATAAATAAAAGCGGAAAAAAAGTCTTAATCGAAGTGGATGGAAGTGTTAGTTATGTACTTGCAGGTGAGATGAGCCGGGCAGGAGCGGATATTTTCGTTGCCGGGACGTCATCTATTTTCAATAAAACGATGGATTTAAGGCCAAGTGTTCAGAAGCTAAGACGTATCGTTAACCATGTTGAACCTAATTACTATGTACATGATTTGACTTCTTTGAAACAAAGTGTTTAAATATAGTATGATGAAATGAAAAACATTATCAATTACAGCGCGTATCAACACACGGTAGGTGAGGAGTGGTTATTTGAAAGTATTTAAAGTTAAGAGTCTGGTTTTTGTAACCGCTATGGGAGATTTATTCTTCTTTCTTGGCAGTTATGCATTAATAATTAAGCTTGCAGGATGGCTTCAAGGGTACGATCAAGTTATGGTAGACCATTTATGGTTATATGTTCCTCTAGGCGGGGTTATTATATTTGCCTTGATGTTAACTTTTGAAATGTACCGTAATATTTTTTATAGACAAATACCGGATATTATATTATCAATAGTTTTGATTGTTGTAGCCAATACGATCATAGGACTATTTATTGTAAGTCTTTTTGAAGTATTCAAACTACCTATATGGATTCTTCTATCTGCGGGTCTTTTTCAGATCGTGACAATCGCATTGTGGCGGGTTATAACCTGGTACGCACGAAAAACCTTACACAATAAACAGAGCATTATGATTATCGGTGATATGAACCAAGCCAAGTCTTATACCATGAAGATTCTTGCTGAACAGGGACATTTGTTTAACATACGTTATATTTATGATTATGAAAAAGGCATTGAAAATGCTTTTGAATTAATTGGCAATGTGGACCATGTCTTGTTGTGTAGTGGTGTCCAGAGTAAACATAGTGAAGAGATTTTTATATACTGTATGAGAAACAATAAAAATGTCTTTATGATACCGGATATTTTTTCCATTAACCT
>NZ_JARGDP010000090.1 GCF_029210395.1 Petrocella sp. FN5 | reverse complement strand
ATGGTTAAGGCGTCAAAACTATATAGTTGAACTTTCATATACCATATATAGTTACGAATGTATCAACGTAATCTATATATGGTATATAAATTTAGTGAAACTTAGTTTTGGCCCGTTAACCATAATATGGATAATAAAAAGAAAGAGGTGTTTATATGTACGGAGCTATAGAAGCAGGTGGCACCAAATTTGTGTGTGCGGCTGTGGACGAAGAAATGAATATCTTAGATCAAATGACAGTACCGACCATGGAACCGGAAAAAACCATGAAAGAAGTTATAGGATTTTTCAAGAAAAATCCAGTTAAAGCCATAGGAATAGGCGCATTTGGTCCAATTGAGATTAGTCCCAACAAAGAAAATTATGGACAGGTTTTGAACACGCCAAAGTTAGCATGGCGTTGGTTTAATATGTATAAAGAATTAACTGCAGCTTTAAACATACCAATCAAGATAGATACAGATGTGAACGCAGCAGGTCTTGGCGAATATAAAGAAGGCCATGGTGTTGGTAAGAGAAGTGTTTTATATATTACAATCGGTACCGGCGTTGGAGCCGGATTTGTACTAAATGGTGAGACTTTATTCGGATTGACCCATCCGGAGATGGGGCATATACTGGTTAGACAAAATAAAGAAGACGTCTTTAAAGGTAATTGTCCAACCCATAACAATTGTCTTGAAGGCCTTGTATCCGGACCGGCCATAGAGGCAAGACTTGGTATCAAAGGGCATGAGCTTGGTGAAGATCATATTATATGGGATTATGTTGCAGATTATATTGGCCAAGCCCTTATGACTTATAATCTTATATTATCACCGGAAATCATACTGATTGGTGGTGGCGTTGCACAGCAAGCCCATCTTTTCCCCAAAATTAGAGAAGCATTCAAAAAGCATATGAATGGTTATATTGATCATGAAATCATAAAAGGTAATCTAGAGGAATATATTCAATATCCAAAACTGGGGCAAAAAGCTGGCTTAGTGGGCTCTATTTACTTAGCTAAAGAGATAGCATTACAAAAATAAATTATAGATACATATTTATTGAAGGCTACTTTCAACTATTTTAATAATATCTTGCCAATCAAGCAGTTTGCCTCTACCGATATCACCGCAGGCCAGATGTCCTTGTTCGGTTTCCAAAACTCTATATCCATAGGCGGATAGCTTATGGATATTATCTTTTAGTATAGGATTTTCCCACATATTGGTATTCATTGCGGGTGCGATTATTACCGGCGCAGTAGTAGCCATGATGGTAGTGGTCATCATATCATCGGCTATACCGCATGCTATCTTGCCGATAATATTTGCCGTAGCGGGTACAATCAAGAATAAGTCAGCTTTTTTTGCCAACTGGATATGCTTGGTGTCCCACTTATCGATGGGATTAAACATATCTGTAACCACCGGATTATGAGATAAAGACTGAAAAGTTAGGGGCCCAATAAACTCAGTGGCATTTTTTGTCATGATTACATGGACATCATAATCTTTTTTGCATAGAGCATTAACGATTTCTATTGCTTTATAGCTAGCGATACCACCGCAGACACCGACGAGGATTGTTTTCATATGGATAATCTCCTTAAGTTTTAGGGTCAGGTTGAGAAAAGGTAGTCTTTTAATGAATTAGCAATTTCTTCTTTAGTGAAACAGGTGTCGATTACCTTGCCGTTTTTAATGATAAAAGCTTCATGGTTTTCACCATGAATGGAAGTGAGATTATTGGCAACTACCAATTCACACCGGCTGGTTAAAGCCATCATATTTGCCGTTTGAAGCAAATATTCTTCAGGTGCGTTATGAAGAAGCTTAAACCCAATAAGTCGCGTGTTTGGGCTTATTTTTTTTACTTTTTCAATAAGCTTAGGTGTCTCACTTAGTCTTAGATAAAGACTTTCGGAAGATACAATTTTATTACATTTATCTAATTGATGATATGAGTTATTTCTTAAAATAGTAAGAACATCATCCAATTGGACTTCCTGAGAAGCGGTATTTTTTTGTTCGACCAAGTCCAGTAATTCTGTAGCCAATTGGGTTTCGGTTTGGATTCTTGACACATAGTAGTCAGATACAGCCATGCAATGAATCATAATATCAATTTTCTTTGATGTGAAAAGTTCAGATAATATCTGATCTACACTTTGGGTATCAGTGACAGAGTACAATTGGTGTGGGCTTTTAATTTTTGGTAATTGTGCATTTTTTGCTGCAACATAATCAATATGTATTGGATTATGGTGACCGTGGATAACTTCTACTAAAGCGTTATAGATTTTACTGGCGAGTAATCCGGTACTTGTATTTGTGATTTTTCTTACTGGATCAATCTTTTCACTTGTGCCACCAGCGGTAATAATAATATTCATAACACACCTTAATCCCTATGACCATGGGCCTCTCTATATTTTGTGTTTACGATACGATTATGTGGATCCAATTGAACAATGGTTGGGTTATATTGACGCGCTTCTATAGGTTGCATTAAGGCATAAGTAATGATGATGACCAAATCACCAGGTTGTACCATTCTGGCAGCAGGCCCATTTAAACATACAATACCACTATGTGGGGCGCCGGCAATAGTATAGGTTTCAAACCTTGCACCGTTATTGACATTAACAATCTGTACTTTTTCACCTATTAGAATTCCGCTGGCCTCAAGCAATGCCTGATCAATGGTGACGCTCCCTTCATAATGTAAGTTGGCTTCAGTAACTGTTGCCTTGTGAATTTTAGACTTTAGCATGGTAATCAACATTAAGCACCACCTTCTAAGACAATATTATCAATCAACCTTGTTTTACCAAAGAAAACAGCAATAGCCACAAGTGTTTTTTTTTGAATAGTTTCTATATACTCAAGGTCATCATAGCCGAGAATTTCAATATAATCTATTTTTCCTAAGGACAAGTTATGAAGGACTTGAGTTAACGTATTCATTAATGAGGACACATCCCGAATCCCTAGAGCATATTTCTTCTCTACCTCCATTAGGGCTTGATATATATAAGTAGCTTCATAACGTTCTTTGTCGCTTAGATAGGTATTTCTTGAACTTAGAGCTAAACCATCTAACGCCCTAACTGTTGGACAGGTTACTACCTCAAGACCCATATGGAGGTCTTTAATCATGCGTTTGAGTAGGATTACCTGTTGAGCATCCTTTTCTCCTAAGTATATTTTTTGTGGTTTTATAATATTTATTAAGAGTGCAACAACAGTTGTTACGCCTTTAAAATGTGTAGGTCTAGATGCACCACATAGTTTATTAGTCAAAGCATCATCTACAATGACATGGGTAAAATGCCCATGTCCATAAATTTCAAAGACAGAAGGAGAAAAAACATAGTCAGCGCCGGCAGACGTAGCTAGTACATAGTCTTCATCTAGGTTTCGCGGATAGACATCATAATCTTCATCCGGAGCAAATTGAGAAGGATTAACAAAGATACTTACAACGACAAGTTCATGATGTTTTCTCGCAGTTTTTATTAGAGAAAGATGGCCATCATGTAAGGCGCCCATGGTAGGCACGAAACCGATATTGCTTTTGTTGCTTAATATTAGTTTCATTTTTGCTATTGAATCAATCAGCATTGGGAACCTCCTGCTTGGACAGATTAAGAACTTCATTTTGTTCCTTATAGGTATGGGCTGGCTCAGGGAAAAACTGTTGATGTACATCACGGATATAATTCTTAACCGCTGTCTGAATCAGATTACCAAGATTTGCATAATGCTTTACAAACTTAGGGGAGCATTCGGTATACATACCAAGCATATCATGGGAGACGAGAATCTGACCGTCGCAATGGACCGAAGCTCCAATACCAATCGTAGGAATGCGTAGCTCTTGGCTAATGCGTTGAGCTAGATGCTCAGGAATGCCTTCTAAAACAATGGCAAAGACACCAAGGGATTCTAGTGATTTAGCATCTTGAATTATTTTCAGTGCTTCTTCTGGTAGATGTCCTTGAACCTTGAAGCCGCCAAGTTGATGGATAGACTGTGGTGTCAATCCAATGTGACCCATAACGGGTATTTGAGCCTTCAAAATGCTTTCAACTTGAGGTAATATATCACGACCGCCCTCGAGTTTGACAGCATGTGCTCCGCCTTCCTTAATCAATCTACCTGCATTAGCGACGGCTTCCCTAGAGGATATGTGATAAGACATAAAAGGCATATCACTGATAACCATAGCATGTTGAGTACCTCTTACAACGCAGGTTGTATGGTAGATCATGTGATCCATGGTTACACTTAAAGTATTTTTATAACCTTGGTGAACCATACCTAAAGAATCACCAACAAGAATAGCATCTATACCGGACTGGTCCAGAAGCTTTGCCATCGTATAATCATATGCGGTTAATAGTGTTAACTTTTTTACTCCTTTTGCAGATTTGAAATCTAAAATCGAAAATCGTTTCATAAAAAAACCCTTTCTCGACCTATAGGTGAAAAAAGGCATGATAAATCAAATGTACCTTATCACACTCAGTCTCTGTCCATAGGATCAAAGCTATGTTATAATGGTGGGTAGAAGCAAAAATAGAATTATATAATAGGTATTAACCATTATCATCCTATTATAATATAGGGTAGATGTAAGTACAAGTGTATATACAAAAACTACAGCTAATTTGTTATAATTATAGAAAATACAGTATAATAAAAATCGACAAGGCTAGGTTTACACTTAATAGGAATAATGCTATAATTCAAGTCGATTAAACTGAGCATAGGAAGAGAGAATAATGTAGAGATGAACATCTATGACATCGCCAAATTGGCAGGGGTTTCCCATACAACAATTTCCCGTGTGATTAACAATAAGCCAGGCGTTAAACCGGAAACGCGAGACAGAATCATAAGAATCTTGGATGAGAATGCTTATATACCCAATAGCTTTGCCAGAGGGCTTGCAAATGCTGGTAATAAGATTATTGGCATTATCGTAATCGATGTAAGAAACAACCATCATATCAATACAGCTTTTCACATTGAAGAAGAATTTTCTAAATATGGCTACATGAGCATTATAGGTGGCTGTGGCCTTGATAACAGTAAACAAGAAGCTTATCTTAGAGCTATGGCAGGTCGTAACATTGACGGGCTGGTGCTCATTGGATCAAGGTTTCAGAATGATATTACCAAAAGATGTATTCAAAAATACTTTAATGACAAGCCGGTAGTCATAGCCAATGGTCAACTAGACCTTGAAAATGTTTGTGGTGTTGTTGTTGATGAAAGAAAAGCCGTATCAAATGTTGTGGATTATTTGGTATCTAAAGGCCACAGAGAGATTGCTTTTATGAATGACTACGTAACTTATAGTGCCCATAATAAACAAGAGGGGTTTATAGATGGTATTAGAAAAAATCATATTATGTTTAATGAAAGCTATATTAGACATATAAAAACCGATCATGTTAACAGCCAGATGGAGACAGAGAAATTCCTTAAAAGAAACCAAGGCGTAACCGCTATTATTTATAGTGAAGATATTATGGCCGTAGGTGGGGTAAAGGCATGTAAACATTTGGGCTTAAAAATACCCGAAGATATTAACATAATCGGTTTTAATAATTCAATCTATGCGGATATTAGCACACCTAAAATATCCAGCATTGACAACCGAATTAATGACATGGGTGCATATTGTACCAAAGCCTTATATGCTATGCTGCAAGGGGAAAAGACAGAACGTGTTTATAACATTATGCCTATATTTGACATGAAAGAGTCTACGAATTAAGCGTAATGAATAAAAAAAATAAAAAATAGATTGACGATGTGAGATTAGTATGTTATTATTTAACCAATGGTTGTTAGCGGTAACATAATATCTGTACAATTTGACGTAAAAATCTTGTGGCTAGTGTTTTTATTTTTTTCCCGACAATGTTAGCGCTAACACAAAAGAAACTAACTAGACCATTTCACAAAATATTTTTTTTGGCAGACATGTTAGCGCTAACATATAGTTGATAAATAATATATTTACGAAAGGAATTATATATGATTTGCTCATCGATTTATTCATCATTCGACACAGATTTATACTCCAAAATTATAAAGGATGCTGTTTCGTTTTTCAAAGATTCAGATATTGGCAACATGACGCCTGGAGAATACGAGATTGACGGCAGAAATGTCTATTATCAAATTATTGATATGACAACAAAAAATATTGAAGACGGTCGTCCAGAAGTACACAGGAAATACATTGACATACAATTTTTATTTGAGGGAAAAGAAAGTATTGGTTATGTTGATGACCATGGTAAGAATCAAGTAGATCAGAACCTACTAGAAGAAAGAGATTTGTTGTTTTATAAAGATGTTTCGGACATGACAATGATAGCTATGAAGCCGGGTGATTTCTGTGTGTTTTTCCCAAATGATGTTCACATGCCAGGTTGTATGCGAGAATCAAATATGCCAATCAGAAAAGTTGTTTACAAAGTCAATTATGATTATTATAAAAATTCAAAATAAGGTTAAAGGGTCAAAACTATATAGTTTTGACGCCTTAACCAATTAACAAGGAGGTATAGAATGAAGGAAGTAAATTGGGGTATGATTGGTTGTGGTCAAGTTACTGAGGTTAAAAGTGGACCGGGATTATACAAAGCAAAAAATTCGAATCTTCTAGCAGTATATAATGATGATTATAATAGAACGCTTGATTACACAAAACGTCATGGTATCAAGAAGGCATATGAAGATATAGAAGATTTACTGAATGACTCAGATATTGATATTATCTATATAGCAACACCGCCAAAATTTCATAAAGAGTATGCTATTAAATGCTTAAAGGCCAACAAGATACCATATATTGAAAAACCTGTAGCAATGAATCTTGAGGAGTGCTTAGAGATTAAGACATTATCAGAAGCATTAAACATACCGGTTTACGTTGCTTTTTACCGAAGAGGCATGGAAAAATTCATAAAAATCAAAGAATTATTAGATGAAAAAGCAATTGGTGACATCAGATATGTATATGTAACTCAGATTATGAAAGTGGAAGACAGCGAGCTAACTAAGGCGCGTTTACCTTGGCGTGTCATTCCGGAAATCTCAGGTGGTGGCAAGTTTTTAGACATGGGTGTTCATGTCATGGATTGTTTAGAATTCTACTTTGGTGAGATGGAAAATATGCAAGGCATCGTAGAAAATAAAGGTGGTTATTATGATGCAGATGATACAGTGGTGGCAACCTTTAGATTTAATAACGGTATTATTGGTTCAGGTACATGGTGCTATGTAGCGGATCAGGAGATTAATGAAGTACAAATTGTTGGAGATCAAGGCCGCATTCTTTATGATGGACTATCCGGTAAAAGTTTTACACTCATAAAAAATGGTGTTGAAGAAACGTTTGAGTTTGAAGAGTTTGATCATGTGGCCATGGCTTATCAGCAAGCAGTTGTTAATGAATTAATCGGTAAAGAAAAAAGTTATGCTAATTTTGATGAAGCCATTAACCTAGTAAAAATGACAGACATGCTGTTAAGCGACTATTATAAAAGGAGTGCTAAATAATGTTAAGAATAAAATATGATGAGATGGTAAAAACGTTTGAAGCCATCTTGCTAAAAAAAGGTTTCAAACCTGAAACAGCCAGAAAAAGTGCAGAGAATTTTGCCGACAATAGTGTAGACGGTATCTATTCTCATGGTGTTAATCGTTTTCCTAGAGTGGTTTCTTATATTGATAAAGGTTACATTAAAGTGGACGCAGAACCAACTGTAGAAGGCAGGATGGGCGGTTTTGAGCGTTGGAACGGTAATTTGGCTATGGGAAATACCAATGCTGTTAATGCCATGGACAGAGCGATTGAACTTGCAAAAGAGTGTGGCATCGGTATTGTAGCTCTTGGTAATACGAATCACTGGATGCGTGGCGGTACTTTTGGATGGCAAGCAGCTGACGCTGGTATGATTGGTTTATGCTGGACCAATACCATGCCTAATATGCCGGCTTGGGGTACGAAAGATCGAAACATTGGGAACAATCCTTTTGTTATGGCCATACCAAGGAGTAATAAAGAACATGTGGTTGTAGATTGCGCTATGGCACAATTCTCTTACGGTAAGATCGAAGAAACCAAGTTCAAAGGTCAGCAACTCCCTGTAGTTGGTGGATTTGATACAGAAGGTAAAGCAACAACAGATCCTGTTGAGATTGAAAAAACGTGGCGTGTGTTACCAATTGGATTTTGGAAAGGTTCAGGATTATCCATTGCCTTTGACCTTATTGCAGCAGTACTATCCGGTGCGAACTCAACAACAGCCATTGGAAAGAAATACGAAGATGAATTCGGTTTATCACAAATATTCATTGCCATTGATCCAACCCATATGAGCAGTGTCAACATTACAGATGCCATTATTGAGGAAGTCATTGATGACATAAGACAATCAGAAAAAGCAGAGGGTTGTAATCAAATATTCTATCCTGGTGAAATGGAAATCAACACAAGAAGAGACAACCTTGAAAACGGTATTCCGGTTCTTGAAGACATATGGAACACCATCACAGCGCTGTAGGTATTTATTTCAGGCTTTGTAATCAAAGCTTAGAAACTAATATATGTGGTTAAGGTGTCAAAACTATATAGTTGAACTTTCACCTACTATATGTAGTTATGAATGTATCAACATAATCTACATAGAGTGGGTGAATTTAGTGAAACTTAGTTTTGACCCTTTAACCATATGTGGTTAAGGTGTCAAAATGGACGCTGTAACCATATAACAAAAATAGGAGGAAAGAAAATGAAAAAATTATTATCT
>NZ_JARGDP010000009.1 GCF_029210395.1 Petrocella sp. FN5 | reverse complement strand
AATAAAAACATAAAGGCTTATTGCAGAAACAGTCCTTGAGGCACTGAATCCGCAATAAGCCTTTTTAAATCGAATCTATTTCTAAATCTTTTCTGGCACTAACCTCTTTTTTTGATCATCTTGAGTCTTGTGAATTCTTCCCGTTCTTTTTCTTCAAGAGCATTTACAATATTTTTTGTTACTGATTCATATCTAGGAATCATAATGTTTTTTAAAGCATTGGATCTTTTTTGCGTTTTTTTTATGTTAGAGGCTAACCTATAGATGGCATTTTCCACTTCTGCCAGTTGTACCGTCAGATTTTTCACCTTAACGAACATGGAAAATGCTTCATCAAGAGATGAATTGGTTCTAGCAAAGCCATATTGAGGCTCCAAATCTGTTGACAATTCTTTAATGACAGGCATTTCAACACCCATGATCGAGCGTACTTTGATTTCTATACCGGTCTCCTCTTCAATGGCTTCACCTATCTGTTCCACTGTGTTAATACCGATAGTTAGATTGGCTTCTTGAAGGGCAGCGTACGCGTTGGCAAAAGTGCTACTGATAACACTCTGAATTTCTCTAGCTTCATCAATCAAGAGCATGACCTCTCGTACAAGGATGTTTCTTTTCTGTTCTAAAAGATCATAGCCTTGCCTTGAGAGGGATAGTGTATTCTTAGCTAGTATTAAATTACCTTTTGTTGGAAATAATGTACTGTCCATGACGACTCACTTCCTTATTCTGTCGTTGCCTTGTAATACTTATTCAAAATAGTATCATCTAGCCTGGTCAACTCTTCTTTAGGAAGCATACCAAGTAAGTTCCAACCGATGTCTAAGGTTGCTTCCATTACGCGTTCCTCATCAAATCTTTGGGCTACGAATCCATTTTCAAAAGCTCGACCAAAGGCCATATATTTCTGATCTATTTCTGTCAGTTCATCTTCACCGATAACTGATGCCAAAGCTTTAACTTCTTGAACCTTAGCATAGGATGCAAAAAGTTGATTCGCTACTTGAGGATGATCGGCTCTTGTATAACCTTCCCCTATACCATCTTTCATCAGCCTTGATAAGGATGGCAATACAATAATCGGTGGGTAGATGCCTTTCTGATGTAAGCTTCGATCCAGTACCACTTGACCTTCTGTTATGTAACCGGTCAAATCCGGTATAGGGTGGGTAATATCATCATTGGGCATGGTCAAGATTGGTACCTGAGTAATAGAACCTGTTCTATCCTTTAACATCCCTGCACGCTCATAAAGAGAGGCCAAATCACTATACATATAGCCTGGGAACCCTTTTCGACTGGGTATCTCACCTTTTGAAGATGAAATTTCTCTAAGGGCTTCACAATAAGATGTCATATCGGTTAAAATAACTAGTACATGCATATTGTGCTCGAAGGCAAGATACTCAGCTGCCGTTAATGCACATCTTGGTGTTACAATTCTTTCAACTACAGGATCGTTGGCCAGATTCATAAAGGTCACGACTTTCTCCATTACACCACTGCTGGTAAAACACTGGGTAAAATAATCCGCCACATCATTTTTTACACCCATGGCTGCAAATACAATCGCAAAGTTTTCTTCATCCTCATTTTCTGCTGAAAGCTGTGCCTGGTTTACGATTTGAACCGCCAGTGCATCATGAGGCAAACCATTTCCTGAAAAAATCGGTAACTTCTGACCTCGTATCAATGTTGTTAAACCATCGATGGCAGATATGCCTGTCTGAATGTAATTTCTCGGGTATTTTCTTGCTATGGGATTAATTGGATCACCATTAATATCCCACCGCACATCTGCAAAAAGCTTGCCTAAACCATCAATAGGTTTCCCAAGACCGTTCATTTTTCTACCTAGAATCTCTTTAGATAATGGTATTTTCAGGGGCTTACCTGTAAATCTGGTTCTCGTATTAGAGCTAGACATACCTGTGGTACCTTCAAAAACCTGAACAACCGCTACATCTTCTAGCAACTCTATAACACGGCCCTGTCTCACCTCACCATTATCTAAGGTGATTTCAACCATTTCTTCAAACATTGCATCCTTTATACCTTCTAAGATTATGATGGATCCGGTTATGTCTCTTACACCTAAGTATTCAATACTCATCCGTTCTTCACCCTTTCAAAGCTTTTGTAACTCTCTCGAAGTGTTGTAAATATTTTGTCAACACGGGCAAAAATCGGCTCAAAGGCATCCAAGTTATCATTGCCTACCGTGTATTTGATTTTTATCAATTCTTCATAGATACCTGTTTTACGCATTTGAGAAACCGGTATGCCAAATTCCAACAACTCCTTGGATTTCTCGTAGGTATAGAGTGTAACCCTCATCATTTCTTTTTGCTTGCCTAAGGGTACATAGGTATCCACATCATGAAAGGCATTTTGTTGCAAAAAGCCAAGCCTTAATACAGAGCATATCTCAAGGATTAACTTTTGCTCCTCCGGTAAAATATCAGCGCCAATCAACTTAACAATATCCATCAACTTGCTTTCTTCTTGTAACAATGCCATGACTTCCTGTCGAATTGCCAAAAAGTCTTCTGACACATTCTCTTGATACCAAGATGCCATCCCTTCCATATACTCACTATAAGAATTTAACCAGTGAATGGCAGGATAGTGCCTTGAATAAGCAAGTTGGCGATCAAGGGCCCAAAAACATCGAATAAATCGTTTGGTATTTTGGGTTACCGGCTCCGAAAAGTCCCCGCCTTGAGGTGAAACCGCACCAATAATACTAACGGATCCTTCTTGGCCGTTTAATGTCTCCACATAACCAGCTCGTTCATAAAACTGGGAAAGCCTTGAGGGAAGATAAGAAGGAAAGCCTTCTTCTGCTGGCATTTCTTCCAATCGTCCTGAGATTTCTCTTAATGCCTCCGCCCATCTTGATGTAGAATCCGCCATAATGGCTACATGATAACCCATATCTCTATAGTACTCGGCTATGGTAATCCCTGTGTATATGGATGCTTCACGGGCTGCAACGGGCATGTTTGATGTATTCGCAATAAGTATCGTTCTTTCCATCAAAGGTCTACCCGACTTAGGGTCAATAAGCTTGGGGAAATCTTCTAATACTTCAGTGATCTCATTGCCCCGTTCACCACAGCCAATATAGACAATGATATCCGCATCGCTCCACTTTGCCAATTGATGTTGGGTCATGGTTTTACCTGTGCCAAATCCACCTGGAATGGCCGCTGCACCACCTTTTGCTATTGGAAAAAGACTGTCTATAATCCGTTGACCGGTTATGAGTGGCTTAGATAACGGTTTACGTGAACTAAAAGGTCTTGGTTGTCTAACCGGCCATTTTTGATACAGCTTTAATTCAATAATATCCTCATACTTGTCCATGATTTTTACAATCGTTTGATCAATGGTATACGCACCATCGTTTACAACTTCGATGACCTTACCCGATTGATTGGGTCCGACCATAACTTTATGCATGACAAGGTCAGTCTCTTGAACTAAGGCATAAATATCGCCGCTTTTAAGTTTATCTCCTACTTTGACAGGTATCTCAACCTGCCACTTTACATCTCGATCAAGTGCTACTACTTCTAATCCGCGACCAATGAAAGTACCTGATTTATCATTTATAGTGGTCAAAGGTCTTTGTATACCGTCAAAAACACCGCCTACAATACCCGGTCCAAGCTCAAGTGACATGGGCTCTCCGGTTGCATATACAGGCTCTCCAATTCCAAGACCTGTTGTCGACTCATAGACTTGGGCAATCACGTCTTGCCCTTCAATATTAATAACTTCACCAATAAGTTTCAGGTGTCCTACGAATATCATTTCAAGCATCTGATATTTTTTACTATCTCTAATGGTAATAACCGGTCCATTGATACCGGCAATTCTACCTTGTTCAATCACAATCGCCACCCCCTTATCCCACTTCCAAATTACATTTGTGCAAGAAATCTTCTCGCAATGCTTCCAGTTCATTGGCAAAGGAATAATCTATAACCTTTTGGCTGGTTCTATTGTATATTTTACATCCTCCGACCAGATTAACATGTTTAGATTCTAGTACTACCTTTAATCCAGTCGCTTCACTAACCTGATCTTTAATTGAATGATCACTGTAATTCAGAAATACTTCCAAATTGCCTACACCTAGGATATGTCTGCCTTCTTCAATCAGGTGAAGTAAATGTGGCATATAAGCCTCTGATTTTGCAAAAGTCTGTAGTCGTTCCACTGCCTGGTTAAAAATATCATCTATCAATTCCAGACGTTTATGAAATAAACGCGTTCTATTTTCTACCAATGTTTTTGACATCAACTCGTTTTTTTCCTTATCAATTTTCAGAAGGGCTAACTGTATTTTCTCATAAGCCTGGGTCAATAATTCAAGTTCCTTTGTCTCATAGGCTTTCTTTTCTCGTTCCTCAACCTCTTTTAATATCATATTTCGCTCTTCTCCAAGATCGGACATTATATCATTGGAAAAGCGTGCAAGTTTTTCATCTACTTTACTCATCTTATACCACCTTATATCTTGAGTCCAAGAGCATCCCGTACATATCGGGTTATTGAATCTGATTTGCGTTCAGAACCATGTCTGTCAGGAATTTCGACAATCAAAGGGGTCTGATAGTTCAATCTTACATCATCAATCATCTCCGGTATTAGCAATGCAATTTTTTCAGTCATTAGTACAATATCTACTTCCGGGTTTTTTAATATATCGTTAAAAACCTCAATAACTTCTTCTTTTTTATGTACAACAACACCTGATACACCTGCCAGACGCATGCCGGTTTTTGTATCGATATTATCGCTAATTAAAAACATCTTCACAACAAGCACCTCCTTAAGGTTAAAACTTGCTTGGTTACAACTTCCTTAATTTCCAAGAATCATAATTGAGATAATCAATCCATAGATTGCAATTCCTTCTGCTAGACCTACAAATATAACGGTTTTTCCCAGTAGCTTAGGATCTTCTGAAATTGCTCCAATAGCTGCTGATCCGGATATGGCAACTGCAATACCCGCACCAATGGATGCAAGACCTGTTGATAAAGCTGCTGCAATAAACTTAAGTCCCTCTTGTGACGCAATGGCTACCGCCAAGTCTTCTGTCGCAGCCATCGACTCCGGTCCACTAAAAATAAATATTGTCGCGCCAATCATCAGTACAAAAAACGTCGTAAGATTAATGCCAATATATGCTTTCGCATGAGACTGCTTAATGCTTCTTCGTATACTCCATATGCCTACAACTACTGTTGATAATACCAGAATTAATGCCATTGTTAAAATAAAACTCATCTTGATTCCTCCATTTTTCAAATCCCGCTGGTTGCGATTATTTTATGATCTTTTTTATGGTAAATGGTTTAAATTCCGTTCCTTCACCTTCGAAAAAACGGCTAAATAATTCGTAATATTCAAGTCTGATGCCTTGTATGCCAACAATTAAGCCTTCAAGTCCTAGAATCAATATATTCCCAAAAAACATTACCAGAACGCCATTGATGGAATTGTCTGTTTTTGATACCATTTCAGATAGAATCTTAAATACAAGGAAAAATCCGACATGGTTTAATGCAAAAGCCCCAACACGCATAAATGAAATGGTGTTGCTCAAAAAGGCCAGTAAAGTTTCTACAAGTTCAAATACAGCCTCAATAATATAGCTGCCTTTGTCCTGGGGGAAAATATGTTCTTTCTTCTGAATCCAATTGTCCAAAGGGTGCGCCAGAAATATTAGAACCAAAGGGGCAACCACGAATAATATGACCACTAAGGGATGCACATCTACATTCAAGACTACTGATAAGGTTATTCCAAGTACCGCAAGATAAAAAATCAAACCGGCTACACCATTACGATCAAATAGCATTTTCGCTATATTTTTCTGCTTATAAGCGTTACGAATATTAATGAGCATTACTATCAGAATTAACACCACGCCTAAAACAATGGCACTGCCTAACATTTCCATCATATTCTCCATACTGTTAATGGGTTTGTAATTAAGCAGATTTCCCAGAAGATGGTCATCTCCAAAGAAGGATCCATAAATGAAACCAAAAAACACTGAAGCACCACCTAAATATATCATAACCTGTCCTAAGGCATTTTGGGATCTACGATAAAGCAGATATCCAATAAGGCTAATCACCAAACCCTGTCCCACATCACCAAACATACCTCCAAACATGAGCATATACGTTATAGCTACAAATACTGTAGGGTCAAATTCATTGTATGAGGGTGTGCCATACATCTTTACGACCGGTTCAAAAGGTTTGAAGAACCAATTGTTTCTAAGTTTGGTTGGTGGTCTTGAGTTTTTATTCGTATCATCGTCCTCAAAAACACATGTAACACTTGGAAAAGCATCCATTTTCTCTTTGAAGGCGGCTAGCTCACTATCTGCCACCCAACCTGTCATATAAAAGGCATCTTTAGACCTTACCGCCATGGACCTAACATCAAAGGTCCCGTTAAGCTGGGCCACATATGTATAGAGCTCTTGAATGCGTTTGATATGTTTTTGAATATAAGATTTTGATTGTTGGTCTAACTCTTCAACCCGTAAAGTGAGTTCTTCAATCTCTTCATTTAATTTTTCTAAAGTTTGTTTCGGGTAACCTTTGATGTCATTTGACAGTCGAATTCTGGTGAAATATAAAGATGCAAAAAGACTGTCTATATTGAATTTTTTTGTTCTTGGTGTAAAGTAAAACAGGTAGACCAGTTTGTCTGTTCTTGAAACTTCAAACGCAATAACATCCATGGCTTCAATGTAATCCTGAAGCTTTTTAAAGTTATCTATTGCCATGGATCCAAATCTGAATTTCATATAGTCAAAATCAAACAGTTCATTGACCTTAACATCCAAATTCTGTATAGGTATGATTTGGTTTCTGAGTTGAATTTTGTATTCCAAATCTTCTCTAAGAGAGCTACTGATATGCTTAATGGTTTCAATTTGCCTTTCATAGCCTTCAATTTCCGGTTCTAACATATGCACCGGCATAATACCCACTGGTGCCGTATCATCATATTCAAAAACAACATCGGCCACCTCACCTAACTTATTTACTTTCTCTTCAAGCTTTTGATACGGATTCTCATCATCAAACTTGAATAATCCTTTAACCGAATGAAGAATATTGTAAGCATTTTCCAACTGAATCTCATGTGGTATAAAGCTTTGAATCACGAATGTATCAAATGATTTAAGCGGTCCGACAATATTTACAAAATGCATTTTTTCAATCATAATTCCCCACTCCTTTACTCTGACGCGCTAAGTATGTCTCAACCTTTTTCGGATCAACTTTGTATCTTACACCTTCTATGATTGTTGTCAGATTCAAGATCTCAATTTCTTTGATAAAAATATAACCAATAATTGGCGCAATGGTAAACGGTAAAAGCCGCATCTGTCTTAACTGTTTGTTACCATAATATTTATTAAAGCTATTGTCCCAATGACCACTATCAAAGTCAACAATCTCTCCATAAGGCCCTGCTTTCAGAAGTCTTAAGACTTCTTGGCCGGTATCTGCCTCAACCAATTTGATGATATCTTGTTTTTTCAGCTTATGCCCATTTGGTATAATATAACTGTAAATAATCTCTTTTCTAAGATTATAA
Organism: Petrocella sp. FN5; assembly: GCF_029210395.1. Lineage (GTDB taxonomy): Bacteria > Bacillota > Clostridia > Lachnospirales > Vallitaleaceae > Petrocella. The sequence goes on along the minus strand of NZ_JARGDP010000009.1, from coordinate 68,793 downwards.
AATTGCTTGCTTCGATAAATCCACATCATATTTCTAAAATCTGCATCCAAGCCAAAGCTCATATGCATAATCTCATAATCTTTTCCAGATATTTTTTTGTGAATTTGATCATGAACTTGATTATAATAATACAAATCAAGGGCCATTTCAGCTGCAAATAGATTGATTTTATTGTCTTCTATGAGCAGTGGAGATAGAATCGGGTAAAAATTGGTGTCTTCCAGGGTATCAATTAACTCACGAATGGTATTTGCCTTTAGAGCCGTATTAAAATCAATATTGCTATGATGGCTAATAAAAAGGGTTTTTCGATCTATTTTATCTAGAGGTTTACCCATATGTAGGGCTCGCAGCATTTTTTTTAGGTCCTCTATTTCTTGCTTTCGGTATACAAACCTATAAATGGATTTTTCTTTCCCTTTTAAGAATTTCGCTATTTTGAGGGCATCGTGAATCAGTGCACGGTTAAGCATAATCTCTAGCTGCCCACGATGTATGTCTTGATTGTCCATCTCCTCAAAATTCTGCTTATAATACGTATTGTTTTTCAAATAATTGGCTATTTCCTTAACAGACTGCATTCTAAGTAGATTTACAAAATCCTCATCTTTCAGCATCTTGCCTTGCATAGCTCTGATTTTAGTTGTTAGATGTGCATATTTAAAAGCATTTAGCATAACTCAACCTACCTACTTAAGACTTGATTGACCAAATCAGAAATCCATACTTCTTTGTTTTTTTTGATTTTTTCTTCTATGGCCATTATTTTCATGTCACATTGTTTTTCTGCTTCTTTTCTCTCATTGGTACTGTCACTTAGTTCTTTTTTTCTTATTTGCTCAATTTTAGTATCGGCTTCTTCAAGGATTCTTTTTTCCAAGGCGACTGTTTTTTCTTCATAGCTTTTTATAAGTGCTTCCTTCTCTTGCATCGTGTGTTTCATTAATGCTTGTGCCTTTTCCTCAATATCAATAATTCTCCTAATGACATCTTCCATATTTGATACCTCATTTCATTCGACTGCATTTTTGACGCCCATTTCAGTTGATTATAAAATTGCCCTATAGTATAGTGTAACACTGAACTAATCCTGTTGCCAATGATTTTTCATCATTTCAAGATATTCTCTATCCTGTTCTTTGTCCGTCCGCCGGTATTCAAAGTTCGGCATCTTTTCATCAAATCGGCATATACCCCCATATTTACAATAGTCACAAGCACTTACTTCCCCTTTTTTATAGGGTTTGACTTCAATATTGCCTTTTATGATTTCATTACCTATTCTTTGGGTTTCTTCTCGTACATAGCCACATAGTGTATCGAAATCCTCTAGTTCCAAGACTTTTGACACCTTAGATAGCTGACCATCCTTATTTTTCGACACCGGTATGACTTTGGATGCTTTGACAAATAAATTGTCCAGTTTTGTTATAACTTCAGTATCATTTAAAGCGACGCCTTTTAACTGCATAGATTCTAGCAGTTCATCTTCAATATGTGATTCATTGAATTCTGCAGTAGAAGCAATAAAGGGATCATCTATCTTAAAATAAAACAAACCGGCCGGTATGATTTTCTTATCCGATGCCTTTTCTTGCACCTGAAGTGCGGCATTTAGATACACCAGAAGTTGCAATTGAAGCCCATGATAAATATCACCAAAATCCAAATCCTGACTGGAAGATTTATAATCAATAATCGTTATATAGGTATAGCTATCATTCGAATAGCTGTCTATCCTATCGATTGTACCTCTTAATATCATTTTTCTACTGTTATCCAGTTCTAGATTTAAGCTGTTCACATCATAATCAGCGCCGTCAAAATGCCATTCTGTAAACTGTGGTCTAAAGTCACCTTGACTGATTTGATACGCAATGGCCCATATGGATCGATTCAAGATTCTCTTTAGTCGGTTCAACAAAAAGATGTTTCTATTAGAATCAAAAAATACCCTTTGGGTCTCTTCACCTGCAAGATTCATTACAAATTCTTCAATCCATTCTTTTCGCATTGCTTCTGTGACTTCTGACCATGATAATTGTCGTTTTTGTACACGCTTAGATATCAGCTCGATGACCTTATGAAATATTAATCCCAGCTGAGGCATGGTAATCTCATAAGCTTCTCTTTCATGAGCCTTTAAGCCATAAGTAACAAAGTGGGCAAAAGGACACTTGGAAAACTGTTCAAGCCGAGACACACTGTTCTTCAGTGTTTCTCCGTACAATCTATGATGATCTGATAAATGATCTTCTAAAAAATGATCCTTGCGACCTCTAAGAGCTATTTCCAGCCTTGAGTACCACGCTGGTTCATTTCTAAACCAGGTTAGTATGGATTCGATATCACTATCACCATTTATATTGATGTCTTTGTCTTTTTGTAGTTTCTGCAACAACTGCTTAAAAACCACACTTGGTCTATTGAAGACGATCTTATTTTTATAAAGTTGATCTATATTATAATGCTTAACTAGAGGACATATCTTCTTAACCATATGGATTAAATGAGATGGTCTGGTTGCTTTACCTTCCTCATTCATAAGGGTATAACTTAAGTATAGCCTCTTACTTGTATTTAACAAGGCCATATAGATATAGAACTGTTCTCGGTATAGGTTCTTTATGGTCGTTGGCGCTAATTTTATCCCTTTTTCCACCATCCATTCTCTTTCACGGTCTGTTAATAACCCTGATCCTTCTTTCAACATGGGTACAACACCTTCGTTTAAACCAATAGCAAAAATAGCTTTTTTACGCGGCATTCGACTTCTTGTCAGATCCCCGATAATCACCTGATCCATCCTAGGCGGCACAAGGCCAAGTTCAAGTTGTTCAATGCCCGCTTCCATTAGATTATTGAACGTCCCATCATCCACCTTTTCTTCAGTGGACATCAAGGCCAATTGATCAAATAAAGTCATTAATACTTTGTAGACTTGGTTATAAGTCCTTGCTTCATCATAATGATACGTCGACATATAGTCGTCTGCCTTGTTCTGAATTTTTGATTCTACTCCGTGATAAAGTAGTATCTCATAGATGTGCAGTAAGTGATCTTTGACCCTTTGTTTTTTAGAATGTTTGACCATCAAAAAGGGAGAAATAATCTCTTTCCTTAAGTCATTGATGGCTGATAAGAGCTGGATGGCTAGTGGCGTATCTTTTTTCTTGTGAATATCCGGAACTTTATAGACCCATTCTTTTGACCAAGCTGATAGGCCTCTGATACCGTAACGGATAACATAGTTTTCCAAATGGTCTAACAGATCCTGGTCATAGTCCACATAGTCTGATTTTAGATATTCAAAAATTGCCTCATAACTAAAATTGCTTTTAAACACTTTAATAATGGACATAACAAAAATCACCGCATCGTTGGATGCAAAGGGCTTTTTCTTGTCAAAATAAATTGGGATACCTGCCTCTGGAAGCATTTCATTGATGAGGCGTTCATAACGGTTTAGATCACCGGCTAACACCCCTATATCGTTATAAGTATAGTCTTTTTCCATAACCAACTTGAGTATACTGTCTCTTAAATAAGCCACTTCTTTTTTCATCGATGAAGCATGGGCCAAACGCAACCCTTTTGGGCCCGCCCCAAATACATCATATGGATACTGATAGAGATTTTCTCTTAAATGCTGGATGAAGTTCACATCACCCCTTGATTCTTCTATCCATTCTTCTTCTGTATAATCATGAATCCTTTGCTCATGAATCTTTTGCATCAAGGCATGATAGGTATAATAACTCTCATAGTATAGATGGCTCTCGTCTAAAGGTTTTCCCTTAAGGACAGAAGCTTCACCGGTTAGGGTTAGGGTCAAATCTTTCGCGGTATACATAAGTTTTTCTATTAAAAGATATTGTATCGGTGTAAAACCATAGAACCCGTCTATCATGATGGTGGCTTTTTTTAACCACTGACTCTTATGGGCAATCTCTACCAGACGTTCAAAAAGGGTTTCACCACTTAAATAATTAGCAAGCAATTGTTCTTTGTAGGTATTATAGAGTTTTCCACAGTCTCTTAGTTTAATTTTAAGAATCTCCGCATCGGTTTGATCTACGATACTTTCAAAGTCATATTCTGATATGCCATACCTTGAGAATTCTGACATCAAATCACGCAACTCATTTACATAGCCTTTTTTCTGAATATGCCTACTTAAAAAAGGGTAATCTGCTTTTGAAGTATCAATAATCTTACGGATCATCATGGTCTTTCCAACATCTGAGAGCAAAGCTTTACCCGCAACGCCGAGTTCGTCCACCATTCTATAAGAAAGCCTTCCAAAACTAAGCACCTCTATATTGGTAATACAATGATTGGGATGGGCCCTTATCATCTCATGTTGAACATTCAACGTGGCTTGCTCAGGTACAATGAGTAAAATGGTTTCATCTGTCGGCAACGCTATGGAAGCCTCTATGATTTCTTTATACAATTTATCCGTTTTACCACTGCCCGGCTTATTCATAACAATTCGAACGCCCAAAATGTATCACCCCAATCTGCTCTGTCAATTATCACAAAAAATCATAACCATCTATACCTTCGTTAAACAAGAATCTTCTATATTATATTATAGAGCAATTTTCATTAATTTACCTCATAAAATATACACATTATTTCTTGCACAGAATTGTTTTTTTTGGTAACAATCAACATGAGCATGCTGTGAAAGGGTCTTCATGGTACCCCTAATGAAAACAGAAAAAAGATCTCTAAGCATTTTATCTGCTTAGAGACCTATTTGACTTAAATAAACTCAGATTTTTTCAACCTAAAGTTCAATTATTATATAAATATCTTAGTTTTGAACAAGTGCTGGTGTATCCGCTGGTGCAAATAATAGATCTTTAAGCTCAGCATCTAATTTTAATACTGTAACTGAAAAACCAGCCATGTCTAAAGAAGTCATATAGTTACCTACATAGGTCTTAGCTATACGAATACCTTTTTCAGCCAATACTTCTGCTACTCTTAAATTCGCAACATAAAGTTCCATAATGGGTGTTCCGCCTAAGCCGTTAACCATTACAGCAACTTCATCATCCTTATCAAGACTTAAGTCTTCTAATACTTTACCAAGCAAATGGTCGACTGTATCGTTTGCAGAACGTAAGGTTTCTCTGTGTGTGCCTGGCTCGCCATGGATACCCATACCAATTTCAACTTCATCATCACCAAGAACAAAACTAGGTTTCCCAGCTGCCGGTACTGTACATGTGGTAAGTGCCATACCCATTGATTTTACATTCGCAATAACTTTCTCTGCTACGCGCTTAACTTCTTGAAGGTCGCCACCTGCTTCAGCTTTTGCGCCTGCAATCTTATGAATCAATACAGTTCCTGCAATACCTCTTCTACCTGTTGTCCAGGTACTATCTTCTACGGCAACGTCATCGTTAACAACGACATGTTCAACGGTGATGCCTTCTTCTGCTGCCATCTCTGCTGCCATTTCAAAGTTCATTACATCCCCAGTGTAATTTTTGACAACCAGTAGCACACCTTTACCGCCATCTACTGCTTTGATTGCTTCATAGACTTGGTCTGGTGTAGGTGATGTAAATACTGCTCCGGCAACCGCGCCATCTAACATGCCTTTTCCAACAAAGCCACCATGTGAAGGCTCATGACCACTGCCCCCGCCACTAACCAAGGCAACTTTGGGCTGTGGTGCATTGGCTCTTACCAATACCTCAAAACCTTCTACTCTCTTTACGTAGCTTGGATGTGCCGCGATAATCCCTTTGAGCATTTCATCTACTACATTGTCTGGATTGTTGATAATTTTTTTCATTTTTCATCCTCCTTTTGATTAATGGTATCACTTTATATTAGTAGCAAGAACTGTGCCAGCTAATAGTTGCCTGATTTTTTTTACTTCTTTTTGTTTAAGTACTTCTTCTACAATATTTTCTTTATCATCCATTTTTCGTATTATTTCTTTGATTTTGGGTATGGATGGTCCACTCATACTCAGCTCATCAACACCCATCTCAACCAAAAGCTTCGTCGCCAAAGGATCACCCGCCATTTCACCACAGACACCGACCCATTTTCCATGCTTATGTGCCCCGTCAATAACTGTTTTGATAGATCTAAGTACAGCCGGATTGAAATGATCATATAAGTGACTGATTCTTTGATTACCTCTGTCTACCGCAAGGGTATATTGAACCAAATCATTGGTACCAATGCTAAAGAAATCCATCTCCTGTGCCAGTTCCTCGGACATGATTACCGCTGCTGGGGTCTCTATCATGATGCCAACTTCAATATTTTTGTCATAGGCTTGACCTTGAGTCTCTAACATGGTCTTGGCTTCTTCAATTAATGATTTTGCGGCTGTTACTTCTTCATAACCGATAATCATAGGTAACATAATGGCTAGTTTCCCATAAGCTGAAGCTCTAAGAATCGCTTTGATCTGTGTTAAGAATATGTCTGTTCGCTCTAAGCATATACGAATTGCTCGCCATCCTAAGAAAGGGTTTTCTTCTTTGCCAATGTCTAGGTAGCTTAAAGGTTTATCGCCGCCTATATCCATTGTTCTAATGACGCATAGATGACCCTCTGATCTTTCAACAACATAGCGATAAGCTTCAAATTGTTCTTCCTCTGTTGGCATTTTCTTTTTACCCATGAAAACAAATTCAGTTCTGAAAAGTCCAACGCCTTTGCCACCATATTTTAGAGCATCATCAATATCCTTGGGGTTTCCTATGTTGGTCGCTAAGGTGATTTCCTGACCGGTCATTGTAATTGCCGGAAGGTCTTTTAGGCTCAGATAATATACACGCTTCTCTTCTTCTATCTTCAAAGCTTCTTCGTACTTGCTGACTGTTTCTTTATCAGGATTTACAATCAACTTGCCTTCGTAACCATCTACAATGGCTGTTGCATCATTTTTCAGTTCGCTAATCGTATCTCCAATGCCTACTATGGTAACAATCCCTTTTGACTTAGCGATAATAACCGAATGTGAAGTAGCGCTGCCACTGCCCATAACAATACCGACCACTTGATCGGATGATAAGTTCGCAATCACCGATGGTTCAATGTCCTCACCACATAATATGATATTATGTCCATCCAGCTTAGGATCAGGAATTCCAAGGAGCACCCGTATGATTCTTTTTCCTACATCTTTAACATCCGCTGCACGTTCTCTAATATAGGGGTCTTCCAAGCTTCCTAGAATAGCTGCTACCTCGTCCGTCGCCTTTAATGTAGCTTCCGGTGCCGACAAACCATCTTCAATACATCGATCAACCGTATCTTGTAGCATCGGATCGTGCATCATAAGCACATGCGCTTCCATAATGGCAATCTGGTCCTTATTGGTGCTATTTCTAGCCTGATCCAATATTTTGTCTATTTGTTCAAGAGCACCTTCAATGGCTTTTTGAAGTTTTTCTCTCTCCGCTTCTTGACTTTCTTTTTCATATGCTTCAAGTTCATGATCAAAAGCAGATAGTAGTAATTGTACTTTACCCATGCCGATGCCTTCAACAACAGCCTTACCTTGATATTCCATTATTTGCACCTCTAATCCTCATAAAAATTATTTGTAATCAGGATATTTAAGGCTTCTATAGCCTTGTCTTCATCCGGTCCATTTACAGCTATGGTTACTTCTTGATCGTTTTTAATTCCCAAGGCCATAATCATAAGTAAGCTTTTGGCATTCGCCTGTTTATTATTACCCGTTAGTGTAACATCACAATCGAATTTGGATGCTATTTTTGCAATCTCTGCAGCCGGCCTTGCATGAATACCCAAACGATTTACAATCATATAAACAACTTCTTTCACCTTAGCACCTCCTCGTTGTCTTATTTGTAACTCTACTGTAGTTTGAGTACATCTCTTGCAAGTTCTGCCGCTGATACGACTTCGTCTATCGTTCCCCCGATGTAGGCTTGTACAGATGCGCTAACTGCACCTTCAAGTACCGGTCCGTCTGCTATGCGAACATCTATGTTCAAGCCTTCTTCTTCAAGGAGCTCAATGGCTAGATTAGAACTAATAACAGCACTACCTAGATCCACTAATATAACAACCCCTTTTCCTGTTTCCGCTTCCTTAACTGCGGTTGCTATTCTAACAGCATCTGTTCCTATTTCTCCATTTTCCATACCACCTGCAGCAATTATTTTTTGATTGACTCCAGCCATTTGCATAGATAACTCTACGATACCTTCTGCTACTTTTTTACTATGGGATACAACCACTATGCCTACCATCTTTATACCCCCAATACTTCTTTCTTATAATGATCGGTTATTGTTTTCAATATAATAGTAAAAGAGGTCGCCCCAGGATCTTGATGACCAATACTACGATCACCTAGATAACTTGCTCGTCCTTTTGTAGCACGAATGGTCTTCGTATATTCTATACCGACCTCTGCCGCTTCAATGGCTTTATCAAGACCTTCTTCAATCGTCGCACCTTCGCCCATGGCTTTATTAAACGCCTCCATAGCCGGTTCTATCGCATCAATCATCGTCTTTTCACCGAGCGTTGCCTTACCTCTTGCCTTTATGCCCTCAAGTGCTGCCAGCCACATCTTACTAATTGTTTCACCATCTAATGCTGTCTTTCCAACAGCTTCACCGCCAGCTTTCATAAAAGCTGTACCATATAATGGTCCGGAAGCACCTCCAACCGTTGAAATCAGTGTCATACCCACTTTCTTAAGGGTTGCACCTACATCACTATCTTCCTCTGTCACCTTCAGCACAGCGGCATTAAATCCACGGGTCATATTAATGCCATGATCTGCATCCCCTATTACCCCATCTAAATCTGTTAGAAAAACCTTGTTGCTTGTAATTGAATCATTGATTGCACTTATAAAACTGCTTACTGTTGCTGCCATAATAGATTCCTCCATTTTTTCTTCTTAGCTGTTTTCCAGTTTCTATAACAACTCTATTTTAATAGTAGCAATATCTGTGCCAGTTCAATCAGATGTCTCATTAAATCGAATATTATACTTTCTGACTTTCGCTGCAACTGTATTATGTGTAAGTCCTAATGCTTTACCTGCTTTGTTGTAGCTACCATGTCTTTTAAGGGCTGTCTTAATGATTATTTCTTCATACTCTTTAAAAGTTAAATCATCATCCAGTTCCATTATTGAAACACCCGCTGGTTTTTTCATGTTTTCTTGGCGATTTCCTATAACATAGGAGGGTATGTTCGTAAGTCTAATCACATCACCATCTAGTAATATGATGGTTCTCTCCATGATGTTTTCTAGTTCTCGTACATTACCTGGCCAATCATATTGAATCAGGGCACGCATCCCTTCTTTTTCTATGGTTATGTTACTTCTTTCCAAATCCTTACATATTTTTTCTGCAAAATATTCAACAAGCACAGGTATGTCTTCTTTTCTTTCTCTAAGAGGTGGTAACCATATAGGAATTACATTCAACCTGTAGTATAGATCTTCTCTAAAATCACCTGTTTTAAGAAGCTCTTCTAGATTCTGATTGGTGGCTGCCACAATGCGCACATCTACTTTTATTGTTTTTTCTCCACCGACTCTTTGAAATTCTTTGTTCTGAACCACTCTGAGCAGTTTTACCTGCATACTTTTGTCTAACTCACCAATTTCATCAAGAAAAATCGTACCTTTATGGGCTAACTCAAAGCGACCTAATTTGGTTTTTACTGCACTAGTAAAAGCGCCCTTTTCATGTCCGAATAACTCACTTTCAAGTAGTGTGGGTGGTATTGCACCACAGTTAACCCTAATGAATGGCTCTTTGTCTCTAGCACTTGAATAATGGATAGCTTCTGCAATCAACTCCTTACCGGTACCACTCTCACCTCTAATTAATACCGTATAGTTACTAAGCGATGCTTTTGCAGCAATGGCCATTGAGTCATAAATTTTGCCACTGACACCAATAATTCGATCAAAAGCCGGCCCAAGCCTTTTGGTTCTAATCAGTTCTTCTTGAAGATAATCTGCCTTTGCCGAGATCTGATTCAGTTTTTCCATCAAATCTTGTAATTGAGTGATGTCTTTAATGGTAGAAATACCACCCCGTATCTGCCCGTCAACGATTAAGGGGTTAATATTTGCCACAATCGTAACACCGTTTTCTTTTTCACTTATCCCACCTAATATGGGCTGCCTTGTTTCTAAAACCTTAACCCTGTCCCCATTCGGTGATAAGTCATAAATATTCTTACCAATAATTTCCTTGATGCTTTTTCCAACGATTTGGCAATATGCAGCATTGATATAAGTGATTTTTCCTTTATGGTCAAAAACGCAAATGCCATCTTGTACTGATTCTAAAATAAGCTGATATTTCTCCTTTAACTCTTTAATTTCCTTAAGTTGCCATGAAATCTTAACCAGTTTTGATATATCTTCAAAGATACTAACGGCGCCCCTTGCTTCATTTTCAACAATCAAAGGTGTCGTATTGGTTACAATGGTATACTTACCTCTGTTTTGGGTGTATCCTATTTTTGATTTTTGGGTTTTCGCAACTTCCGGTAGTTCTGATTCCGGCATGACCACCTTGATGTTCTTACCTATAATCTGATCGGACCTTATACCAAAAAGTCTTTCTGCTTCAGCATTAAAAAGCGTTACTATATCATTCTCATCTATGACCAATAAGCCATTTCCAATATTGTTAAATATATTCTCAGCTGTTAGAATATTGTCCTGCAATAGGTTGTCAATGCTGTTCATTGAAGTCTGATCATAGTCAAAATCACTTTCCAAGTAAAGCCCCATTTTTTCTGATGCTTCTTTTGCTTCATTACCAATTGTTAATATCTCTATTTCTTCTCCCGCTTTAATTTTCATAGAAATTAGTAATAATATACTGGTTAATGGCACTTCTTTAAAAGCGCCTTTTTGCACCTTAAAAATTACCCCATAGTCATTTTGTAACTCTACAGCTTTTTGAACAATCATCGCGGCCACTCTTGCATGTAGACCTTTTTTATGCCTAATCATCACTTTTCTTATTACACTGGTTGAATTCATTTTTTACCCCTTATCTATCATCTTCTTTTATTCCATTCATTGTAGCAATAATCATGCCCATTTTTGCTTAATGTTCTTCTTGATACAGCCTAAAAGTTGTCATTTTTTAACATTTTTTTCTTTATTGGTAATTATTACCCATTTTATATATAATGTTTTCTTACTTTTCCGGATGGTATACCTAACTGCTCTCGATATTTGGCTACTGTTCTTCTGGATATGCCTATCCCCTCATTCTGCAATAAGGTGCATATTTTTGAATCACTATAAGGATTATGTTTATCTTCACCATCTACAATACCTTGTATGGCAAATTTTGCCATGGCCGATGAAGCATCTTCTCCCACTTCTTGTTTAATACCCTTACTGGAAAAAAAATATTTCAACTCGAACATACCCCATTGACACAATAAATATTTTCCATTTACCGTACGACTGATGGTTGATTCATGCAGGTTTAAAGCGTCAGCTATTTCTCTCTGATTCATTGGTTTAAGATAGGCTCTACCCTTATCAAAAAAATCTATTTGATGCATGAATATGGCTTTTGTCACTTTTTCTAAGGTTTCCATTCTTTGATCTATACAACGCATAAGCCAATTGGCACTGTTAACCTTATTCTGAATATAAGGATAAGCATCACCTAATTTTTTATCGCCTTCTTTAAGTAGATCCAAATAATAGGGATTAACTATTATTTTTGGTATCTTGTCTTTACATATATCAATACTATAACGCTCGTCTTGTTTGGAAATAATGACATCCGGACGAATATAATGAATCATATCTGTTTGAAAATAGCTTCCAGGCTTAGGGTTTAGCTTCCGTACTTCTTCAATTAACGCCTGTACTTCGTTTATAGGCATAGCCATACTTTTTGAAATCTTAGGCAATGCATTGTCGCCTATCGCCTCAAGATGACAATCTATTAATTCTATCAACCCTTTTTTTACATTTTTTCGATTCATTAATTGTAACTTCAAGCATTCTTTCAGATTTCTGGCACAGATACCCGGTGGGTCAAATTGTTGAATTATTTGGCATACCTGATTAACTTCTTCTTCTTTTGTATGAAGCATTTTAGCTACATCCTTGATATCAATTTTCAAATAGCCTTTATTATCTAGACTTTCTATCAGAAATTCTCCGATTTTCATCACCGTCTCAGGTAAATCCAGTATATGTAACTGTAATTTCAAGTGACTTACAAGGTCGGTTTTATAAGATTTCATATCCGGTATGCCGTTGGTATATCCATCATCTTCTTCCCTTGAATACGAACTATAGCTTTGAAGATTAAGCTCTCGTTCTTCTTTATTTATTTTCAACTTGGTTTCTTTTGGTTCTTTATATTCTAGAATTGGATTTGATAGCATTTCTTCATGTAAAAAATCAACCAGTTCCTCATAGCTAAGCTTTAGAATCTTCAAAGAATATTCTAACTGTGGGGTCATTATGATTTTTTGATTCATTTCCATATTCATTTCCATATTCATATTTTTTTGGACTCCTATATGGTCTTTGAATGGGTTCTTATATTTATTTTAACACATGAAAAGAAAACAAAAAAGAAAGTGCTTTCAAATCACTAAAGTACTTTCTTTCAACTTTTTCTTATTCGTAAACAATCAATTCCATGTCCATAACTTTGTCATTATTTACCAAGTCAACTTTTTCTTTTGGCACTACAATCGTATTCGCATTGCCATCTGAAATATATCGCTCGTCAGCATTTTTTTCATAATAATCAAGAAACCACCATAAGTCTTGAACGTCCCCTTCTGACCCTCTTACTCTCGGTGCATTATAGGGATCAAATTTTATATGACTTGGCGGTACCATCTTGCTGCTGGGTCCTTCCCTAAATCCAACCTCGTAACCAAACTCTACATCTTCATATTGACCATGAGATAGGTACTGAATTAATGATGCTTCAGGGCGTTTACCATATGGATAGGTTATGGCCAACATATTATAATCCGGTATTAATGCTTTTAGAAAATAGTCGACTTGTCCGATTTCTTTTATAAGTGCGTCTTTGGATAACTTGCTTAAATCCGCATGGGTTGCTGAGTGATTTCCAATCTCATAGCCATTCTCTATCAACCATTCCAAACGTTGTAAGGCATCACCATCTCCTTTAAAGTTTTGATTGGTAGCATGTATGAACAAAGTTGCAGCTTTTCCAAAATCATTGTGTTCTTGTACGAATTCTTCGAGGATACCAATAGCCGACTCCGGATCCACTTCATTTTCTATAAGAGCAAAAGTTGACGCTAAGCCATCATCAAAGGTTAACACAATCGGTGTTTTACCAAGCGGTGCATCAATCTGTTGACTTAGGTATTCTTTCATTGAAATCAGATAGTAGTTGTTATCATAAAAATATTGCAAATCACGTATAAAATCTTCCTTACTTCGATGGTATGGGGGGTTGTCCATAATACCATGATACATGACAACCATGATATCACCTATTTCATTGACACCTAAGGATTTATAATCTATTGGCACTTGAGTAAGATCTTCTTCTTGACTATCTGTTCCCTCATCTGGTTCTGTTGTTGGTTCTGTTGTTATGCCTAAGTTCTGATTGTCTAGTATTTGACTTTGCGCATCTATTTCATCGGCTTGGACATCTTCTTGGTCAACCTTAGTTGAGCATGAGGAAAAAACCATTATAATCCATAGAGCAAATAATAGCTTCATTACGATACCTTTCATGTCTATCTCCTTAAAAAGTCCAGTCTGTGAAATAATTGTCCAAATCCTCGTTGACAATAGCCGCTAGATAACGGTCCACCATCATAAATAAGTCTGTTTCATCCTTAAGCATCACTTCCACTTGAGAACCTTTGTATTCTAATAGACCACTTGGTCTTTTTGCGTCTATAAAAGCTTCAAAATTCTCAAACCATTTTTCAACCAATGCTTCTGTTATTTCTTCATAACCTAACATTTCTGTTTTTATTTCATCTCTAAATTCAGTGATATTCATTTTTAACATACATATCCTCTTTCCTTCTATTTGATTTACTTGATTACATTTAAACGTTTATGCATGACCTCTATGACTAAAGGAAAATGTGGTCCTGCTTCACCGTCTATATCCGATTCTTCAAAGCCCTCAACACCTTCTAAACATTCAATCGAGATATGTTTGCTTTGAAAACTGATTACATTTTTATCTTTTAAATGATCTCCAATTAGTATTTTACCAAAAAGGCCAGGCATATCAGCTAATGGACATGCCTTAATACCCACAAAATCCATAAGCCCATCACTGATATTAGCATTTTGTCCAAGTTTCGAAAAACCACCGGCACTAGATCCATTCAACACTAAAAACAAATAAAACAAATCATCAATTTCACCCTGATCATGTTGAATTTTAAACCTAAGTTTCTTAAATCCCGGCAATTGTTGGACACCTTTAATGTAATAGGCAAGTTTACCAATGGTATTTTTTAACTCCACATCAATGTTTTGAGATATATTGGTAAAAAGGCCACCACAACACACATTTACAAAATAGCGATTATTGACCTTTCCTACATCCACTTGAGAGATTTGCATCTTTGAAAGCATCTCGATAGCTTTGGCTATATCTGTCGACATACCTAGATGTTTCGCAAAATCATTCGCTGTACCTACAGGTATAACCCCTAGAGGTATATCTATTTTTTGTTCCATCATAACTTGAACCACGCCGTTGACTGTACCATCTCCTCCGGCAACAATCAAGGCAACACAATCTTTAAGTTTGTTTATATTGAGTATTTTTTCTAAGTTATCCTCAATGGATGTACGGTGTACTCTTACTTCAAAGCCTTTTTCTTGAAAACAGGCTAAAAAAGTATCTATATGCACAGAGAAAAGCTTTTGTCCTGAATTTGGGTTATATATGAGCTGTACGTATGACATATCGCACCTCCCTTTAATAAAAAGTGGGTTAAGAATTATTCTATTGTTCGCGATAATTATTTTTGCTTTGACAAAAATCTGTATCGCCTATAATTCCGGTAAAACTGAATGAACATCTTTGGTTGTAGATAAAACAATGGTCGTCTTAGTTTTTAACAAGCCTTCTACGTTTTTAATTCTACCAATCAAAGTCTCCAAGGTCGCCGTATCTTTTGTCACTATTTTAAGCGCATAGTCATAGTCACCAGCTAGATAATAACAGTCTAATATATCTTTTTCATTATTAACAAAAGTCTCAAAAACTTCAGCATATTTAGGACGCTCTAGGGCGACCATAATAATAGCTGTTAAAGATTTTCCAAGCATTGTTGCGTTTAAGATTGTGGTATAGTTCTCTATCATGCCCGATGCTTCTAACTTTTTAAGACGATCACCAACCGCTGATACAGATAGATTAATCTGATTGCTAATTTCTGAGGCGGTTATCCTTGCATTCTTATGTAAAATATGTAATATTCGCTTATCTATTATATCCATTTCCAACAACTCCCTGCTTATATTTCCTAACATTATACCATTTGAACTTGTTTTATTAAAGTGTTTTGTATGTAAAGCTATATATTTTTTTGATGAATAGGATTTTGAACAAAAAAATCCTACCAACATAATTGGTAGGATTTTTACTATTCTGCCATCTCTAATGCTATTTCCATCATTTTAACAAAAGAATTTTGTCGCTCTTCGGATGTGGTGACATCCCCTTTTACCAAGGAATCACTGACCGTTAAAATACAAGATGCTTCTTTACCCAAAATACTCGCATTAGCAAATAAAGCGAAAGATTCCATTTCAACAGCCATACAACCGTATTGATCTCGTATATGTTTATAGACATTAAAATCTTCTCTATAAAAAACGTCTGAAGAATGAATTTTACCTCTTTTTATGGGAATATCCAGTACTTTTGCTATATTAGCAAGCTTATCATTAAGTTTTGGCGTAGCAAAGGTTGTATCTTGCTCATAGCCACTTTGCGTTTTGGCATAGCTAGACTCTGACCACGCTTCATCGACCAATAGAACATCATAAACGTCTAAATCCTCTGTGTATGCACCACATGAACCAATTCTTATAATGCGTTTCACATCATAAAAGGCATACAGCTCATATGAATAGATGCCTATACTTGGCATCCCCATTCCTGAACCCATTACAGATATTTTTCTGCCTTTGTAGGTACCTGTGTAACCTAACATGCCTCTTACACTGTTAAATTGTTCAACATTTTCTAAGAATTTTTCTGCAATGAATTTTGCTCTTAATGGATCACCTGGCATCAAAACGGTATCTGCGATAACCCCTTTGTCTTTCACCTCAATATGTGGTGTTGGTATACTCATACTCATTTTATTTGCTCCTTTTCCATGATTTACTAACCTTAGTATAATCTTTCCGCCATGTAATTGCAACAAACCATGGTGTTGCTATGTACTTTAATTGACGCTAAATAAAAGAAAATAGCAACCTAAGTTTCTCAACTATGATTGCCATTTCAACTTTATATCCTTGTTTTTAAGGATTTTTTAATTTTCAACACTATAATTTGGTGCTTCTTTTGTAATCTGAATATCATGAGGATGAGATTCTCTTAATGACGCTGCCGTAATCTTTATAAACTGACCTTCTTCAATCAAATCTCTAATTGAGGATGTACCACAATAACCCATACCCGCTCTTAAACCGCCCATTAATTGATATACCGTATCTTCGGCCGGACCTTTGTATGCCACACGTCCTTCTACACCTTCTGGTACCAGTTTTTTGGTATCTCCATTGTCCCCTTGAAAGTATCGGTCTTTACTACCTTTTTCCATAGCTGCCAAAGAACCCATACCTCTATAAACTTTGTATTTTCTACCTTGAAATAATTCCGTATCTCCAGGACTCTCTTCGCATCCTGCAAAAAGACTACCAAGCATACATACGGACCCACCCGCTGCAATGGCTTTGACTAAATCACCTGAGTACTTAATACCCCCATCTGCGATAATTGGAACTCCATAAGGTTTTGCGCCTTCTGCGCAATCGCTTATAGCTGTAACCTGAGGTACACCAACGCCAGCCACAACCCGCGTTGTACATATTGAACCCGGTCCTATACCTACTTTTACAGCATCTGCTCCTGCTTCAATGAGCGCAAGGGTCGCTTCCTTAGTTGCTACATTCCCGGCTATAATCTGTAAATCAGGATAAGTTGCCTTTATTTGCTTGACTGCGTTTAAAACACCGGCCGAATGACCATGAGCTGTGTCTAAAACCACAACATCTACTTTTGTTTCTACCAAAGCTGCAACTCGATCCATCATGTCTTTTGTAATACCTACCGCGGCTCCAACCCTCAATCGCCCTTGATCATCCTTCGTTGAGTCCGGATATAAAATAGCCTTTTCAATATCTTTAATGGTAATCAAACCTGAAAGGTTACCTTCTCTATCCACAATTGGAAGTTTTTCAATTCTATGTTTACCCAATATTTTTTTTGCTTCGTCTAATGTTGTACCTTCAGGTGCAACAATCAGATTCTCACTGGTCATAACATGCTTGATTTTTTGATCAAAATTTGTTTCAAATCTTAAATCCCGGTTGGTTAAGATTCCAACCAACTTTTTCGATCCGACTTCAATAATTGGAACGCCTGATATCCTGTATTTTGCCATTAAGGCGTTGGCTTCATAAACATAATGCTCCGGTGTCAAAGAAAAAGGATTGGTTATGACCCCATTTTCAGATCGCTTCACTCGGTCAACTTGATCTGCCTGCTCAGCGATTGACATGTTCTTGTGTATAACGCCAATACCACCTTGTCTTGCCATAGCGATTGCCATTCTTGATTCTGTTACTGTATCCATACCTGCACTCATTAAAGGTATGCTAAGTTCTATTTTTTTAGTAAGTTGTGTACTTAAGTTCACTTCATTAGGTAAGACTTTCGAATGGGCTGGAACCAGTAACACGTCATCAAAGGTTATTCCCTCTTTAAGAATCTTTTGCATGAATTAAGGCCTCTCTTTCATCATTAGCACGTTGTTGTATCTATATTCTCTGTTATACTTTCCTAGTAAGTTATTAATTCGAGATTCTAACAAACATAAGCCTATTTGTCAATCTCTTTTTCATCTACAATAAGCGTATTTAGGTTTACTGAAAGATCCACTTCACCTACGACTGCCATTGATGTTTCATCAATGATGCGTATGACCGGCCTCGTAGGAAAGTCCTCATTCAATCTTGCTACAATACCAATACGACCATCATTTAACACCACGCCTGTTGAAACAGGGTATGGAGATATAGATTTTCTAAATATTTTTATGATTTCAGGGTCAAACCATGTATAGGCTCTTGATACGATCATTTCAACAATCTCATAATGTCGCATATGTGTATCTCTTGGTAGATTATAGAGTAGATTGTCATATTCATTAGCTACGGCAACAATTCTTGAAAACTCATGAATCGATGTGTTCTTTTTTCCAAGAGGGAAGCCCGTTCCATCATAATGTTCATGATGGGTCAAAGCAATGTTTGCGGCTAACAAAGAAGATTTTGGTATAGACTTAATCATTTCATAACCTAACCTTACATGCTCTTTATAAATCTTATATTCTTTGTCAACATAATCTTCCCTATATCGAATGACATCATATTTAATCTGTGTTTTCCCCACATCATGAAGAATAGCGCCAAGTGCTAAATGCTTTAACTGGGCATCATTGTAATTTAATTTTTTCCCAATTAGTAGGGAAATCACACACACATTAATAGAATGCATATGTAAATACGCATCTCTGTTACGTATCTCTTGAAGACTCACCATCACATGGGGATTGGCAACCACCTCTGAAATGACAGCATCCACTTTTTCTACAATACTTTGGCTGGCACTAAAATATCCTTTGCGCATTTTCTCCATGCTATCTTCTAGAGCCCTTTTTGTGGATTGAACAGTCTCTTCACTAATAAGTGCTTCAATCTCAATACCTTCTGACAATTCATCTTTAATATAAATGTAATCTACATCAATATCATGAATCTTATTTATGAATTTTTCGGTTAATAATGTTCCTTCCTTTAGTAATATGACCCCATTATTAGTATATATGGGCTTTGCCAAGATCATATCCTTTTTTAATTTCTCGACTCCAACTCTTCGCATATGACCAACCACCTTGCCAATCTTTTCTATCTATTTTTTAATTTTTCTTGGAATATAAGCACGAATTGCATCAAATATTTTCTCGTTTGGTTCAAAAATCAGCTTGATTTTTTTTGAATCTTTATCAAAAATAGCAGCATAAGTATTTTCTTGAAGTACCCCACTACTTACGTCATAAAGCTTCGAATATTTTTCAACATCTTTCCCATAATCTTTGTTAGAAATTGGGACCATGATGATAAAATTATCCACATGGACAGACAACAACCTTTTTCGTCTGTTTTTATTGATAATCTGATCAATATCCAATTCGCCGTTGGTAAAGATATATTCATACTCTACATTAAAACGTCTAAATAAAAAGACTACACACAAAATGACACCTATGGCTATAATGTATATCAAGTTTCTTAGTCCGGGGGTTAAAAATGCTACAGCTAAAACAATAACGCCCCCTGCTAGGATGGTAATCCTCTTAAGATTATCTGTCATGTTCTGTTTTCGTTCTACAAGTTGCTCATTAAAAATATCATTTACCTTCATTATGGCCTCCGAAATAGTGCGACACTTGATTGCCTTTGAGAAATTGAGTCAATTACATTATATAGGATAGACCTTTTAGAAACAACCTTATTCCTATTTAATATTTTGTATGGCCAATCTACTTTTATTGCTTATGTGTAAATCTTTTCAATCAAATAAAGGAGACCGTAGTCTCCCTTATTCATTTTATAATCATTAATGTGACGATGTCACTTTTACATCATTCCCATACCAGGTGCACCACCACCCATTGGCATTGGATTTTCTTCTTCTATATCTGCTACAACAGACTCTGTAGTCAGTAATGTCGATGCTACCGATGTGGCATTTTGCAAGGCTGATCTTGTCACCTTTGTCGGATCAATTATGCCTGCTTCCACCATATCAACATATGTTTCTGTTAAAGCATTAAAGCCTATACCCATATCGGATTCTTTCACCCTATTAACAACGACAGAACCTTCAAGTCCAGCATTCACTACAATCTGGCGCAGAGGAGATTCTAAGGCTTTTAGTATAATTTTGGCCCCCGTTTTTTCATCACCTTCTAGACCGTCCACTATGGATTCAATTCTTTTAGTAATATGGATATATGCTGCACCACCGCCTGCTACGATACCTTCTTCAGCCGCTGCACGGGTTGCTGCTAAAGCATCTTCCATACGCAACTTCTTCTCTTGCATTTCAGTTTCCGTTGCAGCACCCACTTTGATTACCGCTACACCACCAGATAATTTTGCCAATCTTTCTTGAAGTTTTTCACGATCAAAGTCTGATGTGGTATCTTCTATCTGATTCTTGATTTGTGCCACACGACTGTGGATGTCGTCTTTACTACCAGCGCCATCTACAATTATGGTGTTTTCTTTCATGATTTTAACAGATTTCGCTTTACCAAGCATCTCCATAGTCGCTTCTTTTAAGTCAAGGCCCAGTTCTTCTGAAACAACTGTACCACCTGTTAATATGGCGATGTCTTGTAGCATGGCTTTACGTCGATCACCAAATCCAGGTGCTTTTACTGCTACACAGTTAAAGGTACCCCTTAATTTGTTCACAACAAGTGTCGCTAATGCTTCTCCTTCAACATCTTCTGCTATGATTAATAGTTTTGCGCCTGCTTGAACAATTTGCTCAAGGATGGGCAAAATCTCTTGAATATTAGAAATCTTTTTGTCCGTAATCAGGATATAAGGCTGCTCAAGCAAGGCTTCCATTTTATCCATATCTGTAGCCATATATGGTGACAAATAGCCTCGATCAAATTGCATCCCCTCAACAACTTCTAATTCTGTATCCATACTTTTGGATTCCTCAATGGTAATGACGCCATCTTTGGAAGCTCTTTCCATTGCCTCGGCTATCAAATCTCCTATGGCTTCATCACCGGCAGATATCGCTGCAACCTCTGCTATTTGTTCTCTACCCTTTAGTGTTTGACTCATTTCAACGATAGCTCTAACCGCTTCTTCAGTCGCAGCCTTCATGCCACGTCTTAAGATGATTGGGTTAGCTCCTGCAGCAATGTTTTTAACACCTTCAACAATCATTGCTTGAGCAAGAACAGTCGCTGTTGTTGTTCCGTCACCAGCTACATCATTGGTTTTTGTTGCTACTTCCTTAACCAACTGTGCACCCATATTTTCAAAAGGATCTTTTAACTCTATTTCTTTTGCTATTGTCACACCATCATTGGTGATGAGTGGTGCTCCGAATTTTTTATCTAAAACGACGTTTCTACCTTTAGGTCCTAAGGTTACTCTTACTGTATCTGCTAATTGATTCACACCTGATTCCAGTGCTGCTCTAGCTTCTGCTCCAAATTTAATCTCTTTTGCCATGATGAACCTCCTTTATTCCACAACTGCAAGTATATCGTTTTGTTTAACAATAATATACTCTGTACCATCTAGTTTGACTTCTGTTCCCGCATACTTCGAGTAAATGACTTTATCCCCAACTACAACCTGCATGGTTACTTCTTTACCATCTACATTGCCACCTGGGCCAACGGCTACAACTTCAGCTTCTTGAGGCTTTTCCTGTGCTTGACCCGGCAACACAATACCGGACTTGGTCTTCTCTTCAGCTTTAAGTTGTTTTAAAACAACACGATCATTCAATGGTTTTAAATTCATGATATTCCTCCTCTTTCATAAATAGTATTTTCTTATCAGCACTCTGTAATGGAGAGTGCTAATTCCTGTTCTTATATTACCAAAAAAATTCATGATATGCAAGCAAAAATTTAACACTTCAGTTCCATATTATAAAGTTTATTTTCCGATTTGGTGATCTCTTCCATAGTAAAAAAGATATTGTTGCGCCAAGCCTCCTAAGCCTTTAAAATATCTGTCTGCAAACTCAAGAACAATCTGATCTGATACACTTTGATCATTAAAGTATGCATGTGTCATCATACGTCTCACCCAAACATCCAATGGAAATACTTCAATTCTTCCAAAAGCAAACAACAAAATACAGTCCGCTACTTTTTGTCCAACACCACTAATCTCCATTAGCTTATCTCTGGCCATGCTATCTGGCATTTCTTCAATCGCTGCAAAATCTATAGTATTTTGCACAACCTTTTGTATCGCATCATATAAATAAGGTGCTCTAAAGCCAACTTTTAACTTTCGCCATTCTTCCACCGTTACATCTGCAAGCACCTCTGCTGTAGGAAAGGTATAATACGACCCATATTGATCTGTCACAGTTTGACCATAACGCTCACACAAACGTTCTACTAGAATTTTAATCTGGGGAATGGCTTTGTTTTGAGATAGGATAAATGTAAGCAACATCTCAAAAGGTGCTTGTCTTAATATTCTAAGCCCTCTTTTTTCCATGATTGCTTTTTTTAGTACAGGGTCTAGTTTAACTAAAATAGATTGAATCTGATCATAGTTTCTGTTCATATCAAAATATCTCACCCATAAGCGATTGTACTCTTCATTGGAGCAGTCCATATAAACATGCTTACCAACTTGATTGATTCTAAGACGTTGATCAAAAGCAATAACATCATATATATTATTTTCAATATGTTTGTATCTAAAACATTGACCACATTCCAATATTTGACTGATTAAAAAACTATCACTTACTAATACCTCAATCATTTACCCACCTCGATTCAAAACACGGAAATGGATGCAACTTCTTTACCGCTATGTTATACTGATATAATAGCTTTGTCTATTTATTATACCTCAAATTCAACTTGTCAACATCTATTCTGTTTAGATAAAGGAAGTTTTTATGTCAAAAGAAGAAATCTATACAATACCTATCATAGACGCATTCAAGACCGATTGTGAGTGTCCTTTTTGTCATCTGTATGAATCTCTTGAAAAGGATAGCATCGACTTTGTCTTAGGTCCATCCTATATGGATGTTGACATAAGACATCATACCAACGCATCCGGTTTTTGTGCCAACCATTATGCCAAGCTCTTTAATGAAAAAAATCGTTTGGGCATGGCTTTGATTCTGGAAACACATATGAAGAAGGTACGTCAAGATCTTGAAGCAGCTGTAATGAAACCTTATAAATCCAAAAGTTTTCATATAGGTAAACGTACAGTGCTAAGCCCTGTTAAAGACTTCACCGAAAAAATGGTACATCAATGCTACATTTGTGACCGGGTTGAAGACTTTTTAGACCATTATCTGGATACTTTTTTTTATCTATGGAAAAAGGATACATCTTTTCGAGATTTATTTATGGTATCTAAAGGCTTTTGTATCAGGCATTTTGGTCATTTATATGATAGAGGCGAATATGTCCTAAAGGATAAAGACTTCCAAGCCTTTAAAACAAACCTCATTGCTATCCAACAATCCAACTTCGACCGCGTTATTGGCGACCTTGAATGGTTCATTTCCAAATTTGATTACAGATATGAAAAGGAACCTTGGAAGCAATCAAAAGATGCTGTAAGCAGAAGCATTCAAAAAATTTCTGACTTTAAGCCTTAAGCTGTATGACCAATGCTTCAAAGTTTTTACTAAATAGAACATCCGCTTGTCGGTCTCTTTTTTTAGGACCTTTGTGCTTTTTTTTCATCATTCTTAGTGATTTGTGCATATGTCTTTCAAACAAAAGCTGATCAATATTGTTCAACGTAAACGCCCTACCATTTGCATCCATGGCATACCCTTTTTTGCCTAATACCAAAGATGCTAATCCATAATCGTTGGTAATCACAACATCACCAACTTTCATATCCCTAACAATGGCTAGATCTACTGAATCAATGCCTTGATCAACCGTAATGACGCGGGCTGTTTCATAGGAAAGCTCATGATTAACATCTGTATATATAACGGTTTCGACCTCGTATTTATTTGTAATTTGTAAGATGGATGCCCGTACCGGGCAAGCATCACCATCGACTCTTACTATCATATCGTTTCCTTTCAAAGTAAGATATGTTTAAAACAGTGCGCTTATAAAACACATCCTATGATTTAATTATAGAGGATTTCATCAACATTGTAATCAAGATTAATGAGTTCATACTCTAAAGAAGCAGGTGCCAACATGATTCAACTCACTTTACAATGGATTAAGACCTATGCTGGTAATGATCGGAAATTCAAGTCCGGCTTTATGATCCATCAGAAAAATAATATACTCAGTATTGAAGCCAGTTCAAAAAATGGCTTTCATATCCTCTTAAAAGATTTAAAAGATGAACAATTCGAACTGTATTTATCTTTTTATTCCGATACAGGCACCTTCAAAAATGCTAGGTGCACTTGTTATGATGTTCAACCTTGTATTCACACCCTAGCGGCCTTATTATACATCCTATATAAAAAAGAGTCTTTGACTCTTGATCTTACTCAGAATCAAACCTTGAAAATGTTCCAGTCCTTTGAACAAGTATTGTTTCAGCCTACAACCTCAAACCAGCTTACACTGCTAAATCTAGAAGTCACTTTACACCCAAAAGATGCTTATCACAAAACTCTTCAATCTGCCATCTCACTTAAAGTAGGGCTCTATCAAACCTACGTGGTTAAAAATATTGAGTCTTTCGTTTATGCGGTAATGGAGAAACATACCTATGAGCTATCAAAAACCTTAACCTACGATTCGGAGTCTTTTGGGTTTACAGATGAAGACTACAAGCTTATCGCTTTACTATATGATTTTTATAAAACAAGACTCTTCTTATTACCAAAACGTCAGAGCTTGGTATCCACACCAATTAAGGCGTCTTATCAAATATTACCAGATACCTATTTAAAACGTTTATTGGAACTTCTAAAGAATAAGTCATTTCACTTAGATTATGATGGTATGCTTTTTAAAGACCAGGACATCATAGACCATTTAGAAATTGATCTTTATTTGACTGATGATGCAGGTCATTATATCATCTCTGTAAATGCTTATGATATCTACTTCCCCTTAACAGAAGACTATTCATTCGCCTTTTATAACAATCAAATCAGTTCTTTATCCGCCATTAAAGCCGATGCTTTTAAACTTTTTTATACATACTTCAGTGATAAGTCCTTAGATATTCAATATGACCATCTACATAATGTTATGAATCAAATCCTGCCTGTTCTTGAAATGGTAGGTTATGTAACCCTTGAACCCACTATTGCTCAAAAAATATTGCGTTACCCTTTGGAATCAAAAATCTATTTGGATAAAAATCATGACCAACTTAAGCTTAGGGCCTACTTCATCTATGGTCCTCATGAGTTTGGTCTTTATCCTGAAATCGATCCTGACTTAGGTGACCAGATTGTTTTTAGACAGTTGAATATTGAGCAACGTATTTTGCAGTTACTAAAAGATACCCCTCACGCAATAGATTCTCAAGGATTCTTAACCTATGCTTCCGAAGATGACCAATTTTATTTCATCGACCAAATTCTACCAAAACTTCAAAAACTTGGAACGCTTTATTATTCCGATTCTTTTAAAGATACCTACTTAAAGTCTGAGAAACAGCTTAGCGCTTCTATCGCCTACAAGGGTAGCTCTAATCTACTGGATCTAAGTTTTGAAATGGAAGGTATAAGTCAAGACGAAATCTTCATACTTTTAAAAGCCATTGTCGAAAAAAAGCGATACTTTAAATTATCCGATGGTAGTTTTTTCAAAATACAGGATGCCTTAGCTCACCAAATGAGTGTTCTTGACAGCCACTATCCCATTATAAATTCAAATCAAGGAAGTAGCACTTTAAGCCTACCCGGACATCATGCCTTCTTCTTAGATCACCTTATGAGCAGCACGCAAACAGTTCATTATAATCAGGCCTATAAAAAGCTATTAAACGCTATTCAAAATCCTGAAAACTATTTTATTGAGGTGCCAAAGCCTCTTGATGCCATACTAAGAGATTACCAAAAAACCGGATATCGTTGGCTTAGTGCTCTCACTTCTTATGGATTAGGTGGTATTTTAGCGGATGATATGGGACTTGGCAAAACATTACAGGCCATAACCCTTATGACAAGTCATGTTGCCAGCTTACCTTCACTTGTTATCGCACCAACATCATTACTCTATAATTGGGAAGAAGAAGTTCGTAAATTTGCCCCTAACCAAAAAACCATTGTCGTCTCCGGAAGCAAAAATGAACGCATTGAGCAAATCGAAAGTCTTTGTAATGATGTCATCATCATCACCTCCTATGGAGCACTTAAAAGAGACTTACACCATTATAAACAAACTTTCATGTTTTGTATTATTGATGAGGCACAACATATCAAAAACCCAAAATCTCAAAACGCTATTGCCGTCAAACACATAAACGCCTTACACCGTTTTGCTTTAACAGGTACACCTATAGAAAATACTCTGACTGAGTTGTGGTCTATTTTTGATTTTATTTTGCCCGGCTTTCTAGGCAGCGCCAGTTACTTTGCTAAAACCTATGAACGTCCTATCACTAAAGATAATAATCATCATTGTTTAAAACAGCTTAATCAAATGATTGCGCCTTTCATCCTTAGAAGAATCAAACAAGATGTTTTGAAAGAGCTACCACCCAAAATTGAAACAAAGGTCACCATCGAACTAAATAAACATCAGAAAAAAATATATATGGCTTATATTGAAAAAGCAAAAATGGAAATGGAAAGCTTTAAGTATTTATCCGGTGGCCAAAAAAATATGAAAATCCTGTCAATTCTCATGCGGTTACGCCAGATTTGTTGCCATCCATCCTTGTTCATCGATCAGTATACTCATGGGTCTTCTAAAATGGACCTACTTCTAGAATTGGTTATGGATAGTATTGAAAGTGGCCATCGTATGTTGATTTTTTCTCAGTTCACATCTATGTTAGGTATGATTCAGACCTTATTGGATAAGCATAAAATCGAATCCTATTATCTTGATGGCTCTGTGCCGCCTAATAAAAGACAGGAGATGGTCCATGATTTTAATACAGGCTTCCATAGTGTTTTCTTGATTTCTCTTAAAGCCGGCGGAACCGGCCTTAACCTGACCGGCGCTGATGTTGTCATTCATGTTGACCCTTGGTGGAATCCAGCTGTTGAAAATCAAGCAACAGACCGTGTCTATCGTATCGGTCAAAAAAAATGTGTTCAGGTTTACAAATTAATCACCGCCGGTACCATAGAAGAAAAAATATTTACCTTGCAGCAAAAAAAGCAAAATCTAATTGAACATGTGATTAAGCCCGGCGAAACATTTATCAATAAATTGTCTGCCCACGAGCTTCAAAATCTTTTTGACTCAGAACCAAAATAATAAAGGTTTTGCTACTTAGTTTGAATCAGCCCGTTCTTTATTATAGCATCTATAACTTCCTAGCAATTTCTCTAATCAGTGCTTCAGAAGCTTCCCAACCTAGGCAAGGATCTGTTATAGATTTACCATAAACGCCCCCATCTATTCCTTGAGCGCCTTCTTCAATATAGCTTTCTATCATCAAACCTTTGACGTACTTCTTAAAGTCAGCATCATAGTGGCGATTCCTTATGACTTCATAAGCAATACGTGGTTGTTCTTCGTAGTGTTTGTTCGAATTGGCATGATTTAAGTCTATAATCACACTAGGATGTTGTAGCTCTCTTTCTTCATACAACTTGATCAGATGACGAATATCCTCATAATGATAGTTAGGAAAACTTCTGCCATATTGGTCAACATAACCACGCATGATAGAATGGGTAAGGGGATTCCCAGATGTTGCTACTTCCCATCCTCTATAAATAAAGGTATGCTCTATCTGACCTGCTTTAATGGCGTTTAACATGACCGATAAATCACCGCTGGTTGGGTTCTTCATGCCTGACGGAATTTCCAGTCCGCTAATGGTCAAACGGTGTTGTTGATTTTCTACTGATCTAGCACCTATAGCAACATAGCTTAATAAGTCTTCAAGATAGGCATAATTGTCCGGATACAGCATCTCATCTGCACAAGATAAACCTGCTTCTTCTATAGCTCTAATATGCAGTTTCCTGATGGCTTTAATGCCTTCTACCATATTAGATTCCTTATTGGCATCCGGTTGATGGACCATGCCTTTATAACCCTCTCCTGTGGTTCTGGGCTTGTTGGTATATATCCTCGGAATGATGACAATCTTGTCTTCTACCTCTTTTTGAATATGGCTTAAACGTTTTACATAATCAATAACAGCTGTTTCATTGTCCGCTGAACAAGGGCCTATAATTAAAATGAAACGTGAATCTTTTCCTTCGAATATATTTTTAATGATTCGGTCCCTTTCAGTTTTTATTTTATGCCCCTTTTCAGACAAAGGTAACAATTCTATAATTTCATTTGATGAAGGTATTTCCTGTACAAAATTAAAACTCATTTTTTATTCCTCATTTCCTCATAAACTTGAACGTTTGATTAAAGTCATTTTAACACATTCATTTATTAATTGTTCAATTTCCATTATTATAATGATTTCAGTACCCCTTGACAAGGTTTTTTTGTTGTTTTTTAAGTTATGGTATGGTTAAGGCGCCAAAACAATATGGTAAAGAAAAAAAGTGGCAAAGCCACTTTTCTAATATATAACTTTATGATTTGTCTTTAATTAAAGTTTTGGCAACATCCGGCACCAATGTCTGTTCCTCAAATGGTGGTCGTATGTAATTGGTCTCTTTTTGTCTTTCCGGTAACTTGATTTTTTCTGGCGTCAAATCTTGATATTCAATTTTGCTTAATAAATGCGATATACAATTGATACGTGCATGTTTTTTAATATCTGCATCTACCACATACCAAGGTGCCTGCTTAATGTCTGTATAAGCAAACATCGTATCTTTTGCCCTAGAATACTCCACCCAAAACTTCCTGGATTCTACATCCATAGGACTAATCTTCCACCGTTTTGTAGGGTCATTGATGCGATCTTGGAATCTATTTTCCTGTTCATCATCACTGACTGAAAACCAGTATTTAATTAATATAATACCTGAGCGCACTAACATTTTTTCATATTCAGGGGCACTTCTTAAGAACTCCTGATATTCTTCTTCTGTACAAAAGCCCATGACACGCTCCACTCCGGCTCTATTATACCAACTACGGTCAAAAAGTACTATTTCTCCAGCTGCAGGAAGGTGAGGTACATATCTTTGAAAATACCATTGAGACTTTTCTTTTTCAGTAGGTATCCCAAGGGCTACTACTCTACAAACACGAGGATTAAGCTTCTCAGTAATGCGTTTAATGACACCACCTTTTCCTGCGGCATCTCTGCCTTCAAAAACTACAACAACCCTAAGTCCTTTTGCTTTTACCCATTCTTGCAGTTTTACTAATTCCACTTGAAGTTCTTCAAGTTTTTTTAAATACACCTTTTTTGATATTTTTTTCTTCTTATCACTCAAAGCTTACCCCCCTAACTAAAGCATCTTTACCTGTTACTATTATTTTAACATACTATCCATATCAATAAAACAATAAAAATGAGACTTAATGTGATTACTTCACCGTAAGTCTCATTTTCATAATATCGTAGTGTTTGCTTTTTTTATATGAATTCGCTATAATCAATTTAGATTTACTGAGAGGAGCAACCACTTTGATTGACAACTTCCTACTAATCACCATTGCAGTAATTAATTGCTTTACCTTTGCGCTTTACGGCATTGATAAAATAAAGGCCGTAAATAATGAATGGCGTATTTCCGAGAAAAAATTATTGAGCTTATCTATGTTGGGACCATTTGGCTCTTTACTTGGCATGAAGCTCTTTCGCCACAAAGTCAAAAAGCCTAGATTTTATGTCGGTATTCCTTTTTTTGCCATTGTTCAACTGATTCTCATCGGTCTTTTTATGGCTTTCCTTCACTAGACTGGCCTTCTTTTTCTTCTTTTATTTTTTGATTAACCAAATCTTTAACATCTCGTGCTTTGTCTTTTAACCTCTGTTGGCTATCTTCTCCGACCATTACTTTTGATAGCCAGCGTTTTGAATGACTATAGTCGCCTAATTCAAAAGCCAAAACACCTAATAAGTAATAGTACGTCGGTTGATTCATACCAAAAACTGGAAAGCTGATGGTCTCATAAGCTTCAAGAAAACCGGTGTAAGCATTTTTTATAAAATTAAGGCGCTCAAGCGTTAATGACTCTTTTTTGTCTTCTTCAATTGTTTCCAAGTATCCGTCAATAATCCACGAAATTCTAAGACAAAGATAAGCTTTGTTGACACTTCTAGATCCCATAACGATGGCATTATATAGAGCAAGCTTATTGTTAATCAATGCCGTTTTATAATCATAATCCTTAGGCTCTTCCTTAGGTATGAACTTGGATGATATTTGTTCTTTTATGGTCTTGATTTGACGCTCGGAAATTTTGTTATAGGTAGTATTTAAAGCTGCATAACCACATGAATTGCATTGAATAACATCATAAATCAATGGATCGATTTTTGAATAAATGGGGCGTAGTGTCAGGCTGGTTCTCTCAAACCTATTGATGCTTGATTTCACCGTTTTTGATAAGAATTCATGGTCACAAACCGGACATTTGACTTTTCTATCAAATACCAGCTGTTTTGTCTTCTTTGCCTGTATTTCTTTTTTTACCGGTTTTTCATCTTTCGCTTTTCCATGAAAATCCAAGGGTTGATTACTATTTAATCCAAAGGTTCCTAAATCTGAAAATATCGACTCCATTGTGTACTCCTTATTGATCTATTCATGGTTGCTCCAAAACTGTACCTTTTTACTTTTGATAAATTAAAAACTGCTCTTTAATGAAACAATTTGATTCATAACCAATTGCTCATTTGTTGTTAGATGTTTGTCAACAACATAATACCCATTTCGAATAAACTGAAAGCGTTTTTCTCCTTGATTAATAAAATCTTTAATTGAGCTTTCAACCAGTGCATCTTCATATATTTTTTTTGAACTCATATTAATAGATTCAATAAGCTTATCATCACTTGGTTCATCCAAAAATAAATCTTCATAAATTCTAACCGTACATCTTGTAGCATCTAAGGCACTTAACCAGTGAATGGTGCCCTTTGGCTTTCTTTCATTAAAGCCGGACCCACTTTTGGTTGCAGGATCATAAGTACATCGAAGTTCTACTACTTCGCCCTTATCATCTTTAATGACTTCATTACATTTTATGAAATATGCCGACCTTAACCTGACTTCTTCTCCCGGAGATAACCTCTTGAATTTCTTTGACGGCTGTTCACAAAAATCTTCCCCTTCAATAAAAAGCTCTTTTGTAAATGGCAACTTTCGTGAACCAAAATCCGGATTAGAGAAATGATTATCAACATCCACATATTCCATTTCTTCAAGATTTGTAATGACAACTTTTAAAGGATTTTGTACCATCATTAAACATTTTACTTTTTCTTTCAAGTCTTGTCGAACAAAGTGTTCCAACATTTTGTAGTCTACAGTTGTTGATGTTTTCGGCACACCAATTTCATTCAAGAAGTCAAATATAGCTTCCTTTGTGACGCCACGACGCCTAAGACCTTTAATAGTAGGTAACCTAGGATCATCCCAACCATCCAATATACCACTATCAACCAATTGCTTCAGGTAGCGTTTCGATGTCACCACACCCGTAAGGTTTAATCTTCCAAACTCAATTTGCCGTGGTAATACGCCTTTCAAATCAAGGGCACTTAGCACCCAATCATACAATGGTCTATGATTAATGAACTCATTTGAGCATAAGGAATGAGTAACCCCTTCAATATAGTCTTGAATTGGATGGGCAAAATCATACATAGGATAAATGCACCATTCATTTCCGGTTCTATAGTGTTTTTCCTTCAATACACGATAAATAACCGGGTCTCTAAGGATAAGATTTGGATTTTCCATGTCTATTTTAGCCCTTAGGACACGCACACCTTCGTCCACCAAACCCTGTCGCATATCTTCAAACAGCTTTAAGTTCTCTTCCGTTGAACGCTCCCTATAGGGACTATTCTTTCCTGGTTCTGTCAATGTGCCACGATAGGCACGCATTTCTTCCATGTTCAAATCACAAACATAGGCTTTTTCATTTTTTATTAGATCAATGGCATAATCATAGATTTGCTTTGAATAGTCTGAACCAAAGAAAGCCGCGTTGCCATAATCGCAACCAAGCCATTCCATATCTTCTATAATAGCATGAACATATTCCATATCCTCTTTCATTGGATTGGTATCATCAAATCTCAAATTAAATTGACCACCATATTTTTTTGCAATACCATAGCTGATATTAATAGCATAAGCACTCCCAATATGCAAGTAGCCATTTGGCTCTGGGGGAAATCTGGTAACGACTTTGTCTATTTTTCTGTTTTCTTTATCCTCAAATACCAATCTGTCAACAAAATTCAATGCATTGTTTTCACTCATAGACGGACTCCTTAGCCATTTATTATTTAACCATTGTTGATTTTTTCTTAGTGTAATCATTCTCTGTAGCATTCCTATTATACTATAGCTGTTAAGAATTGGAAAGCATGAAGTCTCTTTAGACGTCTTTCCAATTCTAACAAGGAAAGACCCTAGTGTCAAATCACGGACAAGAAAAAAGTAACGATCCATGATATTTATCATCGACTGTTACTTTTGGATTCCTGTATTGGTTAAAAGATCAACACAAAATTTTCTAAGCTCAACCATTTAGTTTTAAAACTATTAACCAATTCTTAAAATAATCTATTCTTTTTTTCGATTTCACTTTGTATACCAAAATCAACACTACTATGTATACACTCAAAAAGATTCAGACTCGAAACACCATAAGCTTGTCCCGTTCTATTATTATATATAATGCCTTTGTTACTTATGGTTATAGAATCTAACATCTCCATTGCTAAAAACTCCACAGTGATAGCACCACCAAGTGTCGGACTTTTTGTAATGGTGGTTGATTCCTTAAAAGAGGGCATATACATGGTCTCCTCAAGTGTTGTTACAATATCGTGAATGACAACCGGATCTTTAATCCAATAAGCTTCATGCTGACCTTTACTTACCTTTAGCGAAAAAATACTGGCCGTATGCTCTGAGGCAATTACATCCTTAAAACTCTTCACTTGATAATAGTTATGTATTGTAATGAGACTGGTAATAATCATAAAAATCATTAGTAATTGAGTTCGTGGACTACCAATCCACAAAACCGCCAAATGATTTTTTCTACTATTGTATTTTTCAATATTAAGTATATGTATCATGCTGTTGATTACAATCAGCAATAACAGGACGCCATAGAATATCGCACCATAAAGTATAAATTCTGTATAGATCATAATGCCTCCCACAAGATTGATAATTATTTTACAATCTCTCCACAAATCTATTATCCCATATTCCGTGGGGCAATACTATTGTCTAAAGTCATTTCTTTAATGACTTTAGTCACTTTTATAACTTTCTTTTCCTATGGTGGTAATACTTTTATATAGCCTTGTTATACCTAGTCTTTATTATAACATCATATCTACCAGGTTCCCAGCTGCTTGAGCCGGGTATATTCTCTCCATAAAATCACCTGCTCTAATTATACACGCGATTGGAATGTTTGAAAAGTGGTACGTCTCTTTCTTAGAGTCGAAATAGAAAAAGAACCCCAAATGAGATTCTTTTTAAGCTAGTAACGAGATTCGAACTCGTGACCTCATCCTTACCATGGATGCGCTCTACCTACTGAGCTATACCAGCATGAATATGATTATAATCAGCCTTCTTATTTAGGCCACTTTCTCTATTATAACCATATCTTATCACTTGTCAATAAGAATTCTTATTTTTTTTCTTTCATTATGGTTTCCAGTTTTTTCTTAATGCGCTGAAGGGCATTGTCTATAGATTTTACCGGCTTTTCCAAAATCTCAGCTATTTCTACATAACCAATACCTTCAACATAATATTCCAAAACATCTTTCTCAAAATCACTTAGTCTATCTGCCAACTCATCTTCAATAATATGAATATTCTCTTTATCAATAATCAGTTCTTCCGGGTCGACAATCTGCTTTGAAGGCATAAGATCCATTAGAACCGTTTTATCATTATCTTCTTCAAATACAGGTTTATTTAATGAAATATAGGAATTTAAAGGCATATGTTTTTGCCTTGTAGCTGCTTTTACTGCGGTGATGATTTGCCGTGTAATGCAAAGGTCTGCAAAGGAGAAAAAGGATGATGCCGTATCGTTTCTATAGTCTCTAATAGCTTTGAATAATCCAATCATGCCTTCTTGTATTAAGTCGTCTCTGCCTGCCCCCATTAAAAAATAGGATTTTGATTTTTTTTCCACCAGCTTTTTATATTTGTTCATCAGATAGTCCAATGCGTAATCATGACCTTCTCTAATAAGTACAACGATTTCTTCATCTGTATAAATGGTTAATTCTTCAAATGCTATAACTCGTTCTATTTAAGACAACCCCTATCTTTGACGACGAAATTTTTCCATCCATTCTAAAGTTTCTTTATTTAAATGACCTTCTAGTCGGTTTGTTGTTCCAGTAGGCTTTTCCAAATAATCCGACTTGTATTCTTTTTTGGTCGCTTTAATATCAATTAGAAGTTCTCTTGCTGACATCCTCGCTGCGCCTCTTGCCATAATTATAGTTTGCTCAAGGGCATCGGAAGTCGCAACTCTAATCTGATAATCTCTAGCATACTCTGTAGCTACTTTTTCAATATAATGGTCAGCTGTCTCATGCTCTTTTGTATAAATAACATGAATGTTATGATATGCATCAATACTTCTGACTGTGTTTTTCGCCTTATAAGCATCAAAAACCACTATGATTTCATTCTTTTTATAGCCTTGGTAATCACTTAGAATCTCTAGCAGACGTGTTCTTGCATTGTCAAGATGATCCTCCATCGCCATTATCTTAAGTTCTGGCCATGCATGGATAATATTATACCCATCGACGAGAAGTACTTCTTTAGCCAAGTTAGGACCGCCTCTCTAGGAGTAATTTTAGGATTTTAGTATATCAGATTTCTACAGCATTGTTAAGCCCTATTTTCCTATGTGTTTCTTTGTCTTAGTGCCTCATACATTAAAACCCCTGCTGCAACACTGGCATTTAGAGAGTCAACATTGCCCTTCATAGGTATACTGGCAATGAAGTCACATTTTTCCTTTACTAGTCGGCTAAGACCTTTGCCTTCGCTACCAATAACAAGCGCCATAGGTCCCTTAAAATCCACATCATACATACTTGTGCCTTTCATATCCGATCCGGCTACCCAGATTCCTTTACTCTTAAGGTCTTCAATGGTTCTTACAAGGTTAACCACTTTGCAGACCGGTGTATATTCAATGGCGCCGGCTGAAGTTTTTGCTACTGTTGCTGTTAATGAGACCGCTCTATTTTTTGGTATAATAATACCATGAGCACCTGTAATATTAGCCGTACGAATGATTGCACCCAGATTATGTGGATCTTCAATACCGTCTAAAATAATAAAAAATGGCGCTTCTTCTCTTTTCTTAGCTTTTTCAAATAGGACTTCCAATTCTACATAATCATGAGCAGCCATAAAAGCCAACACACCCTGATGTTTGCCTTGGTTGCTTAATTGATCTAGTTTTTCTCTTGCAACATATTGTACAAGAATATTCATATCTTTGGCTAATCCCAATATTTTTTGGGCACTGCCTTCTTGATGACCTGACTCAATCATCAGAAGCTTATCCACGCTTCTACCTGATTTCATGCCCTCTATGACAGCGTTACGCCCAAATACGATTAATTCGTTGATTTCTTCTGGTTCTTGGTTGTCCTGATTTCTTCTTTTATTATTCTGATTATTCTGTTTCATCTAATCCTTCTTTCTGAACGGCTTTAGGATAGCCTAGTCAATATAGGGCATCTCATTTTCTATGGTTTCCGAAATATTGTTTGATTGGGTTAATTGGGTTGTCTTTAGCCCGGTGGCTATAAGTGCCACAAGACGCTCAAGCTGTTTAGTAACATATAAATAGCCTATAAGTGTTTCAAAACCTGTTGCATGTTTGTATGTAATCAAGTCTGTGTTTTTCGGTTTAGAACCCGACTTAGCGTTTCTACCTCTTTTCATCACACTCATCTCTTCGTCTGTTAATGTATCTTTAATGGTATGATAAATCTTAGCCTGAGTCTTAGCATTAACATAGATACTGGCTTCCTTATGCATTTTACCAACTGCTTTACTTCCTTTGCTAATGATATAGGTTCGAATAATCAAGTCATAAATGGAGTCACCTATATATGCTAAAGCCAGTGGTGAATATGTATGGACTTTCATTTCATCCAAGGACAACTCTTTTTCTAGAAATGTTAGAAAATCATTCACTACATTCACCCTATACCCTTCTGAATTTTACACCTTCTCTTGTATCTTCAATTATAATACCTTTTTTCATTAAGTCATCTCTTATTTTATCTGATAGAGCAAAATCTTTGTTCTTTCTCGCTTCTTGGCGTTTTTGAATCAGCGCTTCAATATCAGAATCCAATATGTCCTCTTCTGTTTCTAAGTCAATACCAATAACATCACACAAGGCCTGTAATGCATCAGAAACTTTCTGAATAAAGGCTTTGGACGAAGATACGGTGACATGCGTATTGGCAAAACGAATCAACTCGAAAATAGCAGAAACGGCATCTGCTGTATTGAAATCATCATCCATGGCTTTTTCGAACTTATCTTTAAAGCTTTCTAAACGTTTTAAGTCCGTATTTTCTGTTTCTGTCATGCTTTCAAGTGCACTGTGTTCATGAAGATATATAAGATTTTTTGCTCCTGTTTGAATACGTTGCAAACTATTGGATGCTGCTTCCATCAACTCACGACTAAAGTTAATTGGACTTCTATAATGGGCACTTAACATGAAAAATCGTATCACTTCATAAGGGAACTCTTCCGTAATCTCCCTGACCGTAAAAAAATTACCTAAGGATTTGGACATTTTTTTGTTATCGACATTAATAAAACCATTATGAAGCCAGTACTTGGCAAAGGGTTTGCCGTTTGCTGCTTCACTTTGGGCAATCTCATTTTCATGATGGGGGAAAATGAGATCCGTACCACCACAATGAATGTCTATCGTGTCTCCAAGATAACGTTTTGCCATAACTGAGCATTCTAGATGCCAACCCGGTCTTCCATCTCCCCATGGTGATGGCCAGGATGGTTCACCTTCTTTTTTGGGCTTCCACAAAACAAAATCCATTGGATTGATTTTAGCTTCATCCACCGCAACCCGAGAACCTGCTTCAAGATCATCTGGATTTTTCTTGGATAGTTTGCCATATTCTTTGAAGTTTCTAGTTGCAAAAAAGACTGTACCACCTACTTCATAAGCAAACTTTTTATCCAGCAATACTTGAATCATATCTACCATATGTGGCACTTCTTCTGTTGCTTTTGGTGTGTGGGTTGCTTTATGAATACCTAGACCTTTTGCATCATGCTCAACCTCTTGAATGTATTTTTCTGCAACCGCTTCTGAAGTTAATCCTTCTTCCTTGGCCTTATTAATAATCTTATCGTCTACATCCGTATAATTCTGAACATAGGTCACATCAAATCCTTTATATTCAAAATAGCGTCTAACAACATCAAAAACAATAAATGGTCTGGCATTGCCAATATGAATATGATTGTACACCGTCGGTCCACAAACATACATCTTAACTTTTCCAGGCTCAACTGGCACAAATGTTTCTTTTTTTCGTGTTAGTGTGTTATATAGCTTCATTACGCATCACCTCATAGTTCTTCTTCCATATGATCTGGACAGTTTCTACATCTTTCTTCTTCTAAGGCATTTAGAGCGTCTAGGGTTAGACCGCCTTTACCCTTTTCCAAGTTTTCTATTCTAATCTGAAGTCGGCATATCTCATGACGAACCGGATCAGGAAAATGTATTTGATCCAACGTTTCTTGAGGATGAGTTATTTTTTTGTCGTTTCTCTTAACAACTCTTCCTGGAATTCCTACAACAGTCGAATTAGCAGGCACCTCACTTAAAACAACCGAACCAGCACCTATTTTTGAATCTTCCCCTACCGTAAATGATCCCAACACTTTTGCACCTGCACTGATCATAACATTATCTCCAATGGTTGGATGACGCTTACCGTGTTCTTTACCCGTACCACCAAGTGTTACCCCTTGATACAGGGTCACATTATTTCCAATAATCGTCGTTTCACCTATAACTACCCCATGGCCGTGATCAATGAACAGTCCCGAGCCAATAACTGCACCCGGATGAATCTCTATACCTGTTTTCCGAGTTGCACGTTGAGAAACCCACCGGGCAAAAAAATAGTATTTTCTCAGAAACAGCCAGTGAGAAAATCGGTATCTCAAAATGGCATGAAAACTAGGATACAAAAAAACCTCAGATGTTTTTTTGATTGCTGGGTCTCTATCTTTAATGACCTCAATCTCTTCTTTTATATACTTAATAATGTTCATCAAATTACCTCCTCAATCTACTTTTTATTTATTAAAAAGTTGGTTTAGGTATCAAACTACATAATGTTTGTGAATATAGTGAAACTTATTTTTGACCCTTTAACCAAAGTTGTCCTATCTTAATAAATAAAAAACGCCTCTTAGTAAAATAAGAGACGGTTCATCCGCGGTTCCACTCTTGTTGAAGCTTTGCTTCCACTTGATATCGATATAACGGTCGATACCCGCATCAAGCTACTACTACTTCACTTGAAAAGCTCACGAATGCACTTCATCAATCAATAAAACAAATGGACTCTCAGCTTCATTCCATTCTCTCTGTGATTCTTGATACGACTACTCTTTCGATCATAGCCTTTATCTTATCCTACCATAATTTTTAACAATATCCTAACTCAAATATACTATATAATACTTTACAAATTTCGTCAAGAACAAAGAGGCTTTACCTCGATTTGCTTTTTATGACCAAACATAATTTTCATAATAACGTTTTTCCAAATACTCTTTAATTTCATTACCGGAACTTAAAGATAGCAAATAATCGATTTCATTTTCCCATATGGCTTTGTTGGTCTTACTCGCTAACCACCTAACTTTAGGAACCATACTTGGGTTTACGCATATCTGATCTACACCAATTGCAATCATAAAGGGGAGCAGTATTTCATTGTTCGCCATATCACCAACAATGCTAATCCATGTGCCTTCTCTATGTGCCCCAATAACCACTTGTCGGATTGTACGGAGCAATCCTGGGTGATACATGTCAAAAAGCTCATACAGATCTTCATTTGACCGATCAACCGCTGTCATGAGTTGGATGAGTTCCGATGAACCTATAACAAGAAAATCCACTTCTCTTGCAAATACTTCAATCATCATCGCTGCTGCAGGTATTTCTACCATCATACCTATTTCTATGTTGTTGTCATATAACTCGTGACGTGCATCCAACTCGACTTTGGCTTCCTCAATAGCCATCTTTGCATCTAGTAGTTCTTCCATCTTTGTAACCATAGGTAATAGTATTTTCATTTTTCCATATGCACTGGCCCTAAGTAAGGCTTTAATCTGTGTTATGAAGAGTATTCGCTCTGTAAGGGTGATGCGTAAGGATCTATAACCTAGCAAAGGGTTTCTTTCTTCATGAAAATATATAAAGGGCATATCATGGTTAGATGAACAGTCCATCATTCGAAATATAATTGTCGTATTTTCAGCTAACATAACGGCTTCACGATAGGCTTCTAGTTGAACCAACTCATCCGGCATGGATGTCTGTCCTAGAAATATATATTCTGTTTTGAATAAGCCTATACTTTCAGCACCTTTTTCTTTAGACATTAATAAAGCGCTATTGTTTTCAGTTTCTGTAGCAATCTCAAAAGGATGACCATCTTCTGTTAGTGTTTTTTGTTTTGTAAAACTTAAAAAGATATCTTCCAGTTCTTTTTCTTTATTCACCTTTTTAAAATAGAAGTCAATCATTTCCTTGTCAGGATTAATGAATACTTCACCTTTTTGTCCATCTACTATAACTTCATCGCCATCTTTTACAAGGGACATAATGCCTTTTGCTCCTAGAACAGCTGGTATTTTGAAATTATTGGATATAAGTGCACCATAAGAAGTTTTACCCCCTTGTTCACATACTATGGCAAGCACTCGATTCTTATCTAAATGAACGATGTCATTGCCATCCAATTCATTGGCAAAAATAATAACCGGTTCCGTTAAATCACTTAGGCTTTTGTTTTCTTCACCAATAAGATCTTTAATAATTTGTTGTGCAATATATTTTATAGATTCCGATTTTTTTTTCAAAAAATCATCAGCAACCTTATCAAACATCGCTGCATATTTTTTTTTGACTTCATTAAGAATATAATCTGCATTGATTTTTTGCTCTTGTATTTCTTTTCGAACTTGACCCAATAGTATGGAGCCATCATAAACACTTAAATGTCTTTTATAAACTTCAGCCTCTTCTTGTCCTAAAATATTTAGGGTTTTATTATAACGCCTTTCTAGTTCAATTCGACACTTATCGACAGCAGTATTGAAACGTTCAAGTTCGAGTTGAGGGTTCTCGACTTTTCTATATACAACCTTCATCTCTACTTCACGCTTAACAAAGGCTTTGCCTATGGTAACTCCTTCTGCAACGCCAATACCTCTAATCATAGTATTGCCTCCAAACTCAATTCTAATGTCACATGCATTTTATTCCCACTTATCCGTTTTTTCATAGAATTCATTTAACCAATTGGTCTAATCTAATTATTGGTCAAAGCATTTAAAAAATACGTTGCGTCACTTCTAAAATTAGCATTTGGATAGGTATCTAACATCTTCTGATAGGTACTAATCGCCAAATCATTCTGATTTAATCTTTGATAGCTCCTTGCTAAATAATACAATGCTTCATCCGAATAATAATCGTCTTTCTCATAGCTATATGCCAGTTTCAGATTCGTTATCGCTTCTTCAAATCTACCGTTCCTATAATCTCTATAACCTTGATTATATGCATTAAGGGCTACTTCAGGAAATATTTTTACTGCATGTTTTTCATATGTAGCCAAGGCACTTTCACTTAATGCACTCGGGTCAACTTCTTCTAGTAAGCGCGCTGCTTCAACGGCGTTATTATCTTCATAAAGACTTAAAGCCATAAGCAATTTCTCACTTTGTAATAATTGGTTTTGGTTTTGTTCTAAGTTTGTCGATAATGTATCTATTTCGGTATCTGCCTGTTGAATACTCTGTTCCATACTTTTAACTTGTTCTTCTAAAATACTTTGATTGGTTTCAAGGGCATTCACCTGATTAAGCGCTTCTATGTTTTTATTTTTTTGGCTATTCACCATGCTTGGTACAATCAAAAAGGCCATAACAGCTAAACCAATCCCAACACCCACTAATACCGCTGCAAATTGAAACATACTGTTGTTCATGGATACTTTTGCACTATGACCAAGTGATGGCAGTCCAAAATAGCCCGGTTCTTTTTCCTTTTCTTCTTCAAATGCCTCAACCGGATGTCCTTCCGATTGAATCCATGTCATGTACTTCTTAGCCGTATAATGATTATGGTCAATCGTCAGAACCTTCTGCAGTTTACGCTTAGCTTTATCCATTTGGTTTTCATGGATAAGGCATAAAGCCAATAAACAATAGGCTTTCGTAAAGTTCGGATTCAGACCAATGACCGCACGTAATTGTATAATGGCTAAATCGATACTGTTTTGATTAACAAATACCAATGCCTGGTTATATTTTTTAATAGCATTATTTAACTTATCCAAATGTACCTGATTGTTTTGTATCTGGTCCATATAGGTTATTGCTTCATTATCTATTGGCTTCATGTTCTTGCTAACGACCCATTGCTTAAAGGCCATAATTGGTTCACCTATTTCAAGATAAACAAGGCC
Source organism: Petrocella sp. FN5 (assembly GCF_029210395.1). Lineage (GTDB taxonomy): Bacteria > Bacillota > Clostridia > Lachnospirales > Vallitaleaceae > Petrocella. Next base: position 26,675 of record NZ_JARGDP010000009.1, on the reverse strand, counting down.
CAATAAGTTTCTAGCGTTGATATTCTTTTTATCAAATTTTATGCTTTTATTTAATAGGTCAATCGCGCCACTTAAATCTCGGATTTCAACTTTTTTCAATCCCAAATTATATAGTTTTTTTGATTCAATACTAATTTTTTCATAAATTTCAATCGCCACATGACAATGTTTACAAAATCCTTGGGTATCAAGTAGCTCACCACAGTTAGGACATATTTTCGCCATTGTTTACCCCCTCTTATTGCCTGTTTTTAAGCTCTAGTATTAATTCACTAAGAATATCGGATATGTCCTTTGAATCATAGGCATTAATTACTTCTTCAGCATCTTCAATCTCCAGACACGGTTGGTATTTTTTTATCTCTTCATCAAAATTAATCATCTTCTAGCCCTCCTCTATTATTTTTATAATATCACCTACAAGATACAAAGAGCCCACACAACACAAAAGTTGATCTCCTTTATTATCTTTTCTTCTTAAAATAAAGTCCTTTAATTCTTCTATAGGATACACGTGATCAAATCCATATTGTTTAAAACGTTCCATGAGCCGCGCTTCATTCTGAGCTTTTATATATTTATTTCTTGGAATATAAACGGATCTAAGCCTTTTTATATTACATAGTGCTTCTATCATCTCATCGTCTTGCTTATCGTTCATACATATAAAAACCAAATCAATAGCTTTATGCCCTTCATTTGTACCAATATGCTTTACAAAAGCTTCGATGCCTTCCTTATTATGGGCGCCTTCTAATAAAATACTCGGTGTAATATAAGTCATGCGCCCTAACCATTTGAAATTGCCAATACCCTCTTTAATATGTTCTTTAGATAGGTTAAAATGTTGTTGTAAAATATGTATCGCGGTGATTGCTATTTTTACGTTCTCAATCTGATAGTCTCCACTCGTGTTCATATGTAAGGTTTCATATTCATAATACTTGTTCCTCAAGGAAAAATCAATGCTTTCTTGATTTCGCTTTATGATTTTAGCGTCAAATGGAAGAACTTCAAAATATGGGGCCTGTTTTTCTTTTGCCACTTTCTTTATTATATCATTGACCTCTTTTGTACTATTATAGAATACAATCGGTGTGTTTAGTCGCATAATGCCGGATTTTTCAAATGCAATCTTCTCTAAGGTTTCACCAAGTATTTGAGTATGATCCATGCTGATATTCGTAATTATAGTCAATATTTTATTCTCAAGTGCATTGGTTGTATCTAAGCGTCCACCGATCCCTGCTTCGAGCAATAAAATGTCCGGTTTTTCCTTTTTGAAGTACATTAAAGCCATGGCCAATATGATTTCAAAAAAAGAAGCCTCTTCATACCCTTCAAGTGCCATTTCTTTCATAAATTTATTAAGGACCCCATAAATCTCTATAAATGCTTCTTTTGACATCATTTGATGATTAATGCAAATGCGTTCTCGTATGTCCACTAAATGTGGGGATGTGAAAGTGCCTACTTTGTAACCTGCCGATTCAAAGATAGAAGCCATCATCATCACAACCGAACCTTTACCATTGGTACCGGCTACATGTACAACAGGTATGTTATTCATATACCCGATTTTTTGTATTAAAGTCTTAATAACAATAAATTCGGGTTGTTTTCTGAATCTTGGTGTTTTCACTATTTCATCTACAATATCTTCAAATGTCATATAAAATGCTCCTATTCATCTAGATCTTTCATTAACTATGTTTGACACCTTAACCATTTTTCTGATTATATCATATTCGTCACCTCTACCTTGATATGATTATTTGATTGTTTACAATTTATTCATTTTTATGACCGTGTTTTGACATCTATTTTACACATTAAATCCATATTGCCCCTATATAATCATAGTATGGCTAGAATGAAAAATGGTAAAATATTTAAGGAGTGATTTTATGGACAACAATACATCCAACCAAACTCATTTTGAACATGAGCAAACAATAGCAAATCATTTACGTTATCATAAGCATACAAGAAAGTGGTATGTAAGGCTTACAGCTTATATACTTATACTCACTTTTGTTAGTGGCTTAACTTTTGGTGCCGGCTACTTATCCGCACTTATCTATGGTGATCGATTGGCAAATGGTATTCTTAACACAACCACTCAAAACGTGGTTGATCAGCCTTCAACCGTGCAAATACAGCCAACAGTTTCTGACAATAAGGCTACATCAGATATTTCTGCTATTGCCAGTGCTGTTAGTCCTGCTATCGTTACCATATCCAGCTATTCCGAACAAACCCCCGGCGGTATTTTTGGAAACTCTAATGGGTTTTATGGTGGCACAGGTTCAGGTATTACCTTCAAAATGGAAGGTGAAGAATTATTCATTGTCACCAATTATCATGTTATAGAAGGTTCAAATGAAATTGAAGTTATTTTTCATGAAGGTACAACAGTTGTAGCTCGAGTATTAGGTTATGACTCAAACAATGACTTAGCCGTGCTTTCAATTGATACAAAACTATTAAAAGGTAAGATGGATCAGATTGTTCTGGCGCCTTTTGGAGATTCAGAAACCATTCAGATTGGTGAGTTGGCTGTGGCCATCGGTAATCCTTTGGGTCCCGAATACGCTTCTACAGTAACCGCAGGTATCATCAGTGCTCTCAACCGAGAAATATATATTAACAGAAACACCTCTTATGTTAATCTTATCCAAACGGATGCAGCCATTAACCCAGGTAACAGTGGTGGTGCCCTACTAAATGGCAGGGGTGAAGTTATTGGTATTAACAGTGCTAAGTACGTAGATACCGGTGTTGAGGGAATTGGTTTTGCCATTCCCATTAATCAAGCAAAAGAGACCATCGATATAGTTCTAGAAAGTCGTTCCGGTGGGGATATCGCTTATCAATTAGCTGATGACCGAGCTTTTCTAGGTGTTCAAGTTATGGATATTACTACCGACATCTACAACAGTACAGGCATGCGTTTTGGAGTTTATATTACCGATGTCATCCCTTTCAGTGGTGCCCAGGAAGCTGGAATCCAGTCTGGTGATATCATCTATAGTCTTAATGGTAAAAAAGTCCAGAATGTACAAGTTCTTTTTGATATTCTTGAAAAAGCTCAAGTTGGTGACACGCTTGAAGTTGGTATTATTCGTAACGATGAAATTCTAACATTAAATGCACCGCTTTACAGTTATAAGGACATAATGGATCAACAATAAGATTTTTCTAAACAGCAAAAAAGGTTGATGGGTATAATCAACCTTTTTTCTTGCTCATTTTTTTTTACTTTTTTTGTTCTTTTTACTTTTCTTCTTAATCTTTTTCTTTTCTACTTTTTTATCTTTACTATTTTTTTCTGCCTCTATCGAATCTATTTTCTCTTGCCTTTTTACTTTCTTAACTTTTGGAATGTTTTCCTCTTTTAACGTCATACGTAGAGGACAGTTTTTACAATACTTATTATTTTTTTTCCACTTGTCACAGCATTTACCCGCCATTTAATCGTCCTTTCTGTTAACTGGCCACTCAATGCACTTATAAACCTCTTCCTCTACAGTATAACATAGCCGGTTTCTTAAGGCTATCGATTCAATCTATTAATACTGCTGATAATCGCTTTAATAGATGCTTTACTGGTATTTCGATCTATGCCGAGACCAAACGCTGAAACACCTTTATGATTCTTTAACTGAATATAAGCGATTGCTTCAGCATTTTCACCTATACCAATTGCATGTTCATCATAGGATATTAGTTCATAATTCATATGACCTTCTTTTTGCAATCCATGAATAAAAGCTGATATTGGACCATTCCCTTGACCTTTTATGGTTTTTTCTTCTCCCTTTTGAATCAACTTAGCTTCAATTATAACCACTTGATCATTTTCTTCTTGATAAGTACTTTTAAATGATTCTAATTGGAAGTGACCTTCCACATTAATAAATTCATCAAAAAGTATTTCTTTAATTTCTAAAGCTGTTAATTCCTTACCTGTCTGATCTGTCATCTTCTGTACCGGAAGACTGATCTCAGGGTGCATACCTTTGGGTAATTTGTAGCCAAAGGCTTCTTCAAGAATATAAGCTACACCACCTTTACCGGACTGACTGTTGATACGGATAATCGGCTCATATTGGCGGCCTATGTCTGCAGGATCAATAGGAAGATAAGGCACGTTCCAGAACCTACTATCTTTTTCGTTGGCTTTTAATCCTTTTCTTATTGCATCTTGGTGAGACCCAGAGAATGCTGTATAAACCAATTCACCTGCGTATGGATGACGTTGATGCACGCGCATTCCTGTACATCGCTCATAGACTTCAACTACTTTGTTAACCTCATCTATTTTAACGCCGGGATCCACACCCTGAGTGAAAAGATTCAAGGCTAAAGTTAGTATGTCAACATTACCTGTTCTTTCTCCATTACCAAACAAGGTGCCTTCCACCCGATCAGCACCTGCCAGTAAACCAAGCTCAGTTGCTGCTATACCTGTTCCTCTATCATTATGGGTGTGTAAACTTATTAATACGCTGTCACGACGATTGATCTGTCTGCTAAACCATTCAACCTGATCGGCATAAACATTAGGTGTACTCATTTCTACCGTTGCCGGTAAATTAAGAATCATTTTATTTTCTGGTGTGGGCTGCCAGACGTCTATAACCGCGTTCGACACTTCTAAAGCATACTCCATTTCTGTTCCGGTAAAACTCTCCGGTGAGTACTCAAAAGTAAACTCTGTTTCCGGATATTTTGCTGCATAAATTTGCAACCATTTTGCACCTTGTATGGCCATTGCTTTGATTTCATCTTTGCTTTTGCCAAAAACTACATCTCTTTGTTGGGTAGATGTAGAGTTATAAACATGTACAATTGCCTTTTTTGCACCTTTTAGGGCTTCAAATGTTTTTGCTATCAAGTGTTCTCGTGCTTGAACCAACACCTGCACTTTAATATCATCTGTTATATAACCTTCTTCAATCAGTGTTCTAAGAAAGTTATATTCCGTATCAGAAGCAGAAGGGAATCCGATTTCAATTTCCTTGTATCCCATTGCTTTTATTAAGTTGAAGAATTCTAATTTCGCTTCAATACCCATAGGTATGGGTAGTGCTTGGTTACCATCTCTAAGGTCGACACTACACCAAACTGGTGCTTGTTCCATTGTTTTTGATGGCCACGTGCGGTCATGCAAATCCATTGTCGGGTATTTTTTATACTTCATATAACTTTTTTTCATAGGTAATCCCTCCTGTTTTGTTTCTGCGTTTAAGCTTTTCTTAGATTTTTTCAGAAAATACACGCTTAATTAAGAAGAAAGGTGGCTACGCCTCGCTTTGCAAAGCAAATTGTTCCGGCAGGAAAGACTTCCATAATCGTTAATGCATAGACTTTCCTGGAGAATAAAAAAACCTCTCGTCTCTTTTGTATAGAGACGAAAGGTGACTTCCGCGTTACCACTCTGATTCATTCTTAAAGAATGCACTCATTAAGATACTAACATATCCTTATCGATATAACGGTCGAACCCGACAATGCCTACTGTTACTTCAACATGTGACTCCAAGGCTAGTTCAATATCCATACACTGTTGTTTCGCACCTACCAACAACTCTCTGATGCTTCCGAATATCTACTGCTCCTCTTCAAGGTCTTTTTAGAATATAATTTTTATAATCATAACGCATTTTTTTAGCTCTGTCAAGTTATTGCTTTAAACTTTTAAGGCGTTCTTTGGTCTGTGCTAACATCTGCTCATACTTTGACTGCTTTTCTCGCTCCTCTGTTATGACTTTTTCAGGTGCCTTAGCTACAAACCCTTTATTACTTAGTTTACCTGCCACTCTTGATAATTCCTTTTCTAGCTTAGTGACTTCATTTTCGAGACGTTCAATCTCTTTCTCAATATCCACAAGTTCACTAAAAGGCATATAGATTGTAGCATTTGGAATAATCACGGATACAGCGTCCTCATCAATATCCATTTTATGATGTTGTATTAAAACTTCACTGGCATAACCTAGGGTTGCAAAAAAGACACGTCCATCCTCAAAAGTCTGTACAACCGCTGGATCTTCAGAGACCACAAAAACTTTGGCTTTCTTTGATGGTGGTACATTCATGTTTGCCCTTAAGTTACGAATACCTCTAACCGCTTCTTTTATCATACTGATATCTGTTTCTTCTTTCTCAAAATGCCATTCTTTCTTAAATACAGGCCAACTGGATATCATAATCGATGGCTCTTTATCTTGAAGGGTTAAAAAGATCTCTTCTGTTATAAAAGGCATAAATGGATGCAATAGCTTCAAGCAGTCAATTAATACTGTCTTTAATGTCCATAATGCGCTGTTTTTGGTGATATCTTCATCATTATACAATCTAGGCTTAACCATTTCTATGTACCAATCACAAAACTCTTCCCATACAAAGTCATAAAGCTTTGAAACCGCTATTCCCAAATCATACTTATCTAATGTCTCCGTTACATCTTTGATCAATGTATTGACTTTAGATAAAATCCATCGGTCCGCCGGTGTTAAGTCTTCTACTGAAGGTGTTTCTACTTTCTTTTCATCTAAATTCATCATAATGAACCTAGACGCATTCCATATCTTATTACCAAAATTTCTATTGGCTTCAACACGTTCTTGATAATAGCGCATATCATTACCCGGTGCGTTTCCGGAAATTAATGTTAATCTTAAAGCATCTGCACCATAGGATTCAATAACTTCAAGAGGGTCAATTCCATTTCCAAGACTTTTACTCATCTTCCGGCCTTCTGAATCTCTAACTAACCCATGCATAACCACCGTATCAAAGGGTAATTTCCCTGTAAATTCAAGACCTGAAAACACCATTCTAATAACCCAAAAGAAAATAATATCATAACCGGTTACAAGCACACTGGTTGGATAAAAATATTCCAGCTCCGGTGTTTTTTCCGGCCAACCTAAGGTAGAAAATGGCCAGAGTGCAGAACTAAACCAAGTATCCAAGCTATCTTCATCTTGTCGAATATGATTGGATTGACAATGACTACAAACCGTTGGATGCTTTTTACTTATGGTCGTTGCACCACAGTCATCACAATAATAAGCAGGTATACGATGTCCCCACCACAGTTGTCTAGATATACACCAATCGTGTATGTTCTCAAGCCAATTCATATAAACTTTTCCATAGCGTTCGGGTACAAACTTTAACTCACCAGATCTATAAGCTTCTATAGCCGGTTTTGATAGCTCATCCATTTTAAGAAACCATTGTGACTTAATGAGTGGTTCAACAACTGTATTACATCGGTCATGAAGCCCAACATTGTGGGTATGATCCTCTACTTTGATTAAATAGCCCTTCTCTTTTAAGTCCTTAACGATAGCTTTTCTGGCCTCATAACGATTCATACCTGAATATTTTCCACCCTGTTCATTGATGGTGCCGTCATCATGCATGACATTAAGCTTCTCTAAATTATGCCGTTCACCCACTTCAAAGTCATTAGGATCATGTGCCGGTGTAATCTTGACACAACCCGTTCCAAAGTCTTTGTCCACATAAGTATCTGCAATAATTGGAATCTCTCGGTTTACGATTGGTAACATGACATTTTTACCAATGAGATGCTCATACCGTTCATCATCCGGATGAACCGCAACCGCTGTATCTCCAAGTAAAGTTTCCGGTCGAGTGGTTGCTATTTCTACAAAACCGTCTTCACCTACAATCGGATATTTTATATGCCAAAAATGACCTTGCATTTCTTCATGCTCAACTTCAGCTTCAGATATGGTGGTTTGACAAACAGGGCACCAATTAATTATTTTAGCGCCTTTGTAAATATAACCTTTTTCATAGTATTTAACAAACACATCGAGTACAGCATCCGAACACCCTTCATCCAAAGTAAATCTTTCTCTTTCCCAGTCACATGAAGTTCCAAGTTTTTTTAACTGTGATACTATGATACCACCATACTCTTCTTTCCATTTCCATGCGTGCTCCATAAAGCCTTCACGCCCTAGTGTATCTTTGTCGATACCTTGCTCCGCCAATGCTTTTACAATCTTCACTTCCGTAGCAATAGCCGCGTGATCCGTTCCTGGCTGCCATAGTGCTTCGTACCCTTGCATTCGTTTCCAACGGATGATAATATCCTGTATCGTATTATCTAGGGCATGACCCATATGTAACTGTCCGGTAATATTCGGTGGTGGTATCACAATTGTAAACGGTTCTTTTTGAGGATTGACTTCTGCATGAAAATACTTTTTATCCATCCAGTCCTGATAGATTCTTTCTTCTACTTTTTTGGGGTCATAGGTTTTTTCTAGTTCTCTTGCCATTTTTATTCCTCCAATAATCTATGCCTATATATTGACATCCGTTTCCTAAATAAATGATGCGATTAGAATTAAGGCACCTAGTAGCAACATTAGGCCACCGACGATTTTTAGTACGAGCATGCCACTTCCAATAAGCATTAGATATGATTTATTGTCTTTTGGTTGGTCTTCATAATTTTTTATTGTTTTGACACCACTTCTATATATTGATCTTGAGCTTACCAATAGAATAAGTCCAACTGATGCTAACATAATTCCAAAAATCTCCATTACCCACTCCTTCTTAGCCGCTACACCTAAGTGCAAAAAAAAAGCCTATCGTCTCTTAACAAAGGACGATCAGACCGTGGTACCACCTTAATTCCTAGCTTAACTAGGCACTTATGGGTCGATAACGTGACCAAACGTTTGTACCTACTTTTTTCAGTACAACTGCTCTAAAGCTACCTTCTGTTGGGATTATCCAAGAGTCTTTCAGCCTAGGACTCTCTTCTCTAAGGGATCTCTATCCAACATACTCCTCTTTTTCATTGCATGTATTGTTTTCGATTGAAATAATCGTATAATAGGTTCTGGTGTTTGTCAAGTCAATTTTTCTTATCTTTATTGTTTTCATGACTGACATGACTTTTATAATTGGTCAGAACAAGGTTCATCATACCACTTTCTCTTTCTGCTTTTTGTAGATTATGGTATAGTTCATCTTTTTTTGCTACGTGCTTTTCTAATAGTATTTTCCTACCCTTCTCAGAGGCAAAATAATCCATGTGGTCCAAAATAAAGTCCACTTCTATAATATTGTTTTTTTCTAATAGGTCTTCAATATCCGTCATCATTGCGGCTATGCTGTTGCTAATATTCTTATACTGTCTTTCAGCATGCATATGGTTTTTATAGTTTTCCCAGCGTAGTTCTAACATTTCACTGCTGTCGATTTTATATTTTTTACATTGATAATCAATGACACTCTGATTATTGATGAATTTGATTTTCGTCTTATTTGTCAGTTCGACGGTTCGTTTCATCATTTTTTGATTCTTACTTAATTCATAGACCAAATAGCGTCTAAATACATAAACCCATACCGTAGCTGCAATAATGACGACCATACTTATCATTGCCTCAAGAAGAATCGGCCTTCTATTAATAAAATAAATGATGGATAGAATGAAAGCTGCTATAGCTGTTAGAATGGCAACAACAATAAATGCATTTTTTACAAATTTGTAGGCACTTTTTAACCGATTGCTTTGATAAATCAGTTCACTTTTTTCAGATTCCAAGTAGGCCAAATCTTGTTTTACCATGCTCTGATTTTTTTCATGCCCTTTCATCATTTCGATTATTTTGTCCATTTGATCTTCATATTGCTCTAGATAATCAACTGTTCGATAGCCTTGTCCTTTTATTTTATCCTTGAACTCACCTTTTTTCACTAATGTCTCCGAATACACTTTGCAAAGTTTTTCAAGTTCTGCTTTTCCTCTATTCGACATTAGTTCAATCCGTTGCATGGCTGTGATTTCATTGATGACTGCTTTATATTTTTCTTTAAGCATTTCAATGTCTTCTATTGTTTTAATATAACGTTGTTGTAGTTTTTTTGCTATTTCCGGATCTTCATATAGTTGTTCAAGATCAATATCAATACCGCCAACAACACTTTCTTCAATATGGTTTTTTTTGTTTATATACAATCTGATTTGGTCAAACAGCTTCAAAAAAGGTGTATACAAAACTTTTAATTTTTCCATGTTTTCTCCTTTAGTCGATTGTGTTGCTACGCACTTCTTTTTTCCACTGATTAATAATCTCATCGATTTGGTTATCAAAACCTTCATAATTGCCTGTTTGCTTAATTATACTTGCTTGGGTATATAGTACTTCTTCATGGTACCGTTCCTTTTTGTTTATCATATTAATAAGTCCTATGGCTTTTATAATCTGTTGACAATCCTTATAATAATGAGCCAGTTCTAGAACATAATTTTTATTGTATTCTGACAACCGTACAACTTCGTCCATTAACATAATATACTCAGACCAATTTTCTAATCTTTTCTCTCGTTGAGCCTTAATATATAACTTAAGCAATGTTTCACTACATTGTTCTTTTATCCTCCAATTTACCCGGTCAAAATTGCCAAGTTCTAAATCTATCCTAACCATATCTTTAAGGATATCAGAAGAATGGGATAACTCGTATGCACGTTCATATGCAGATAGGGCTTCCATGTATTGCTTGAGTTGCTCATAGATTTGACCATAATAGTACCAAATCAATGGATCTTCAAAGGTATTTACAATCTCATCTAATACCTCAAGCCCTTCAGGATATTGACCTAGCATTGTATGGTATTTGACTTTATTTAGATATGTGGTAATATGTCCATTCGATTGAAGGGATTTTTCAAGAGATTTTTTTGCCATTTCAAACTCTTCAAAAATCATATAAACAACTGCCATATTGTTTTCTACTAAGGGATTAAAGTGTATTTTTTGAGCTGATTTATACCATTTTAAAGCATCCTTATAATACCCCATCTTAAAGAACCTATCTGCTTTTTGCTTGTACTGCAGATGCTTTGGTCTCTCTAAGTGGTCTCTCAATCGCATTAAAAAGTCATAATCATCAAACATCTTAGTATATGAACACAGCTTAAGTATACCTACCATGATTTCTTCGATATTATGATTATTCTCATACAGATACTTTATTTCATTGGCAAGTCTTGTCAAACCGAGGTCTTTTTTTAACCAATTGATGAATTTTCTATCTTCTATGATGTCCGTAAATGCTTCTACATGATGATACATCCAATAACAAAACCCCTCAAAACTATAGACGTTTTTTGAAATCATATGAATGACGAAACCATGCTCCACTCCAATGGGGCTTATACTTTTATACATCTTTTATCAAACCTTTAGTTTTTCTCATATCGCATTAAGTTGTTTTAACTAAATCCGCTATGGCGTACGCTATTGCATCCAATATATCCATAAAATCATCCTGCATTGAGTAATAACGACCTCCTGTGCGTGTAAGGGGTTCGTATGCCTCAAGACTTTTATAGTCTTTTTTTGCTACGACATATGTGGTTATTTTTTGGGATATTAGTGCATTCACAACGTCTTCCACTGTCTTACCACGCATTGTCGGTACATGAGGTGGCGCATCGGTAATCAAGATGAATATGTTCTTGTAATTTTTACCCTCTTTTAGTTTATTCAATAAGTCTATCCCTGTTTCTAGTGCATCCATCGAAGACTCGGGTATGTCTCCACCACATGTTCTTGGTATTTTTGTTATTTTTTTTTGAAATTTATGTATGTCTTTTGTCCACTTGTAGACTTTTGGCTTTTCTTTTTCTAATAAATCCCCAAAACCAATAAGGCCTAAATTATAATCTATTTTTTTTGCTTCTAGGATATTAGAAAAAGCGATGGCTTTTTCTTTTACTCCTTCAATATAGGTATCCATACTGCCTGTGGTATCCATAAGAAAAACAATATTAAGACCTTCACCCTCTCCACTTGTATGTTTTTCTACGTCCGGCAATATAGGCATCGTTTTCTTTCGGTCAAACTCGCCTGATATTTCCTTTTCGGTGCTCTTATCTCTTACTGTAACCTCAAATATATTGTCACTATTAATGGTATACCTTACTGAAATACGCGCTTCTTCGCTAATTCCTTCTAACATTAAAGAGCCAGTATATTTTTTTTCTTCTTCATGACCTTCTTCCCACTGAAATATGTCCACTCTAAGGGTACTAGCACCAGAGGTGGCACTAAAACCTTCTTCAGTCACTTCAATAGGAATGGTGCTGCCCATAGGAATAATTGGGATTAATGATTTTTCATTCGTAGCTATGTTGGTGATGGCTTCTGTCCCAAAGTTTTGTCTTGTAATCTGCCCAACTTTTACTTGGCTGTTTGGCAAATGAATCAGATAATTATACATTGCCGCACCCATGGCAACACTTTTCGCTGGATCTGTAGCTCGATATGGCTCTTTAATAAAACCTGCTACCATCCTTTTCACCATCGGTACAAGGGTAGAACCACCCACAAGTATGACTTTGGAAATATCATCCGGCGTTTGCTGCGCCCTTTTCAAAGCTTCACTAATAATATCCTTACTCTTATCGATCATCGGTCGTATAAGTGCTTCAAATTCATCTTTCGTCACCTCTAGTGACAGATTCATAGGCATGCCTTCATGTACCATAAGTGGGTAAATCTTTACGCTGGCTTTATTGGTACTGGATAATTTTTTCTTCAGTAACTCTGCTTCTTGCCTAAGCTTATGAAGTACCCTTGCAGATTCACGCGCTTCAATGTCCTGAATCCGAATATCCGTCATCACTCTAAACTGTTCGACCATATAATCTACAAGAATCTGATCAAAATCATCACCACCTAAATGCATATCTCCTACATCCGCCAACTCTTGAAAGGTTTCATGGCCATTCAAATCTTTAACTACTTTCAGTACACATGCATCAAAGGTCCCTCCACCTAAGTCATAAACTAATAATGTTTGAGCATAACCTTGTTTATAACCATATTCAATAGCCGATGCCAGAGGTTCTGACAATAAGTGTACCTGTTTAAATCCAGCCAGTTCTCCTGCTTTCTTAGTAGCATATATTTGTCTGTCAGTAAAATAAGCCGGATGGGTGATAACTACCTCATCATAAGTTTCACCACTTTGCAACTGGGCCGCTTCTTTTAAGTGCTTTAAAAGTATGGCACTTATGTCTTCCGGTTGATAGTTCCTTTCCCCAATTTTTATGGTGTAAGATTCTCCCATCTGTCGTTTTATTGATAGAATTGTCTCTTCCGGGTATATAATGGCACTATTTTTCGCCTCATTCCCAACAATAATCTCATCATCCAAGATACACACCGCAGAGGCCAGTACCTCTTCTATACCATCGATTTTGACGATATTTAAGGCATCTTTTTTGTCATCATATATAACGGCAACTGAATTTGTCGTACCAAGATCTATTCCTAAAAATCCCATATCACTGCTCCTTTTAGTTTGCTTGTATGATCTGCATCTCATTGCGGCTTGGAGAAAACTTACGGTTAAATTCACTTGCCACGTATTCACCACTGTAACCCATATCTTTAACCTGACCATTCACTGTGCCACTCATTTCATCAATAGATAATGTCACTTCTAGTCGGGTTTTACCTTTAGGGCGTTTGGGTAGACCTAGTATTCTGACATCTCCAATAAGTTTGCAACTTTCCAGCTGATCCTCTTTCTTAATTCTTTCTAGAATTTTCAGGTCTATGCTGGTCATATCTTCATCATTATTGCCTGATAAGGTGAATCTCATGGTTTTTTTTGCTAATGCATAGGGGGTACCTCTTTTTATCATTGAATAGAAATCTTTTTTATCTTCATAATCTATCTCAAAACCAATGTCATGGGGTACCGGTATTTCAAAATGAACTTGTCGATCTGAAGTATGTAAATCTCTATGTTTTAGAAGACCAAGCTTCATAGCGGCATAATAAGTTGCCCCCATAGATATATCTAGGGCCGGTTGTTCAGATACATATATCTTATCTGAGTCATCAAATATTTCACCAAGCATTCTTTTTACCCATGGCATTTGGGATGATCCACCTTCTAGTATAACTCTATTTATTTCATCTGGGCTAATAGGTCCATTATACCCTTCCTTTAACGTCTGAAGCACCAATGCTTTTGTCTTTTGTATAAAAGGGCGAATAATATCTTCAAATGCGTCTCTAGATAAGTTTTGTACAAAGGGGGGTACACAAAAAGTATATGGTACTCTATAGTTTATAACACCTGAAAGACGTTCCTTCGTCTCCCTCGCTCTTTGTGTCAGCTCTGCTACACTTTCAACCGTCATCATCTCTCTTGTCTGTCCTGTTTTTTCTTCCATCCATTTGACCATCTGTTGATAAAGCAACGCATCAATATGGTCACCACCATGATAGGCTTCACCGCCTTCACTTATAACCTTAAGATGGATGGCTTCGTCTTCTTTTTCGGCCACATTAAAGACGGTTATATCCAAAGTGCCGCCACCAAAATCAAACACCATCACGTTTTCGTCTTTGCTTAAATCATGCCTAAAGTTATAAGCTAATGTACCGGCTTTCGGTTCTTCCATTAAACCAATAAGACCGTCACTTAAACCTGCCAGTTGACAAGCTCGTATGGTTGCCTTTTTTGCTGCGTCATCAAAATCATAAGGCACAGATACCACAACACCTGCCAAAATCATTTTAGGGTTCAGTCCTCTGACATGGTCAATCAGTGCTTTCAAAATCATGGCTGCTATTTCTTCCGGTAAATAATCTCGGTTGTTAAGCTTTATTTTATCTTTCGAACCCATCTTCCTTTTTATGGACATAATGGTTGTTTCAGGATAAATTCTGAAGGTTTGAAGGGCTTCTTCACCAATAACCCATTCTCCTTCATGGTCTTCTTCCTGTCGGTATTGAACCACTGAAGGCATCGGTATCTTGCCGAATCCATTACTAACATCAATTGGCTCAGGTTTACCTGTTCTACTGTTCCAATAACTGGCAACAGAGTTTGTTGTGCCAAGGTCGATACCAATTATATACCAATCTTCTTCTAATTCACCCTTGATTTTTATCTGTTCTTTGTAATGTTCCCAGTTCATATAACACCTCGTCTATAATTCGTCATAAAAGACCGTCGGCACCAAGTGCATCTCATGATCAAATTCTATTTTTAATGTGACTCTAAATATTGCTTCACTATTTTGAGGCTTTAACTCCATAGCAGTAACTTCCTCAATTTTGTCCTTAGCATCCTTTGTGCATACCTTAAGATTTAAGTCTTTATCCTTAACCATAATAAGCCCCACCGGTGTAAAATCTGAAGCATAGTGGCTACCTGATTGTGCAATTATCAAGAAACGCTCTGCTTCACCCTCTTGAACCATAACACCATAGTCTTTCTTTAAACGTCCAATATAATTCACTTTTTGATTTCTATAAGGCTTTAAGGACCATAATGAAGCCCCTTTTGATGCCGCGTCCAAATCTTCAACCAAGATACTTATTCTTTTTTCCTGAAGGTGATACTTTGGCCATAGGTTTCTGAATCCGTTTCCCATGACCACAACCTCATAATCATCCTCTAATGTATTAAGCTTGTCTAACTGTTTTTCAAATACTGACTCAATGGGTTCAAAAGCCTTCGTTAGTTCAGATACATATATCTTGGCCTGAAAAGGTGGGTGTGCAAATTTGTAGGTTATTTTTACATCATTCTTGCCTTGATAAGCTTTTAGAATATATGAATAATATGTTTTACACATATCTTGAATCTGTCTAATCTCTTCTTCATCCAAATTTTGTCTATTATTATAATTTAAATAAGCTGTACTTATTAATTTTTCTATTTCTTCTAATATAGCATAACCAGATAAGGCTTTTGACTCAATGATGAGACGGATGGTTGTATTTTTCCCTAGGTGGACATCATAGACTCTAAAGGCTTCATGACCGAAATCCATAAAGTAGCATTGTTTTCTTTCAATTAGACTATAACCTTCTAAGAAAGCGAGCATCGCTTCGGAGTTAGAGATTACATGGATCTGTAACTTACTCAATCCTTTATTTGATTTTTCTAAGTATAGGGTTACAGCTTCTTTCAATATTAAATGTGCCCTATAATCAACTCTATCCGGTAAGGTTATGGTCAAGCCTTTAATCATACTATTAGGATTAATGTTTTCTAAATGCTTAAGCAGTTCACTGATATAAATGGCAATTAAAGTTTCAGACTCGTAATTAACACTTTCTATATGAAATATTTTTCTCTCATAAAAGGCTGATAATAGGTCCTTTAAAAATATCGTATCTTGACTTGTATGCATCATTACGGCCTCTTCACCAATGAGCCATGTCGCCTCCTTGACTAAATATACCATCTTGGCCGGGACATAGATTTGTCCATATCCACCTGTCCTATCCAACATAACCGGTTTTTTTGTCCGATGTTCTAACGCACTCATGCTTACTGTATGATGCCCAAAATCAACACCAACATAATAATGGTTTTCATGAATTCTAATGCGCTTCATTAATTGCCTCCTTGCTATTTGGCTGCAATGACCATGGCTCTAAGAAGAACGTCGGATTTTGATTGATACCCAACACTCTGGCACTTGATAATGCTCCCTTTTTCAAACCCTTCTAATGATTCTGCTAAAATAGCCTCATGTATTTTCCCATCAAATTGATTATGCTCATGGGGTTCAATAACTCTTATATGTACCCTATCCAGTGCATTCATAAGAGCACGTTGAGTTTCTATTAACAGTAAAGATAATGCCTTTACATGGTCACCTTCCAAATCCATAAGTTTTTTTAGTGAATGGCGCATCAACTCTTCATATGTTCTTAGTTCAAACAATATGTCGTTTTTGAGATAGACTATATTTTGTTTATGAACCTTTTCTTCAATTAGAGCCATTTCCTTTAGATAATGGGTCTGAATATCTAACAAACCTTCCGTCAAACCATCTATAGCCTCTTCTAATAATCCTTCAGCTTTTTCTCCAATCAACATCCTCATATCGTGGAGCTTTTTGTCCTCTATGATACTGACATCTTTCTTGACCAGCTGATATTCTGTATCTTTTTCCTTTAACGTATCGTATTTCATATATATTGTATCACAAATGGCATCTCCAATTTTTTGACCTTCTGTTGTTTTATATTTCAAGTTCAGATTCTGGAGGCCGACCACTAATTGATCAAATATTTCCAGTATATGACAACTTAGAATTTGATAGTTTGTGGATTCTTTTTTTATTTTCATCAACAGGCTTCTATGTGTTTTGTATAGTTCATCGTACATCAAATGAATAAAAGCTTCATGACTATTTTGATGGTTCTCATCCACATATTTTAACATTGTATTCAAATTGTCTTTATAGATGGACATGTTTTTTTCTATTGCTTGCTTAATGCCCTCATCTGATAACAAATCGATTTCATGTTCTTCAATTTGGCAGGTTCTGCTTAACTGATCTTCTTTCATCAAAATCTGCTCATAACCATCCTGTATGATACTCGTTAGTGCCTCAAGAAAATCCACTTCTTGACGCTTCAACGCGCCTTTAAAGTCATCCACCTTAACCATCATAAGGGCTTCCATAACCTTTTTCTGCTCTACTAAAAGCCCTATATACTTATTTTTCTCTATACTATCCCATAAATCACCAAGAATATTTTTTATGATTTTTTTTACCGGTTCATCCATAGCTTCAAAAAACGATAATACATAAATTCGGATATAATCTAACAGTTCTACTTTGGTTATGTGGCTATCAATTGCACATGTCTCATGAAGCATGTCCATTTTCTTACGGTAGGCTTCTTTGATCTTAAGAATACCACCACTTATGATTACCATACGTTCATAGGCAATCGGATTGTCCTTGCCATTTTCTAAATTAAATACAGCATTTTCTGCCATTTCTTTAATCCCGGTGACGATGTCCACCAATTGCTTGTTTTCTAATCGAATTTCATGATCGCCTATAAAACGAATACATTTTTCATATATGCTTTTGGTGTCTTTCATCAAATAATATAAACTTTCAAAACTTTTTGATTCATCTTTGTTTTTTAGATTCTGATTTATTACCAAGAGCATCCTTGATGAGATATTCTCAATCTGGCATTTAATAAGATTACAAGTTGAATCTTCAATTGCATGCATTTTGACCCTATATTCAAGTACAATCTTTTCTATCTCATTTTCTTTTACAATACGATTCATGTTTGCCTCCGATGATTAATATAATTGGTCGACAGCCAAAATAGTTTCTACACCTGTTGTACTTGTACTTGTAGCTATAACTGTCATTAGATGATTTCGATTAACTCTAAAAACAACCTTCACCTTTTCTTCACCTCTTGGCGCTTTGGGAATGCCCTTTAGTGTCGTGGCTCCCAACCTTTTCATACCTTTTTCTGTTACAAATTTCAGTCGTTTCCCACCATCGACTAATGTATCTTCATAGACAACAATGGCCATACTGGTAATATCATCATAGTTGGTGTAAAGTAACTCTTCCCCTTCAATCTCAAGACCTTCTTCAGGAATAGGCATGTTTGCCGCAATAATCTCCATAAAACGACGTCCGGCTATTTCTAATCCCAATGGATGAACTGTCTTTTCTAGTACTTTGGGGCCTTTAATAGACGGTAACATAATCATATTGCAATAATAAGCCGCTCCTTGAGAAATACTAAGAGCAGGACTAATCATTGCTTTATATGGTACCTTCTCGAACTTGTTTGTAATCTGTTCTACTACCTCAACAATGGCTGAACTTCCCCCAACAAGGAACACTTCATCCACGTCCTGAGGTGTAAGCCCTGCTGCTTCTAGGCATCCATCTACACAGTTCATCGTTCTTGCAACTAAGTCTTTAAGAGAAAACCCTTCCATTTGTTTGAAGTCCTCTGGGCTTTCATCCAACTGATGCTTTCTTCTATGATTGTAATAAGTCTCACGGCTTATTTCAAGGCTGATGTTAATCAACTCCGGTTCCTGTAGCAAGGGTGCTAGGACTATTTTGGTGGAAGTTGTCTTAGATAGCTGTTCTTTTGCATGATTGGCTACTTGTTTTATACGGACTAAAGCCATTTTCTTCTGTTGGTTTGATACACCATCCTCTTTTGATAAATCAAATAAGTTAATTTTATGCCCTGTTGTCTCTAAAAAAGCATCATAAACCATATCCATCATTAAACGATCTAAATCATCTCCACCTAAATGATTGTCTCCGTGTGTGCTTGTAATAGATATCTCCGGCTCTTCATCTTGTATGGATCTTAAATTCAAAAGACATGCATCAAATGTTCCGCCTCCAAAATCATAAACTAAAACATGACTATTTTTCGTAGCTATTTGTGCATAACTTATGGCAGCTGCAGCCGGTTCAAGCCTTAAAAATATGTTTTCTTCCATAAAGCCCGCAACCATAGCTGCATAACGCATCTTATTTTTCTGCTTGTCCGTCGAGTTGGCCGGTACCGTAATAACACAACCGCTAAATTCGCCACTAACATGTTTCTCTTCATGGATATAATCATTTGCCTTGATCTTGATATAGCTTAGTATCTGAGCTACAATATCTTCCGGCTTGAAATCATAAGTGGTCTCTTCTACTATCACCTTTATAGGTTGATCTTTTTCTAATAGCCTTTTCACTGATAAAACCGTGCTTTCCGGATAGATAATGGCTGATTCTTTTGCTTGGATACCAAAAATGCTGTTGAGTTTTCCGGCTACTTCCAAATCCATTTCAAATTGTATAGCGGTTGGAAATATAAGTTGGCCATCGATAGGTATTGTATAAACATTGTCTTCATCATAATCATAGACGCTAACCACAGTGTTGGTTGTACCAAAATCGATACCTAAAAATAGTCCTTTTTCAAATTCTAATGTTAATGTCCCCATTTTTTATCCCTCACAGTATTTCCATCGTATCTCGGATGGTTTTTCTAATCCCTATATGATGCCTCACGATTTTATCCAAACTTTCATCATCTTTCATAATTTGACTCATCTTAATTGTATTAATAACATCGAACCCATTCCATTCATTTTGTGGTTCAAGAAATTGAGACTGAACAAACTGATGGCTTTCCGTTATATCTTTTTTTCCGTCCTTAGAAGACTCAACAAAATAATAGTCTACGTGGTCCAAGTAAAAAGTAATAATATAACCGATAAAAAGACCAAAAGCAACATGCTTCATTTTAAGGACCTGATATGTCTCTTGTCCGTCTGCTCTATAATGCATGGTCACATCCATCTTTGATCTACAATTATAAGAAAAAAAAGTGCCTTTTCTAAATCGACTTGTTTCTAAATATGGAATGGCTAAATTGGCAAACCACGGAAATATTATACCATTCTTTACAGCGTTTTTGATAAGATTATTAGAAATTACCTCGTTTTTTTTACCATAGTGATCGTATAATTTAAGTAGCGCCAACCCAATCGGAAAGGAATGTCTACAATTGTAAATATCTTCTTCAAACACTTTAATAAGTCTGTAAGTGCCGTAAGTTTCTTCAATTAAGATACGTGCAGCATAATATCGATCTAAGGCTTCGTATACGATTTCATCATAAAACATTTTTCTGTAATTCAAATAAGCTTCATACACCCGTTCATGATGCAAGCGCGTTATCATGCCTTTATATAAGACACGCTCCATATAGGCTTTTGATGAAACGCCTATTGCTTGCATTTGATCTAAAAAATCCAACATTTGACCTAAGCAGTCTTCGTATGTTTCTGCAATGGTTTTTAGAACCACAGGATGATTGATTTTCACCTTGTTCATTCTATAGGCTAAATCATGAGCATATTCTGAATTTTTTTCACGTAGTCGCTTTAGGATAGCGATAAGAATTTGGCCGTCATCACGATTGAGTAAACCTTCCTGTTCCAGCATCATAAGGTCTTTAAAGCGCTCTTGGTTTAATAATAAATTGACATATACTTTATAGTGCTCATCTGAAATCAGTCGGATTATTATCTTTAATTCTAATTGGTGCTCTAGCCATATAAAATCCAGACCATCAATACCATGTTCCAATAGATCTTTAATGATTTTTTCGTCTATTATAACCAATTGCTTTAGACCATTATTGGAAATCAATGCTTTTAATTCAATCCATTGTTGTCTCTCTAAAAGATATTCTATTTCTTTTAGAATAAGCACACTCTCATCCTTGTTCATATCCCCATGCATACATGTAGGTAAAAAGTCATAATACAACCTTCTATACATACCATAGTAATTATCATTTGGACGTGCTTTCTGACTATATTGTTTTAAGCAATATGCCATTTCATCATGGGTTAGATTCTGATATACGGTCATCAAAGTCAGATTCTCAACTTCAATGTTTAAACGATTATAAAAGGCAGATTTGATATAATATGTCATTAAATCTTTTATAAAAATATTATCCTTTAATACTGCAGCATAAATCGCATGCGCTTCTGAATCAATTCTTTTTTCACGAATCAACGTTGTACAAAACAATTTTTTTAGATTCGTAGAAAATCGCATTGTGTATAACCTATAACATAGATTACTGTCTAACACTTCCGTCTGAATGACTTGATAATATCTGTTCTCAATAAGGTCAATCCATTTATCCGATAGCATATTTTTTGTTAATGCCCATCTTAGCAAGGATCTATAGAACTTTGATGATCCCAATGGAACCATCGGTTTTTCATTTAGTAGAACCGTTGCTTCCGCATAAAGAAATGGGCTTCTAATGCCTTCTATGTATAACTTTTCAAAGTCATGAAAAGTAAGACGCGTCGGATTAAAAAGATGCATACGAAACAGTTGCTTCATCGGTGTCATAGGCCATTTTTTTACGATATCACTTACATCATCACCCTTTAACCAGCTATAGAGTGTAGTCATCAACTCACTATAGTTTTCCGAGTCAAGCTCTTGATAATAATGCTTATATTTTGAAAGTGCTATGAGCTGATTGTTGACTTCATCCACCTCATCTAAATCAATTAATAACAAAATATAAAAAAGTTTAAGATTCATATCCGTCATATGATAGGCTATGGCTTGCTTAAGTACAACCAACGTTTTATTTATAAGATGCTTTTCATGATTCAAGAGATAAGATCTGTATAGCTTATGAATCTCTATGAGAGATTGTTTGAACTCCGTTTCGGAAGTTATTTTCGTGTCAACCTGTAAAATCTTGAATTTGGTAAAGGTTAATTTACATTCAATATGTTCGTATCCAAGTTCTGTATGTATTTCCAATGTTACATGTTTCTCAATAATCGGAAAATACCTCTTGTAATAACCATACCTTAGCTTGGAAAAAAAAGATGTTTTCAAATGAACATCTAGATGGTTCATTTCTTCAACTGCTATAAAGGCATCTTCAACCATTAAGTCTTTGTCTTTCTTTATTACTTTAACAGTTATGGGGTATATTTCATGATTGTAAATAAGAATTCTAGCCTTTTCCTGAGTGCTATATGATTTTTTATTCATGACAATCTGATAGGTTTTTTTTTGAGGTAGAAGTTGAGCTTTTAATTTTTTATTATTGGGTTCAATCCATTGATTCGAATGCGTGGTTGTTTGAATGATTTTCCCCTTTATTGTAATCTTCTTCTCCCCGCCCTGGTAAGTAAATAATAAAAAACCATCAATTTCTTCGCCAAGTTTATATGCCTTAGCATCTACTTCATAAGCCAAATCTGTTTTATTTCCTTCAACCTGTTGGTGCTCTATACGTATACCTTTTCCATATGCTTTTACATACGCAAAAAAATAACCTTCACCTAAGTTTTCCATAAAGATTTTGCTACCATATACTTCACCTTCTTCAATGGCTATATTTATATGTTCGGCAGAGTATACCGGCCTTGGTAACAATAACTCATAATCTGCCTCAATTCGTTTTTCAAAATCACAATCCATTATAAAATTCTCCTTGATCTTGCACTTACAATATATCCATGAGCGTGGTTTTAAGGTATACTTATTATATCATTCCTTAAGGTAGCAAACAACGCATAGAAACGAATAGATATCTTGCAAACTTTTTATATCTGTGTATAATTAATCTAACCAAGCATCTAATGTACAATTATAGGGAGGTTATCTCCATGGCAAACATCCAACAGCACTTTCATGGTAGTGATTTAGAAAAAATCGCCGCCCATTACCATTTAATCCCAACCGATATTATTAATTTCAGTGGTAACGTGAACCCTTTAGGGCTCTCAGCCACCATACAAGAAGAACTGGCAAGACAAATTCATTTGATTGCAGCTTATCCTGACCGAGACTATTTAGACCTTCGAAAAACATTAGGGAAATACATAGGTGCTCCCTATGAAGATATTCTGGTTGGTAATGGTTCCACAGAATTAATATCTCTATTTATCAAAGTACTACACCCTCAGAATGCTTTAATCATTGGACCTACCTATTCTGAATATGAACGAGAAATATTTATTAACAATGGGAAATCCAGATACTTTCCTCTTCTTGAGGAAGATGATTTTAGAATTAACATTGAAAATCTAAAGCAACACCTATCTGAGCAAACAGACTTATTGGTCATCTGTAACCCTAACAACCCTACGTCAACGTCCATTTTCAAAAAAGAAATGAGAGAAATATTGGATTTCTGTCTAGAGCAAGATGTAGATGTTGTTATTGATGAAACCTATGTAGAATTTGCTGAAGATGTAAATGAAATCTCTGCTGTATCACTAACACCCTTTTACCAGAACCTTTTTATCATTCGTGGTGTATCTAAATTCTATGCTGCTCCCGGCTTAAGACTTGGATACGGTATCAGTGGAAACAAAGCCCTTATTCATAAAATTAATGATTTGAAAAATCCCTGGACCATCAACTCCTTGGCTGCCTATGCTGGAGAACTTATGGTTCAAGACCTTGCTTATATCGATAAGAGCAGGCATTTGATCTCAACTGAACGCCAACGAATTTTAAATGTTTTAGGTCAATGGCCCATGGTTAAAGTTTATCCTGCAACCGCAAATTTCATATTAATAAAACTTTTAAGTGCACATAACAGTTTTGAAGTATTTGAAAAGCTCATCAAAAAGAATCTCATGATACGCGATGCTTCAAGTTTTCCATTCTTATCCAATAAATTTTTAAGGTTTTGTATCTTGTGTAAAGAAGATAATGATCTTCTATTGGATGCACTCTGCCGCATTCTTCAAGATGATAATACAATCTAGGAATGATGTAAAAAAAGGTCATGATTATTTTTAAATAAAAAAACGGACACCCTTTTGATAAAAGATGTCCGTTTTTATTAACATACTTTAATAACCTGTTCCTTTGGTTGTTTCATGCTTGACAATTGCGATGCCGGCAGATGCACCTATGCGTTCTGCACCGGCTTCAATCATCTTAGTCGCTTGCTCATAATCACGAATACCACCAGATGCTTTCACTTTTCCATCGTTGCCGATGGTCTTTTTCATCAATGCTACATCTTCAACCTTTGCACCACCCGAACTAAAACCGGTACTTGTTTTAACAAAATCTGCACCTGCTGCCATAGATAGTTCACAAGCTTTTACAATCTCATCTGAGGTTAATAGACAGGTTTCAAAAATCACCTTTACAAGTGCACCTTTTGCAGCTGTTACCACTGCTTTTATGTCTCTTTCAACCAGCTCATAATCTTGATCTTTCAAAGCACCAATATTAATCACCATGTCAATCTCATCCGATCCTTTTTCAAGGGCTTTCTCTGTTTCATATGCTTTTACCTCAGGTAATACCGCACCGAGGGGAAATCCTACTACTGTACAAGTTTTAACTTCACTATCTTTTAATGCTTCACTCACAAACTTAGTATGTACTAAATTCACACAGACAGAAGCAAAGCCGTATTCTTTGGCTTCTTCACATATTCTTTCGACTTCATCCCGTCTTGCGTCCGGCTTTAATATCGTGTGGTCAATGTATTTGGCTAGATTCATGGTTGTCCTCCTTTATTGATTACAGTATCTTTACTTCAGTCTAAGCCTATAAAATACAAGTGTCAATGCAACAACGCCTCACTATGTCATGACATAGGGTCATATCTTCCGGCTGTCATATGCCCAGTGCAACAAGGCCTGTCTTTGCTTTTTTCTACAGTTAAGGTCTAGAGGCTGACAATTTTTTCTAATGGCACCGATATGGCGTCTCATGGCTTTCCATCGCTTAATCTGTCTTAGATCTTCTTCAGGTAAGCGTCTACCAAGATAATATCTACAATACCATTGAAACCAACCCCTAGGGTCTCCCGGATGAATCCAACCTTTATCTTGCCATGCCTGTAAGGGTAAGGATGCATCTACTTTGAAATAATTCAGACGGATGTCTTTCTTCTGTGGTGATAGTTTTGCACCTTCAAACCATGATTTTGGAAATTCATCCTTACAGTCCGTCATATATTTACCACCAAAGACACCAAGGGCTAACATCTCTTTGGGTGTCAACTCCGGCTCAAACATTTCATGAAAATTCTGACCTGCATCTTCTGTAAGATCATAAAACCCTTCTTGCATCTTGTCCTTAAAATAAATGCGTTGATATGCCATGACTGACCTCCAATATATGATGCTCTTATAGTAACATAATGTTGTTACTCCCACATAATTCAAGCATTGCGTCCGGCCATATAGAGGATTGAACCTCTCCAATATGGGCCTTTCGTAAAAAAAACATACAAAGCCTTGATTGACCTATACCACCACCCATTGTATATGGCAGTTCGCTATTTAACAGTGCTTGATGGAAGGGGTATTTTCTTCGGTCTTCACAACCGGATAGTTCGAGTTGACGATTAAGGGCTTCTTCATCCACCCTAATACCCATTGAAGACAATTCAAAAGCACGTTCTAATAAGGGATACCAAAAAAGAATATCTCCGTTTAACGTCCAATCATCATAGTCTGGAGCTCGACCATCATGGCGTTCTCCTGAACTAAGTGTATGACCAATTTGCATTAAAAATACAGCCTTTTTTTCCTTGGTAATCCTGTCTTCTCTTTCCTTAGGTGTTAAGTCAGGGAATAGGTCTTCCAGTTCTTGGGTGGTCATAAACGTTATTTCATCCGGCAAAAATTCTTCAATGCTCGGATAGTGCCTAGCAATGAGTGCTTCTGTATCTTTGAATATTTTGTAAATGTTGTTGACGGTATCTCTTAAGGTAGATTCATTTCGATCTTCTTTATGGATGATTTTTTCCCAATCCCATTGATCCACATAGATTGAATGCAAATTGTCTGTTTCCTCATCTCTGCGTATCGCATTCATATCTGTGTATAAACCTTCACCCGCTTCAAATCTATAACGCTTCAACGCCATTCTCTTCCACTTTGCAAGAGAATGGACTATCTCCACTTCTTTATCTCCTATCGCCTTTACTTCAAAGGCAACCGGTCGTTCCACCCCATTTAGATTATCATTCATACCTGTTTCGGGTCTAACAAATAAGGGTGCGGATACCCTTGACAGTTTTAATTTTCTTGCTAAATCTCTTTCAAAAAAGTCTTTAATTAGTTTAATCGCTTTTTCTGTTTCCTTAATATCCAAATCTGTTTTATAGCCATTGGGTATTATTAGATTTTCCATGGTCTGCTCCATTTGATTATCCACCTTTTCTTGTCCATTCTGATTTTTATCCTATTTACTATCATATCGAATTCTATGTTTGTTGGCAAGCTTTTATCGATTAGGG
>NZ_JARGDP010000089.1 GCF_029210395.1 Petrocella sp. FN5 | reverse complement strand
CCTACATGTAATCTCAGTATTATTTTGGTGGTTTTCTGTCTAGTAATGTAGCTCGTTTAATGCTACTATAGCCATACTTATTGCGTATTTCGTCTAACATATGATCGACCTCTGCTTTTTCAGTTGTCATCTCCATATCAAAGAGCGATACTTGACGGTAGTCCGACGCTTCAAAACCACTTACAGTTACGCCAAGTAGACGCAAGGGTTTTTTAGTCCATGCCTGCCGGATGAGCGCCATTGCCGTTTCATAGATGATTTCAGTATGGTGGGTTGGTGCTTCTATAGTTTTTGACCTTGTCATCACTGAAAAATCACTGTATTTTAGTTTTACCGAAACCGTCTTGCCACTCAGCATTTTTCTTCTAAGTCGATAACCCACACGATCTGCCAGCAATAAGACTTCTTCCCGAATCAAAGCCATCTCCAGAATATCTTTAGAATAGGTCATCTCATTTCCGATGCTTTTGGGTTGTTCCATAGATCCATCCACCACATCTGTACCTATACCATTGGCGCTTTCATGCATATACATACCTGTCTTATACCCAAAAGCATCCACCAGTATATTTACTTTAGCATTAGCCAAATCTCCTATTGTCTTAATGCCCATTGCCATTAATTTGGGCACTGTTTTTTTCCCAATTCCATATAGCTCCCCAACTTCAAGTGGCCATATTCTTTCTCGAAAACCCTCTTCAAAAAGTGTGGTGATGCCCATAGGTTTTTTATACTCCGATGCCATCTTTGCTAGAAGCTTATTGTTGGCAATTCCAACGGAACAGGGTAAGTCCAGTTGCTTTAGAATGTCGTCTTGAATTCTCTTTGCTGCCACTTTGGGCTCTCCAAAGAGATGCTCTGTTCCAGTCATGTCCAGAAAAGCTTCGTCAATAGAAACTTGCTGCTTAATAGGCGTATAATCATCAAAAATCGACATGACTTTTTGGGACATCTCCACATATAGATCATGGGAGGCAGCAATAACCTTCCCTTTTGGGCAAAGTCGCATAGCTTCATGAATCAACATCGTTGTTTTGACACCATAGGCTTTTGCATCATAGGAAGCTGCAAGTACGATCCCGCGTCTTGTTTCTGGATCACCGCCTACAATAAGGGGTACCTGCTTAAGCTCAGGATTTCTTGCCTGTTCACAAGAAGCAAAAAAGGCATTCATGTCGATATGAAAGATGGTTTTGGGACACATATTTATCACCTGTTTTCATCGTACAATAAAACCGCCTGATAAAGCGGTTTAAAAAACCGCCTATAAAGGCGGCTTTATATAGTCTTTATCCTATTGGTTGACTTTAACCGTCCAATTGTATAAATCTTCAATAGCACCGCATTGAACGCCGGTAATGGTATCATACAATCTACGTGCAACCGGTCCTATTTCTCCGTTATTAACCGTCAATTGACGTCCATCCCAGTCAAGTAGACCAACCGGTGAAATAACCGCTGCTGTACCTGTACCGAAGACCTCTTCAAGACGGCCGTCATCGTGTGCCAGATACAAATCATCAATAGAGATTTTTCTCTCAGATACCTTCATCTTCCAATCTTTTAACAATTGGATGACAGAATCTCTCGTCACACCCGGTAATATACTGCCTTCTAGGGAAGGGGTAATTATCTCACCGTCTATTTTGAAGAAAACATTCATGGTGCCTACTTCTTCAATGTATTTTCTCTCTACGCCATCTAACCATAGTACTTGAGCATAGCCTTTTTCTTTGGCTTTCATCTGTGCTTTTAAGCTGGCCGCATAATTGGCTCCGGTTTTTGCAAAACCTACGCCACCTTTAACTGCTCTTACATACTCAGTCTCTACCCATATTTTTACTGGGTTCATACCTTCTTTGTAATAAGCGCCAACAGGGGATAAAATAATCATCAGTTTATATCTATTGGCTGGACGAACACCTAAAAAAGGATCCGTCGCAATAATAAATGGACGTATATATAAAGATGTTCCCGGTAGGCTTGGTACCCAGTCTTTATCCATTTCTACAATCGCTTTTATGGCTTGTAACACATCCGCTTCATTCACTTGTGGTATGCAGATTCGTTGATTGGTGGTATTGGTTCTTTTTATATTCATCTCCGGTCTAAAAAGTAAGATCTCATTACTTTTTGTCCTATAGGCTTTCAAACCTTCAAACATCTCCTGACCGTAATGGAATACCATAGCTGAAGGTGCCAGCACCACGTCTTGATAGGGGACAATCCTGGGATCGATCCATCCCTTACCTTCTTCATAATCCATGATAAACATATGATCTGTAAATATATTGCCAAAACCCAATTGATTGGGGTCTGGTTTTTCCTTAAAAGTTGTCGCCTTTTCGATTCTTATATTGAGCATGGATAAGCCCCTTTCCCATTTCTATTTCCACAAATAACTGCAGAAATTGCGTTACTCCATATTATAACAGTTCTTCAAAATAATTCAACAGATTTTTGTCGCCTTAACTTGTTAAAGTGTTTCCAATAAAGCAAGGTCAAAGTATATGAAATACACATAGAAAAATCGTAAAGCTTGATTCCAATGTTATCTTAATTCAATGGTTAAGGCGTCAAAACTATTTTGACCCTTTAACCATTCAATGCTTCTTTTACATTTAAGATGGCACACATTTTCCCACACATGGAACAAGTTGTTTCATCTTCTAGTTCTGTATGCTCACGGTAAGCCCGTGCTTTTGAAGAATCTATGGCCAAATCAAACATAGACTTCCAATCCAGATTAACCCTAGCTTTACTCATCTGGTTGTCCCAATCTCTTGCGTGTGGTATTTTCTTAGAGATATCTGCCGCATGAGCTGCAATTTTTGTTGCGATGATGCCTTCCTTCATATCTTCAACTGTTGGCAGGCGTAAGTGTTCAGCCGGGGTTACATAGCATAAGAAGTCCGCACCGGCCGCTGCTGCAATCGCACCACCTATAGCACCGGTGATATGGTCATATCCAGGCGCTACATCCGTCACCAGAGGACCTAACACATAAAATGGTGCGCCATGACAGAGTTTTTTCTCAAGCATAACATTGGCTTTGATCTCATCCATCGACATATGACCCGGTCCTTCAATAATGACCTGTACATCTTTATCCCACGCACGTTTTGTGAGTTCTCCAAGTGTAATTAGTTCTTGAATCTGGCTGGCATCTGTAGAATCTGCCAACCCTCCCGGTCGACAAGCATCACCTAGACTTAGTGTTATATCAAATTCTGCACATATATCCAATAGATCATCAAAATACTCATAATAGGGATTATCATATCCGGTTAGGCGCATCCATGCAAACATCAAAGAGCCACCTCGTGAAACCAAGTTCATCAGACGTGGGTTTTCAAGAAAGGTCTCTGACGTCCTACGGTTCATACCGGCATGAATGGTCACAAAATCCACACCATCTTCTCCGTGCTTACGTACCATGGCCAAAAAATCTTCAGGCTGGACATCTTTAAGCTCTTTTTCAAAAAAACCAAAAACATCATATACCGGCACCGTGCCAATCATGGCACCGGACATTTCGATCAGTTCTTTTCTAAACTGCTCGGTTTTTCCATAGTTACTTAAGTCCATAATGGATTCAACACCCATATCCAGTGCAACTCGGACTTTCTCAAGTTCCATTTCCGGATCATTACAGTCCTTTGATATACCCAGATTCACATTCATTTTGGTCCTTAACCCTTCACCAACACCTTCAGGATCAATGGACAAATGCTTACGGTTGGCCGGAATGACAAGGGTTCCTTTTGCGACTTTTTCTCTTAAACCTTCGACATCCATATTTTCTTTTTTAGCTACTATTCTCATAATATCCGTGATAATGCCTTGCTTTGCTGCGTTCATTTGTGTTGTATAAGTTTGCATCGTTTTCTCCTAAAATTTCTTCTTTATTTGATGGATTCTTTTTGCAATGTTTTCTTTTTTTTCTTGATAGAT
The DNA here is from genome assembly GCF_029210395.1 of Petrocella sp. FN5. Classification (GTDB taxonomy): domain Bacteria; phylum Bacillota; class Clostridia; order Lachnospirales; family Vallitaleaceae; genus Petrocella. The sequence continues at coordinate 5,227 of NZ_JARGDP010000089.1, read as the reverse complement.
GGTTGACACCATAGCAACACCATCTAGGTACCTGGTATGTTCTTGTGATAAAAGATTGGCTGTGATACCACCAATGCCATATAGAGGCAAAGGTACATGATTATAAATGGACTGTAGTGTTGGCAGATTCATTGGTATAGCGTCTTGCTTCGTTGGCGAAGAAAAAAGTGCCCCAACACCAAGATAGTCTGCGCCATAATCCGCTGCATAACGGGCCTGTTCTAAGGTTTTGGCCGTAGCTCCAATAACGACATTTGGGCCCAGTTTTCGCCTTGCTTCTCGAATGGAGGTGTCGTGTATGCCAAGGTGAACACCATCTGCTCTAATTTCTTTTGCTAACTCTACATCGTCGTTAATTATAAAGGTCGTACCATATCTCCTGGCCATGGCTTGTAACTGTCGACTCTCTTTTAGTTTTTCTTCCCAAGTTTTATGTTTCACACGGTACTGAAGATACCCAACACCGGATTGTAATGCTAATTGCGTTTTTGATAAACATGTAGATCTAAATGCCCGTTCATTTTCAGTCTCTTGAGTGATTAGGTATATGGGTGCATTTCGTTTGGCCACTTCATCCATAAGTTGTTGCTTGTATAGTCCTAGTCTTTGCTGATGGGCGATCTCTTGTGCAGCCATCTGACTGCTCCGCTTCATGCAATCGAGAGCTTTTAATATGGCTTCATGTCGATCCATACTTGACGCACATACACGTGTTATGATCAAACTGTTTAACATGCAACCTGTACCTGTCATACGTTGTTGTAAAACACTACCACCTGTAAGTGCCCAAACGCCTTTTGATGAGGCTACATAATCTGTAGCACCGGTAATAACCACAATGAATTCAAGGTTGAAGACTTCATACTTTTTCCACAGGTTTTGTGCCAGTTCATTGTGCTTATCCCCTACATCTATCTGACTGTCTACACCGTAAAATGTTGTACTGATTTTTTCATTCAGCAAGGCTTTTGCCTCTTGGGTATTACACTTTAGAATAGATACCCCACCGTTTTTCAAAGCTTTGATTGATTGGTTCATACGAAACCGGCTTGCGCTACATCCAACTGGGTCCAAAAGAAGTATTTTATTATGTTCCTTCGCTATTTGATGCGCATAATCCATTTTATTAAATCGCATTTGATCTGCCGTTCCGATGTTAATAACAACACCATCTACTTTGGGAATGATTTCTTCATACTCCATTGAGGCTTCGGACATGATTGGCCGCCCACCGGATGCTATACACATGTTGGCCACGTCCGCCATGGTGACATAATTGGTCAAAAAATGGATGATCGGTTTTTTAGTTTCCAAGTGCATGAACAACCCCCTCGCCTTGACCCACAAGATAGCCATCTCTTATGGCCTTTGTGACCGTTTTTTTTGCGCCGCTTATAGCTTTATTAAGTGCTTTACCGGATGCTAACTCACAGGCTATGGCTGAAGAAAGACAACACCCTGTTCCATGTGTACAATTACTCACCAAGCGTTTTTCCCTAAAGGTTACCATCTTATTGCCATCATAGAAAAAATCAATGGCCTGATTTTCCCAAGTAAAATGACCGCCTTTTAATAAAACCGGTGTATGATACATTTGATAGAGTTTTTTACAACTCATTTCCATATTTATCCCTTTTTTAATCTGGATACCGGTTATTTTCTGGGCTTCAAAAAGATTGGGTGTTATTAATGACACTTTACTCATTAACTTATCGAGGGCTATTAAAGCCTCTTCCCTAATGAGCTGTTTTCCCGTTGATGCATACATCAAAGGGTCTAGGACAATGGAACACTTTTGATCCTCAAGCCATCTTATTACAGCAAGAATGTTCTCCACCGTATAAAGCATACCTATTTTGATGGCTGAAATCACAAAATCTTCATCCATGACAGAGAGTTGTTCTCTAACATCAATAGGTTGAACATGATGAATTTTTTGGGTGTTTTGAGCGGTTATGGCGGTTATAGCGGTTAAGGCATGATGGCCATAGGATGCTATGGTTTTTATATCTCCTTGTATACCTGCGCCACCAGATGAGTCTGATCCGGCAATCGTGAGTACATTTTTCATATTTTTTCTTTCCATTTTCTCATTGGTTTCAATATATCTGTGGCTTCAAGAATAATCAGCGAAAAAACACTACCTACCAAAGAACTGATTCCAAAAGGTATAATAAAGAAAAAAAGACCAACATGATTGCCCATCAGATAACTTGCCACTGGTGCTGCAATCATACTCCCTCCGATACCGGTTCCCATGACTTCACCTAAACAAGCCATCCGATGATTAGAAAAACCTTGGTTAGAAAACCGTTGATATAGAAAGCCTGCCAACGCGGCGCCTATCATACTTCCCGGAAAAGCCAACAAAGAACCCATACCCAACATATTGCGTATTAATGAAATCAAAAATGCATTAATCACCGCGTAAGCCGGTCCAAGTAGCACAGCGCCGATGACATTAATAAAATGTTGAATCGGAAAACACTTAGCAACACCAAAGGGAATATAAAAGGTACTCAGTATAACCCCTAGAGCTATTAACATACCTGAGATTGATAGCTTCAATGATCTGTTGTTTTTTGCTTTGTTCATCATAACCTCCATCTTGTGAATGATTTGATGATTCGGTTTATGCAGTTTTGAAAACATTCAGAAGTCTTTGAAAAAAGAAAAAACTATTATACAATTTTCACCTGTATAATAGCCTTATATTTGACTTAAGCTTTCCTACGTCGGCATGATCCGAATCAGGTCAAGGGTCAAAGACAATGGTCTTCCTCTCAGCCAGCATATCCGGCTCCCCTAGCGTTCTATTTAATTGAGTTACGGATAAAGATTATCATAAAGATGCGTATACGTCAATACTCGGTTGTCATTAATTATAATTTTATAGGTCTATTCATATGAAAAAGCTAATATTTTATTCTACTTAGGTCGATAATATAGATAGAATAAGAATAGTGCGCTTTATTATAGGAGATGATCTTATGAATTATTGGCCACATGATAAACACATCATTGATAACAGGGAAGGACCTGATTTTTGGATGAAATGGATAAAAATCGCATCTATTTTAGGCTGGATTATGGTCGGTGCTATTGTCGTGATGTTTGATCAGGCAAGACCTCAGATTTACTCAATTTTAGACATACATTATAATAAGGTTTCAGCTAGTACTTGGAATCAAGATATTCTAATGGGTACATTTATATTATCTATCTGTACATTTCTTTTTATCTTGATATCCTTATTGGCCAACGCTCAACGTCTAAAGAGAAAAGTGGATCGCGTTCGCATATCTTTAGTGATTACCATGTTTATATCCCTAAGCTTTATGTTAGGACTATTCATATGGTACTTGGGTACTTTATAATAACTTGTTCAATCTCATCTGTTGTGAATAGGAATGTACTGACCAATCCACAGCCTCATACCCCATCTTTATGAGATGGTTATTAATATTGCTAAAAGGTCGACTACCAAAAAATCCCTTCCTTGCAGAAAAAGGGGATGGATGGGGGCTCTTTAGAATTCGATGTATTGGATTCGTAATTAGAGCCTCTTTTTTTATGGCATGGTTTCCCCACAAAACAAAAACCATTCCTTCTTCACGTTCATTCAATACTTCTATGACCCGATCAGTAAACCTTTCCCATCCCAGATGCTTATGAGATGAAGGTGCACCGGCTCTTACAGTACATATGGTATTCATCTAGAATTCAAATTGATCTCTTTTATCTGAGACATACTTATCTAATTTTAACGAATTAACACCTATATAAACAGGTTTTTCAGATTTGTAAAATGTAACAATTAATGGATATCTGATTTCCCTCATGTCAATGAGTTCTGCTTCAAACATTTTTTCATTTTCGTATAAATTTTCAATCTCTTGAAGCGATAATGAACAGTATGCAGAATCATATTTTTTTATATACTCTTCATTTTTAAGTCTTTTTTGCTGAATAGAGACTGGCTTTGTTTCCATCGACTTTAACCATTCACTTTTCGCATTCTCATTAAATGCATTTATTTCATCATCTGTTATCTTGTTATAAAAATTATTTATTTTTTCAATAATATTCATTGCAGTATTACGATCTGTAATGAAATTTCCATTATAAAAAAAGGCACTATCATTATTCTCAAAACTAACAAAATAATTATTCATATAATCGTCACCCTCTCGTCAAACCCTTCCACGATTAACATCTATATAACCGATAAGCTATATATTTTCTATCTGCCAATCAATTGGCTCTATGCCATGTGTTGCCAAAAATTCATTACATTTACTAAAGCACTTGCATCCAAAAAAACCACGATAAGCAGACAATGGGCTAGGGTGGGGTGCTTCTAATATTAAATGCTCTGGATTCGTTAAAAACTCTCGTTTCTTTTGCGCTGGCTTTCCCCACAAGAATATAACAATAGGTCTATTTTGCTCGTTAACGGTTTTAATGATTTCATCGGTAAATATTTCCCAGCCTTTACTACTATGTGAGTTTGGTTCTTTAGCTCTTACTGTAAGAACTGTATTGATTAAAAGTACGCCTTGATCTGCCCATTTTTTTAAATAACCATTATTAGGGATGTCCATTCCCATATCATCTTGTAACTCTTTGTATATATTTACAAGAGACTTGGGTATCTTCTGATGGGGTAAAACTGAAAAACTTAAGCCGTGTGCCTGGTTTTCATTAAAATAAGGGTCTTGACCCACTAATAAAACCTTGACATGTTTTAGGGAAGTATAGTTTAGCGCGTTATAAATGTCTTCTCTTGGTGGATAAACCGTTTTCGTGTTGTATTCTTTGTTCACAAAGGTTTCTAAATGCTTATAGTAATCTTTATCAAATTCATTTCCTAGGACTTCAAGCCAGTCTTTTTGTAAGATTTGCATAATTTCACTCCATATTTTTTTCTGTAGTGCATCTTAGAATAATAATACCATAAAAATGACTTCTTAGCATTATTAGACCATTCGATGGTCGCGTTAGTTTACTGTCGGAAAAGTAAGGATAGAGAAATCCTAATGAGATATTATGAGTTCTATGAAAACCATCTTACCATAGTTTTAAAATTCATTGTACCTTTTCCATTAAATTCATATGCTTAAAAAGCCAGTCCATTTAGGATTGTGGCTACTAGACTTTAGTATATCTAAATTCCCCGGCTAAAAACCCTTCCATGACTACATTACAAACGACCTTCCTTGATACG
>NZ_JARGDP010000088.1 GCF_029210395.1 Petrocella sp. FN5 | reverse complement strand
ATGCTACGTTATATGTACCTGCATATTTCTAGACAGTTTCTCACAGAAATGTTACAATATAGAAGGAACTATCTAGATTCAATGCAGAAAAAACATAATACCAGCTATTGGTATGTACTCAGAATCTAGTTGATTATGATTATAAAGGAGGAAATTATGGGAAAAAAAGCTATTGAGATCACTAATCTTGATGTAGAAAAATTAATTCAAATGTTGAACGAAGCACTGGCAGAAGAGTGGTTGGCTTATTATCAATATTGGATCGGTGCACGTATGATGGAAGGTCCTATGAGAAGTGAGGTAGAACCTGAGTTACTGTTACATGCTACAGAGGAACTTGGGCATGCAGAACTTGTTGTTAACCGTATTTTACAGCTTGGTGGAACACCTATCCTAAACCCTGCTGATTGGACTTCTTTTGCAAAATGTGCTTATGAAGCACCAACTGATCCTTATATTGAGACCATTCTCAACCAAAATCTCACCGGTGAACGTTGTGCCATTCAAAGATATGAGGAAATTTGTGATTTTACAAACGGAAAAGACCATTCAACTTACCAAATGGCAGTATCTATTCTTAATGACGAACTTGAACACGAACATGACATTGAAGATTTCTTAATGGATATTGAGCGTATGAAAGAAGACATTAAAAAGTTCAGATTATAATCTATAAACTCTTTTTCAAATGATGGGGTAATCCCTATTTTGAATGCGTTATGTAGGTCTCTAAGTGGAAAAGCTTAGAGACCTTTTTATATTCTATATGACGTTTATGTTTGTACCAAATCACCTGTGAAGCTTTTTATCTGATCCATGACTTCTTTACCATAATGATAACCCATCAAGTAGGTTGCTCTGATTTTTTCCCTATCTTTTTCAGCTCTCTCAAGCAAGATTGGTTTAGGTGGCCGTATCACCAATGCCACCCCTTCTTTTTCTAACTTCTCAAGATACTCTGTTGTTTCCTTATAATATATATGGCGTCGTTTCATGACTTGTACCACTGCCGGATGGGCTCTATACATCATATTACCGATTTTTTCATAGGTGAAAGGCTTTCTCTCGTAACCTTGATGCCTGGTCAAAATTACAATGACTTTTTCACAACCATCTTCAAGTGCTTGACGCACCGGAATCGAGTCAGATACGCCGCCGTCTAGATACTGAATCCCTTTTATGCATACTTTTTGTGATAAAAAAGGTAAGCTTGATGAGGCTCTAAGTGCCATTAATAGAGCCGGATCGTCCAACTCACTTTTGTAAAAATAGTCCGTCAAACCACTGTGACAGCTCATTGCACCTATGACCAACTCTTGGTTCGATTTATGGAAGGTGTCAAAATCAAAAGGGTTCAATTTATAAGCTACGTCTTCAAATAAAAAATCCATGCCAAAAAGACTGCCTTTTGTAATCATATTCTTCATGCTCACATAGCGATGGTCATCTAAATACGTCATCATAGTGTCATAGTTACGTTTTTTCTGTCTGGATATATAGTTGCCACCGTTTATGGCGCCCATGGATACGCCGATCACATAGGGCAAATAAATCTCCTCTTCCAATAAACATTCTAATATGCCTTCTGTAAATACGCCACGAAAGCCACCGCCCTCAAGGACCAGTCCTACTTTTCTCTCCATTATATACCTCCATCAATATCTATATGTGTGCCCTGCTAATGATTTCAAATCCTCTATTCTTGCTATCTCCATGATCTTACCTCGCTTATTGATTAAGCCTTCTAGACACATTTCATTAATGGTCCGGTTTAAATGTCTGTAGGTAGTGCCTAATTGTTCTGCAATATCAACAAAGCTTGATTTCACATTAATATTATTGGTATCCAACTCTTTATGTGCCAAAAGATAACTGGCCAATTTGTTTTTTAATGGCAATAGAATATTAGAGGTACTCATCTGACTGACTTTGTCCAAACGGTTGGCCAAAGACAAACATAAAAACTTCAAAAAAGGTGCATGATCTAAATACGCACGCCTAATATGAACCATGGGTATACCAATACATATACACTTATTTAGGGCCTCAACATTCGCTGTATACTCATGTTCCATAAGTGTCTCCAAGTCACCATAAACACTTAAAGGATTCTCTATTCGAAGTAGATATATTTTACCATTACCTAAAGTTGTAAATACCTTTGCTTCACCTTCCACCAGTAAAAACAAATAGCTGATCTTATTCCCATTTTCACAGATCATCTCACCTTTTCCATATTCAAAAATACGACAATAATCATACATATTTTCCTTAAAAATATTATTTAACCCATAGGTTATAAAGTAATCTTCTAATTTTTGTGCCGAAACTATTTCCTTCAATTTTCCACCACCATGACATATGTCCTGTTTTTATTTATTATAACATGCTATGTTTAGGACGTCTATAGCGCCAAAACTAAAGTTTCACTAGCCCCACCCTCAATATTTAGATTATATAGTTGGTTAAAGGGTCAAAACTAAGTTTCACTAAATTCACATACAATATATAGATTACGTTGATACATTCATAACTATATATTGTATGTGAAAGTTCAGCTATATTGTTTTGACACCTTAACCATAGTTCTATGTAAAAAGGAGATTCATTATGTATAAATTATTAGCCATGTTCAGCGGCATGACTGTCGCCATCATGATCTTATCCAACGGCTTACTTGTTGAAGGCATCGGAGATACACCTGCTTTACTCTTCATACATATTACCGGACTTATAGGAGCCCTATTGCTTTTCTATAGCAAAAATGGTAATTGGACCACGCTAAAGGGTATTCCTTTTTTCTATCTCTTAGGCGGTGTAACCGGTGTTGCTTCCGTATATTTCACCAACTTAGCTTTTTTATCGATCGGCGCCACTGTCACCTTGATGCTAAGCCTTGTGGGAAGAATTGTTACTTCGACAGTTATAGACCACTATGGCTTGATGGGAATGAAAAAATACCCTTTTGTCCCTTTAAAGCTTTTAGGTTTAGCGCTTATTACCATGGGCGCTCTATTTTTAATTATTTTTTAGTCGGAGGTTTTTTATGATATTTACTGTAGCTTTACTAACAGGTGTTTCCATTGTCATTGCCATGGTTCAAAATGCAAAATTGGCAGACTATATTGGTATTAAACAATGCACAGTTATGAACTATGTTACCGGTCTTACGACAGTTACATTCGCGTTTATAATTCTTAGAGAATCCTTTGGATTCTTATCAAAGCTATCCTCAACCCATGCTCTTGCTTACTTTGGCGGTTTAATGGGGATTATTGTGGTAACCACTTCAACTGTGATTATCCGTAAGCTTTCCATCATTGCAGCCACGATGTTGATGTATGCCGGTCAACTTATGATGGGTATTCTTATTGACTATCTAAGAGATATTGATTTATCCCTTGGTAAAATAATGGGTTGTCTATTAATCATAGCCGGCGTCTATTTTAATACCCTCGTAGACCAAAGGTTAGCCAAAGTGCCTCGTGTTGAGAACACCTCTCTTCCCATGGACCTTTAGCTTTTAGCCCGTGAGTTTTCTTTCTTAAGCTATAACAAAAACCAGCAATATGAGCTGGTTTTTATTATGCCGTTTTTACCTTTTTTAGATACTCATAAGCCTCATTGATTTCTACAATCCTCTGATTAGAATATTGCTTATAATCTTCCGGCATGCCTTCTGAAGAGATTTTATCCGGATGATGTTCCTTGGCCAGCTTTCTATATGCTTTTTTAATCTCCATTAAATCAGCTTTTTCTGATACCCCAAGGACCTTACTATATTTACTTACCAAATCAGTAGAATTCATCCTACTTCGGTCCGCATAATCATTATAGCCATAATTCTGGTAACTATAATGATGTTGTCTAGTATTTTGGGTAAAATACCTTTTGATGCTCATATATTCGTATTCAGTCAGGCCAAGTTCCGCTAGTATCTTAACCAACAAAACCTCATCCATATCTGTCATTTTATGATCATGCATCACAAGAGAAACCAAAAGATAACTAATGGATAGAACCACATCTCGTCGATTATGGTAGGTTCTAATAACCCTTGCAAACTCAACATAGGCTTCAGGATGAATTTTACCATAATTGAAGGCTTTTTCATAGGCATTAAACGCCGAGCCCGCTATTTGAAAATTCATGGCAATATACTGCCTGATAATCTGGATTTCTTCTGTACTGACGTGGCCATCGGATTTTGCAACGATGGCTGCAAGCCCCATAATTGAGGCAACGACCGGATTCAGACCTGCAAAAGCCGGCTCATCTTTTAGGTAGCTTTTAAATCTTGGAATCTTTCTAGGTATCAGCAAGACAATGAAAATCATCCAGGGAAAGAAAAAAGTTGCAATACCCCAAAGCAAGCCATTTCTACCCTTTGCTGTCATAATCATAATGACGATTATGGCTAATACAAGGTTGAATATGAGTGTAATTAATGTAAACCCCAAACTTAAGATACCACTTATTATTCCAGTCAATACTTGAATCATTTTGTTCACTCCAAACTTGTTGATGTCATTATTATAGTATGGTAGCTTACTAATTGCCATTAAAATTCTATTAAAATGAGCTTGACAAAGTAGCCGTCCAACTATATAGTTTTGACGCCTTAACCCTTTTATAATACAACTACTTTTTCTTCTTTTTTGTCGGTCCCATTGTTTTTTTCTTCACTGAGTAGCCAAAAGTACCCAGCTTTTCCCCTAGACTATAGTATACACCATGAGAGTAAGCAAATAACTTTGCAGCATCCAGATGGAATTTGCCCTGCCCATCCATGAGGTTTTCATCCACATAGACACTCTGGATTTTTGCAATGAACATATCATGAGAACCTAGTTTTTTGATTTCAACCACCTCACAAAGTATATTGACAGGACTTTCTTCTATAAGAGGTGCCATAATTTCTTCAGTGTTTACCAAATTCAATTTCATTTTTTTGCCTTTATTCTCGTTTTTTCCAGAGCGGACACCACAATAGTCTGTTGCTCTTAGTAGTGCCTCCGTTGTCAGATTAATCACGAAAGCCTTATTCCTTTTTATAATTTCATAAGAATGACGCTCCGGTTTTATAGAAATATAAGTCATTGGTGGATTGGTACATATGGTACCTGTCCATGCTACAGTGATGATATTATGTTCCTCTTCATTCTTACCACAGCTCACCATCACTGCCGGTAATGGGTATATCATATTGCCTGGTTTCCATTTTATTTTTCCCATAACGAATGTCTCCTTGTCATTTTTTAGTTGGTACTATCGGACTGTATCACGCCTACAAAAAACTTTTAACACCTAAAGATGGTTAAGGTGTCAAAACTATATAGTTAAACTTTCACATATATTATATAGTTATGAATGTATCAACGTAATCTATATATTGTATGTGAATTTAGTGAAACTTAGTTTTGACCCTTTAACCAAAGAATCATACCTATCCAACAATTAAATATCACTATCCTACGAAATAATATAAGTATTCCTAGTTGACATTTGTTATCATTTAGTACATAATGTAAATAACAATCAATCGTGCACGATAAACTGTAATCTATAAGATATAAACGAGGTGATATTATGAGTCAAAATGATAACAAAGAATATGGTTCTACAAAAACAGAAGCTTGGGCCGATTCAAAAGAGTTCGATCCAAAAACAAATGTCAACCAACCTAGCATTAATGCGGTAGAAGATGCCAAAGAATGGGTAGAGGACAATGAAAAATAATACTTGAAAGCCACTGATATATTTTTATCAGTGGCTTTTTTTGTTGTAGTGTTCTAGACATTGATATCAAAACCCTAACATCTTCTCAATCGCCTCAAGATCTTCGTCTTCCATATAAGTGACAATGATATTAAGAGCATATCCTCTTGTAAGGGTCACATAATGTACTTGATAAATGACCATGTAACCAAGGTCAATGGTCGCATGGCTTTTGGTATAAGTATTTTCTTGAATCTTTAGTGTATCCATTGTTTTATCAAATACAATGGTCTCGCCAAGATGTTCAATACCTGCACGGGCTTGTTCTATATATGCCTCACTGCTACCTATATCCATCGTCTCATCCAGACGCTCTGCTGATATGTATAGATTCGGATTCATAGCAACCACTTCATCAAAAGGGTATTTGAATACCCCCATTAGATTAAGTATTTCAAGCTCTGTCAAATCAAATGTCGCATCTGACTCAGAAGCAATATCTTCACCTGTTTGCATCAAACGCATCATCTCTTCTTCAGTCAAAACCACCCATGACTTGGACAATACCAATTCTAGGCCGAAAAAATCATTTTTATAATGGTCCTCTACAATACTACCTTTCATAAAAGCGATTTTTTCTTCCTCACTCATGGAATCCATCTTATTTATGTCATCTGATTGATCCTTTCCCCAACTACAACCGGAGAAAATCAAAAGGCAAATAAGTAGAACCCCTATTCCTTGTTTCATCATAAAAACCATCCTTTATAAAATGACAGAATTCTTTGCTTGTTCCATAGCCTCTATAATACGATCACACCATGCATCAAATTCCGGATCTTGTTTTTGCAAGGTTTTATTCTCAAGATAATGCTCTATGGTCATTTTTATACCTTGATCAAATCGCGTGGTGGCTACAAATTCCGGTACCAAACGTTTTAGTTTGCTATTATCAAAGACAACCGAATGTGCCTTGTCTCCTAAAAGACTACCGCCAAAATCATAATCCGAACATTCTGCCAAAAATTCTGATGCCACATGAAAGGCTTTTAGTTTAACACCTAGGGCATCCGCTATCGCTTGATAGATCTGATTCCATGTTAATGTCTCATCAGAAGTAATCTGAACGGCCTCACCAATAGCATGTATATTACCCATAAGCCCTACAAAGCCTTTTGCAAAATCTGTTGTATGGGTCATGGTCCATAAGGCTGTTCCATCACCATGAATGATAACCGGTTTGCCTTCTAACATTCTTCTAACCACTTGCCAACTACCTTGATGTCCTTTTATGCTTATTGGTATGGATTGGTTGCCATAGGTATGGCTTGGCCTTACAATAGTGACTGGAAAACCTTCGTATCGATATAGGTCCATCAAATAGGCCTCGCAAGCAATTTTATTTCTAGAATAGGCCCAGTTGGGATTGGATAATGGTGTGCCTTCATTAACTCTATAGTCTGATAAAGGTTTTTGATATGCAGATGCTGAACTAATGAATATAAACTGCTTTGTCTTATTCTTAAAAAGTCGATGGTCCCTTTCTAAATGGGACGGCTCAAAGGCTATGAAGTCTGCAACCACATCAAAGAACATATTTTCTATTAAAGAAGAGAGCTTCTCTTCATCATGAATGTCACAAGTAATATATGTCACGCCCTCATCACCAAGAGCTTCATTACGATTACCTCTGTTAACAATATAGAGCTCTACACCTTTATGGATGAGCGCCTTCGATATAGCTAAACTAATGGTACCTGTTCCACCAATAAATAATACCTTCATTAATAAACCTCCTACTTGTATTTCCATATTTTATACTTCTTTCGTTTTAAACTTTTGGGGCTGGGCAGATTAAATTGCCTTTTATATCAAGTCATCTTTTCTAAGTTGTTCAATATGATCAATCAGAGTGGTTTCAAGAGAACGATAAGACATCTTAAGCTCTATAATACTTCTACTATTATCTGCTTTTAGCTTATAGCCCACATTGTTTTTAATATATTGTCTAGAAAGTCCCATCATAGGCGCAATAACCCAAACAATAAACTTTGGGACCTTTCCTACTGGCATTTTATACCTTTTACCATAATAGTGCTTAATAATCTTAGCCATTTTTATAAAACTTCCGTTTTCATTAGCTATAATATATCTACCTTTTGCTTCTTCAGTAAAAGCAGCCCTAATATGGCCAGTTGCTATATCTCTTATATCTGAAAATACATATTCAAGATGAGGTACCCCTGTTCTAAATTCACCACCAAGGAGTCGCCTTAAGGTATCGACAGACGTGGCATCCACTCGTTTTGATAAAGATGGACCAAAAACAAATCCGGGATGAATGGTAATCAAATCCCATTCATTTTGTTGTTCTGCCATCTCCCATGCTTTCTTTTCTGCCATAGTCTTTGAATAGCTATAGGGGTTGTTTTTCAACGAACTGGTTGTATTCCACATGGTTTCATCAAAGGCATCAATCCCAAAATCACGCATATCACGATTGTCGCCATAGATAGCCGCTAGGCTACTTGTTAAAACAACACGTTTGACTGATTTTGATCGATTAACACCCTCAAGCACATTCACTGTGCCTTTTACTGCCGGTTCCAGCAGATCTTTTTTTGGATCTAAGCTACGATCAACTGAAAAAGGCGATGCCGTATGAATGACATAATCAGCGCCTTCAATGGCTTGATCAAAGCTACCTGATTTGACCAAATCCGCCTCATAGATTTTTAGCGTACCATCATATTTTTTTTCTAGATTTAACAAGTGCAAATACTTCTCTTCATCTTTCATATTCCTTACAGTGGTTCGAACCTCATGCCCTTCTTTGAGCAAATCTCGTACAACCCAAGATGCAATATAACCCGTACCACCGGTCACAACTACTATCACCTTTTCCATCTAATCATCCTTTCAAATACGACAAATTCCTATAACACTATGATGTCCCATGATGCATAGATTGTCAAGGTTAAGCTTAAATGCTATAATATTATAACAAGCTCTGACTTGACTAAGGTGTCATAACCTTACTTACATATTTGATAAAATCAAAAGCCACTTTCATATAATTATAGACGTTTTTGAATGGAGGATGATTAGATGTCTCAAGACACTGTTATGGACTTAAGAAAATTTGTTGCACCTGAAATCATTATCGGTATTGATGCAAGACTTCTTATCCCTCGCTATTTAACCCATTTTAACTCAAAAAGACCAATGATTGTTACGGATGTAGGTGTAAAAAACCAACCCTGGTTTTTGGAATTAGAAAACCTTATTCGATCTTGTACCGAAAATGTCATTATCTTTGATGATGTTACCCCAAATCCCAGAGATTACGAGGCCATGATGGGTGCAGAAATCTTTCTTTCTCATGATTGTGACCTATTGATTGCTATTGGCGGTGGTAGTCCTATTGATTGTGCTAAGTGTATCAGTATTGTGTCCACTAACGGCGGCCACGTTCTTAATTATGAAGGTGTGGATGAAATCAAGCTTCCCGGACCACCTCTAATCTGTATTCCAAGTACCGCCGGAACTTCCGCAGACATCTCTCAGTTTGCAATCATTCAAGACTCTCAAGAATCTTTGAAAAGGGGCATAATCAGCAAAAAAGTTGTCCCTGACCTTGCTTTAATAGACCCTATTCCCCTTATGACCATGGATAATTATCTAACAGCTTGTACCGGTATGGATGCTCTAACCCATGCTATAGAAGCTTTTGTATCAAATGCCCACTCGCCCTTAACAGATGTCCATGCACTTGAAGCTATTTCTCTTATATATAATAATA
>NZ_JARGDP010000087.1 GCF_029210395.1 Petrocella sp. FN5 | reverse complement strand
TACTTATTATAGGTTTACAAAGTGGATTGGTGTATGCAGCATCACCAAATTTTATGGCAGATACACCTACCTTTGTGTTTAGTGATGATTCAAGTGCCATATTTAACACTGCATCAGATCAGGATGTTACCATATATTATTTGGTTACAGATACCGTTAGCCATCCGCCTTCAAGTGAAGAAGTAAAAACAGGGGAGGATTATGGAGGTGTAACAATCATAACATCAGGCAATACGCCTGCGGTAATTGAGGAGATGACTCAAGTTAATATAATTGGCCTGGAACCTGGGTCACCTTACAATGCATATTTTGTTTTAGAAAATTCAAGTCATGAGTTGTCAGAGGTAAGGATGATTGAAAGTTTTGAAACTCAAGTCTCAACATATGCTTTAATCTATAACGGGAACGGTAATACAAGTGGTGCAGTTCCAATAGACGGAACCAGCTATTATTTTGCAGATATAGCTACTGTACTTGGAAATACAGGGGATTTAGTTAGAACAGGCTATACATTTGCAGGTTGGAACACATTAGCGGATGGCAATGGCACAAGTTATGGGGATGACGATACCTTTGTTATTGGAACATCAAATATAACTTTGTATGCACAGTGGACAAGTATTGATTATACGGATGCAAATCTATCAGGTCTTATTATCAGCAGTGGACTATTGAATCCGGTGTTTCAATTAAACGAAAGAGTTTTCACTGTAAGTATTGCAAATGACATTAGTAGCATCACGGTGACGCCAGTAGACGAAGATGAACAACAGGCCACAATAAAAGTAAATGGCGTAAATGCCACAAGTGGACAAGCTTTTCCAGTCAATCTTAATGTGGGTAGCAATACAATTATGGTCGTGGTTATGGCTCATGATGGAGAAGCAACGGAAACATACACAATTACAGTTACTAGAGCTGCTTCAAGTGGTGGTAACTCTAGAAAGAGAACAAGGACACCACCTTCTGTGACCCAAGAAGCGGTTGCTATAATTGTTAACGGAAAAGTTGAAAGTGCCGGAACCGAAACAAAGACCACTGAAGAAGATAAGTCAGTTGTATTAGTAAAAGCAAATAGTCAAGTTATTGAAAGCATAATTGAAGACGCAATTATTAACGACAATCAGACGGGAAGTAACAATCTGATCCAAATTCTTGTTACGGACACGATATCCGATGTGGCAAAAGTGGAATTAACGGGTGACATGATTAAGAAATTTGAAGATAATACCTTTGATCTATCGATTAAACGGGATAACGTGGAATACTTAATTCCGGCTGGAGCGTTCACTATTTCGACTGTAGCAAAAGACTTTGGCGTAACAGATACTTCACTCAAAGATATTATAATTGAAGTTAAAATTACAAAATTAGATGCATCCGTTGTAACAAAATATAATGAAGTGGCTAAAGCCAATGGTGTAGCGTTTATTTTCCCACCTATTGCCTTTGAAATCATTGCAAAAACAACAAAAGCTGATGGTGCAACGGTAGAGACGGTAATTAGCAAATTCAACAACTACCTAGAGCGCATCATGGAAATTTCACCAGAGGTGGATTCAAGTAAGATTACCACCGGTGTTGTATTTAACCCGGACGGGACTTATAGCCATGTACCAACAGAAGTGTACCAAAAAGAGGGTAAGTGGTATGCGAAGCTAAAGTCACTTACTAATTCCCATTATTCAGTAGCTTGGAATCTTATAACAGTGAAGTCAGTTGAGAACCACTGGTCAAAAGATGCAGTTAACGACATGGCCTCAAGACTTGTCATCCTTCATGCTGAACACTTTGATCCAGACAAAGCAATCACAAGGGCTGATTTTACGGACTACATTGTCAGAGCACTCGGACTTTATAGAGTTGGTTTAATCAATGAATTTAAGTTCAAGGATGTGAATATAAAAGATGAAGGAAGGCAAGCTATCCAGATTGCTCATGCGTATAATATTGTAACGGGATATCCTGACGGAACCTTCAGACCGGATCAGATGATTACAAGAGAAGAAGCTATGGTAATCTATCATAGAGCAATGGTAATTACAAAGTTGATAGGTGTTGATCAAAATAGGTATCAAAGCTACACAGATTATGAAGAAGTAGAGGAGTGGGCAGCAACCTATGTAAGAGAAGTATTATCTGCTCATGTATTTAACGGAACAACAGCAACAACGATTACACCGAAAGCCAATTTGACTTATGCAGAAGCTACACAGGCAATTAAGAATCTGTTGGTGACATCAAAGCTTATTAACAAGTAATATAAATTTACCTAATCATTTAATGCATCCTACCTTATAATAAAATAGGAATTCGAACGCAATAAGACGTAGTCGAGTTTCTATTTTTTTATTTAAAACATCATATTAGCTGACAACATAGACAAGTGACTATATTTAGGGGTACAATCTAATTATAAGGGTTATTATGGTAAAACATATAGAGAAACTTGTTATTATAAGTAAACAGATGATGGGAGAGCATAGTCGAATGAAAAATAATTATCATAAAAAAGAAAAAAAGAAAGTAAAGAAAGTAAAAAGAAGGGCAGAAACAGTAGAAGAACTCGCCAATGCGAATAAAGAAATAGCCAATCAAAAAGAAGAAAAAGCAGATGTGGAAGCAGATTTGGTTATTGCAAACAAAGAAGTGGACAATCAAAAGGAAGAAAAAGAAGATATAGAAGATGAGCTAGCCGCCACGATTAAAGAACTAGTCAATCAAATAACCCTTCGGAAAGAAGCACTTGAAAAAATAGAGCAGATTATGCATTATGATTCACTAACAAGCTTGCCAAATCGCATGATGCTAGAGAATAAACTACAGCATGAAATCAATATAGCTAAAGATCAAGAAAAAAAGATTGGAATATTATTCTTAGATCTTGATGACTTTAAACCGGTTAGAAATACCCTCGGACAATTACACGAGGGAGAATTTATCAAAGCCGTTGCAAGGAGGCTTACAAATCTTATTCAAGAAAGCGGTATTGTGGCTAGGTTAGGTGGCGATAAGTTTATCATAATGGTCCCAAACTCTGAGAGTTCCGAACATGTACGGAAAGTGGCAAATAAAATCATTAGTGCCTTTAGAGAACCATTCGAAGTGAATCAAAATGAAATCTATGTGACAGTCAGTATTGGGATTTCCGTTTTCCCAACAGATGGGGAAACCCATGGAAAACTTATTAAGAACGCAGAATTAGCCATGTATAAAGCTAAGGAAAAGGGTAAAAACCAGTCGGTTCTTTGTACCACAATCATGAAAGATATCATAAGAGAAAATATGAAATTGAGCAATGGCTTGTATAGAGCTTTGGAAAGAGATGAACTGGAAGTATATTATCAACCCCAAATTAGTCTGGATACAAAGAAAATAGTTGGTCTTGAAGCTCTTCTTCGCTGGAATCATCCGGTGTTAGGTGTGGTCCCTCCTGGAAAATTTATTTCTTTAGCGGAACAAAACGGATTAATCATTCCCATCGGTAAGTGGGTATTACATACAGTTTGTAAGCAAAACAAAACATGGCAGGAAGCAGGTTTGACACCGATTAGAATTGCAGTGAATCTGTCTATCATCCAGTTTCAGAATCTTGATATTGTGAACCAGATTAACGAGGTACTAGAAGTAACCAAGCTATTACCTAAATATCTTGAACTGGAAATCACAGAGAGTATTGCCATGCGGGATACCAAATATATTATTGATGTATTAAATACCTTTAGGAAACTGGGTATTTATATTTCAATTGATGATTTTGGAACCGAGTTTTCTTCGTTACAATATTTGAAACTATTGCCAATCAATAGAATCAAAATACCAATGCCATTTATCCAAGGCATTAACGTAGATCAACGAGATGAATGGATTATTGAAACCATTATAGTTCTGGCGAGAAAAATGGGATTAGCTGTTATAGCAGAAGGTGTTGAAACTAGACAGCAGGATTCATTCTTAAAGAAAAGATTATGTGGCGAAATACAAGGTTATTACTATTATAAGCCCATGTCGGCTAAAGATATTGAAGCACTTTTACAAAAGAGCAGTTGATACTATACATCTCATCACTTACCCTTTTAGAACTTTTGGGATGGTCTTTTTGATTACAAAGTACTGTAAAGCTATATCAGGTCGTCTGATTGCAGTTTTTGAAAACTAGTGATATAATCCATAGTTGATAGGTTCATTCATTCATTCATCCATTCATATAAGGGCATGAATAAAAAATTGTTAAGTAAGAAAAATCCATAACGATTAATGGATGAATTTATTGTTAGTAAAAATATCAGTAAGGTGGGCTAAACCGTGATAAAAATACTTATTGCCGATGATCAAGAACTCATTCGACATAGTTTAGAAATCATATTAAAGAATGTTACCGATATTCTAGTTATTGATTCAGTTGGAGACGGAAAAAGTGTGATTCGATCCATTCGTAAAGAGAAGCCGGATGTGATTTTAATGGACATACGTATGCCTGAGATGGATGGGGTACAGTGTACAAAAATAATAAAAGAAAGTTATCCGGACATTAAGATAATTATATTAACTTCCTTTGATGATGATGACTATATATTAAGTGCATTAAGAGATGGGGCATCCGGTTATTTATTAAAAGGTATAACGATTGATGAGTTAGTAGATGCAATACATAAAGTGCATTCAGGTAGTGCAATGATTAATCCGAACATTGCACAAAAATTCATTGAACTCTATTCAGAAATGGCTAAGAACAATCAATTGGTACAAGTGGATAAAAAAGCAATTCATGATGTAACAGAGTATGAATGGAATGTGATAAAACATGTAGCAAAAGGCCTATCCAATAAAGAGATTGCATCGAAGCTTAGATTATCTGAAGGAACGGTACGTAATTATTTAAGTAACGCCCTATATAAATTAAACTTGCGTGATCGAACACAACTTGCTTTATGGGCTGTTCAAACAGGTAAGAGCGAAGGATAACATCATGAATTAATACTATAATTTTCATAGGGATAAAATCAAATGCGTAGATCTCCAAAATAGGAGGTCTTTTTTTTGTGCTTCTTTTTTGATATGAGCAATTTCAAGACAAAGAGATGGAGCCTCAAGTGACAAATGTCATATGACCTTGACATATGTCACTTGAGGAATATGACACTTGGCAATGATATCCTATAGGATTTTTGGTTAGAATGTATCTAAAGTGATGACAATGTAAGGGTAGAGATTATTAGGCAGATGTGCAATATAATGTAGGGCCATAGTCGCAAGGGGTATTGTCCAGCATAAAGAATTGAATTTTGCCGAGAATGACAATATGCAGTCATTGTTGCTTGTAAAGTAAAAGTGTAAAAGGAGTGTGATTATGGAACATCCTATAATTCTACAGATGCAAGGGATCACTAAAGTTTTTCCGGGCGTTCGGGCCTTAGATGATGTAACACTTGAGGTACATAGAGGTACCATCCTCTCAATTTGTGGCGAGAATGGTGCAGGAAAATCAACCTTAATGAAGGTTCTATCCGGTGTTTATCCTCATGGTACCTATGAAGGAAAAATTATCTATATGGGAGAAGAAGTGACATTTAAAGACATCAAAGAATCAGAGCATGCCGGCATTGCAATTATTCACCAAGAGTTAGCCATGGTTCCAGAACTATCCGTTACCGAAAATATCTTTTTAGGAAATGAGATTATTAGATATGGATTGATTGACCGGGAAGCACAACGGGACCATACGGTGGAGGTGCTTAAGAAGGTGGGATTAACAGTTGACCCGGACACCTTGATTAAGCACTTAGGCGTAGGACAGCAGCAGCTGGTAGAAATTGCAAAAGCACTTTCCAAAAATGTTAAGTTGCTTATTCTAGACGAGCCGACCTCTGCACTTAATGAAGCCGACTCCGCAAACTTACTTGAACTTATGCGTGGACTAAAGGACTTAGACATTACCTGTATTATGATCTCCCACAAGCTGAATGAGATTGCGGCCATATCCGATGCGGTTACAGTTATACGCGACGGTCGCACGGTCGAAACGTATGCTGTGGAAGCCGGACGGGTGGATGAAGACCGTATTATCCGTGCCATGGTAGGACGCTCCATTGAAAATCGTTTTCCGGTGCATGTATCAAAGCCCGGCGAGGTGATTTTCGAGGTGGCCGACTGGCGCGTGGAGGACCCTAATAATCCAGGGAGGCTGGTCTGCAAGAACTCTAATTTCAATGTCAGAGCAGGAGAAATTGTCGGCTTTGCCGGTCTTATGGGGGCAGGAAGAACAGAGCTGATGCGATCTATCTTTGGTCACAACTACGGAATCTTCCTTGGCGGGACGATTAAGGTCAAGGGTAAAGAGATTCACGTTAACTCAGTAGCCTCAGCAATTCGTCAGGGTATAGCCTATGTGCCTGAAGATCGGAAGAATTTGGGACTTAATCTTTTAAACAGTATTCGCATAACTACAGTATCAGCCAATCTAAAAGGAATTTTGCGTGGTGGGCTTCTTGATTTGGATAAGGAATATGAAGTTGCAGAAAAGTACCGACGTTCATTAAGGGTTAAAACGCAAAGTGTTGACCGAGGTGTAGCCACTTTATCGGGAGGAAACCAGCAAAAGGTTGTTCTGGGTAAGTGGATGTTTACAGGTCCGGATGTTCTAATACTGGATGAGCCTACCCGAGGGATAGACGTTGGCGCCAAATACGAGATTTATCGACTAATTCATGAACTTGCAGATCACGGGAAAGCAGTCATAATAGTTTCATCCGAGTTGCCCGAGCTCATTGGCATAACGGACAGGATTTATACCATTTTTGAAGGTGAAATAACGGGCATGATAGATAGCAAAGAGGCTCAACAAGAAAATCTCATGAAAATGATGACAAGTTCTTCAGGGTCGTAATCTAAATAAAGAATAGGGAGAAATTGTTATGATATACATTAAGAAAATATTTGGTGACAAGTTGCAAGATTACACCATGGTTCTCGCCTTGGTAGCACTTGCCATCATCTTCAATATTATTTCAGAGGGGAAAATGATTACTTCCTCCAACTTTCAGAACTTAATATCTGGTAATGCCTATGTCATGGTGCTGGCGCTTGGAATGATGATGGTCATAGTCATCGGACAGATTGACTTATCCGTCGGATCGGTAGCTGGTTTCTCAGGTATGGTCATGGCTATTGCCGTTCGGGATTTAGGCTTAACTTGGTGGGTTGGTGTGCTCCTAAGCCTTGCAGTAGGGGCCTTGATAGGGGCTTGGCAGGGGATGTGGGTGGCCAAACTTGGCATTCCGGGTTTCATTACAACATTGGGTGGTATGATGATTTTCCGTGGTGGGGTGATCTGGATCTCAAAATCAATATCAGTACCGGCACCAAGGGAACTGAAAATATTTGGTGCAGGACATTTACCTGAGTGGGGACCGACTTTTACAGGCATGAACAACTCGACACTACTACTGGGTATAATCGCAATTACCGCTTTCGCCTTCACGCAACTTCGTAAACACAATCGGTCCAAAAAAACAAAAGAACTATGGCCGGTATTGGTTCGGATTGCCCTGGTCAGTGTTGTTATTGGTTATTTAACATGGATTTTTGGTACCGGACGTCCGGGCACATCATTTCCAGTTCCAGGCTTGATTCTTGTGGTTTTGGTCCTAATCTACCATACCATTACAACGCGAACTACATTTGGTCGCCATATATATGCTGTTGGAGGCAATAAAAGCGCTGCGGCATTATCTGGTGTCAATGTACAAAGGACATATTTTCTAACCATGCTCAATATGTCATTCCTTGCTGCTTTGGCCGGAATCATGTTTGTTGGACGCTCTAATGCAGCAGGTCCGTCAGATGGTGTTGGATGGGAATTGGACGCTATTGCCTCCGTATTTATTGGCGGTGCTGCTGTTTCAGGTGGCGTTGGAACCATTGTTGCAACCATGGTAGGAGGCCTGGTAATGACCGTGCTCAACTCCGGATTGATGCTTATGGGGGTTGGGGCTGATCGTACTCAAGTTATTAAGGGTCTTGTGCTTCTTGCGGCGGTTGGTATCGATGTTTTCAACAAGAAGGAAGGACGCCAATCCATAATAGGAAGGCTATTTCCTAGCAATAGTAAGTAACTTATGGAACGTAACTCTATCAACAGTAGATTCAGGAAGATTGTTGGTTGGGATTACATAATAAGTCGATGGACTTAAAACAGAAGGGTGGAATATGAAATGAAAAAATTACTATCGTTATTAATCATGGTATCTCTTATCACCGTAATGGTGGCAGGTTGCGGTAAAACGCCGGAACGCGCTGAGCCAGCTACTACTGAAGCTGAATCTAGTGAATCAAGTGAAACGCCTGAGGCACCTGCTGCAGAAGAAGCAGGCTTTGCAGCAGATGCAGTCATCGGTGTTGCACTACCCTGGCTAGGGACTCAGAACTGGGCAGAAGCAGATGAGATGTTCAAAAGCAAATTGGAGGCTGCTGGATTTAAAGCAATCGTTCAACATGCGGATAACAAAGTTCCAACACAACAACAACAAATTGAGTCCATGGTTCAAAATGGCGCTAAAGTAATCGTTGTTGGTCCTGTTGATGGTTCTCAACTTGGTGGTGTTCTAGAAGAAGCAGCTGCGGCCGGTATCTTTATCATCGGATATGACCGCCTTATTGAAAATACGACAGCGATTGACGGTGTTGTGCAGTTTGACAGTATCAAAACAGGCGTACTTCAAGGTGAAGCTTTACTGACTGGACTTGCAGCTCAAAAAGGCGAAGGCCCTTATAACATCGAATTATTCGGTGGTGGCCCAGCTGACCCTAACGCGCCAAACTTTTTCAAGGGTGCTATGACAGTGCTTCAACCTAAGATTGATGATGGTACAATCGTTGTTGTATCCGGTCAAACAGACTTTACTCAAGCGGCTACTTTAGACTGGGACAATGCAAAAGCACAAGCGCGTATGGATTCACTTCTTTCAGGGTTCTACTCAGATAAAGAAATCCACGGTGTTCTTTGCCCTAACGACGGCATTGCGCGTGCGGTTATTACAGCTTCTGGACAAGCAGGACAAGAAACGCCAGTGACTTCAGGCCTTGATGCTGAAAACGAGACGGTTACTTGGATCTGGGAAGATAGACAATACTCAACAATAGCAAAACCAACAGACACGTTGGTAAGCAAAACAATTGAGATTATCAAAGCACTACAAGCTGGTAACGGATTACCTGCACCTGATGAGACTACTGATAATGGTATGAAAGAAGTAGGCATTTATGCGCTTCCACCACTTGTTGTAACCAAAGAAAACATTAAAGAAGCATTTGCAAATGATCCAGGTCGTTTGGAGTTACTAAAATAGGAAGCCCCAAGAACTTACATAAATGAACGAATCGCTGTCATCTTGATGGTGAATTAATTAAGTTTACTTTCAAAAGTGCCAATAAGACTATTGGCACTTTTGTTAATCATTATAATCAATTTATAGGATGGCTGCGACATAGAGAAGGTAATAAATAGAAATTATATATAAAAACATTGTCTAAGTAG
>NZ_JARGDP010000086.1 GCF_029210395.1 Petrocella sp. FN5 | reverse complement strand
CACAATAATAAATAAGCTAAAAGCTTATTGTATTATATAGCTTACGGGCAAAACTAACTTAGGGGGCATCATAATGGAAAATATTTCACTATCAAAAAAAATGATTCTTGGTTTACAACATGTTCTTGCTATGTTTGGCGCAACGGTTTTGGTACCTTTTTTAACCGGACTTGATCCAGCCATTGCTTTACTTGGAGCAGGGGTAGGTACCTTACTCTTTCATGTATGTTCAAAAGGTATCGTACCTGTTTTTCTAGGTTCAAGCTTTGCCTTTATTGGTGCTATTGCATTAACACTTCAAAGTGAAGGTCTTGCTTTTGTCAAGGGTGGCCTGATAGCTGCCGGCTTTGTATATATGTTAATCGCCATAATTATCTATTTCATCGGTGTTGATGCGGTTAAAAGACTTTTTCCACCAATCATCACAGGCCCCATTATTATGGTTATCGGATTAAGACTTAGTCCTGTTGCTGTAAACATGGCCTTTTACCAAGACGGTGCTTTTAATCTGACATCAACTTTAATAGCCAGTGTCGTTATTGTAACTATGGTGGTTGTATCAATTTTTTTCAAAGGTTTCTTCAAACTGGTACCCATTCTAATAGCGATTACAGTGGGTTATATTGTATCTATGCTTTTTGGTATTGTTGACTTTGGTCCTATACAAGAAGCCAGCTTTTTCACATTCCACAAAGATTCTGATGCAATAAAAAATCTTCTAACCATGCCTAAGTTTACTTTATCCGGCATCATTGCCATCGCACCAATTGCGTTTGTTGTTTTCATAGAGCACATAGGAGATATTACAACCAATGGGGCTGTCGTTGGTAAGAACTTTTTAGAGAATCCCGGTGTTCACAGAACAATATTAGGGGATGGTGTGGCTACTGCTTTTGCAGGTCTTATCGGTGCTCCGGCGAATACAACATATAGTGAAAATACTGGGGTATTGGCTGTTACCAAAGTTTATGATCCAGCTATTATTAGAATCGCTGCAGTTTTTGCTATTATCATGAGTCTTTTTGGTCCACTTACAGCTACCATCAGTACCATACCGCTACCTGTTATGGGTGGTGTCAGTGTTATTCTTTTTGGTATGATAGCATCTGTTGGTGTGCGTATTGTGGTATCCGCAGATCTTGATTTTTCACATAGTCGTAATCTGATGATCTCAGCCTTGATACTTGTACTGGGTATTGGCGTAGATGCATTCCCAATAGGAAGCAGTGGTGTAACCATATCCGGACTTGCAATTGCAGCGCTAATCGGTGTTGTTTTAAACTCAATATTACCATCTGAAATCTAATCAAAAAGTTATGTATATTTTCGTGTATAAAAAATGATGGCCTAGGCTGTCATTTTTTTATATATATGTTATAATCAAGACGATATGAATCAAGAGCAAAGGGGTGAGCCCGTGAACTACAATAAGAAACATTTTTTAGACCTAAAATCACTTAGTGCCAGTGACATCCACTATTTATTAAATTCGGCTCAAAAAATGAAATACGTACTGGAGAACAGTAAAGGTTACGTTGCACCTCATCTTAAGGGTAAAACGGTTGCAACGCTTTTTCATGAAGAGAGTTCCAGAAGTCGTCTATCTTATGAATTAGCCGCACAAAATCTAAGTGCAAAAGTCATCAACATCACGACCGCACGTGAGTTTAATCAGAAAAAATCTCTAAAAGAAGTAGGGACCTATGTGGATAAAATGGGCGCTGATTTCATCGTCATACGACATCCTATATCAGGTGGACCCCATCATTTGGCCAAATATGTAAAAGCTTCTGTTATTAATGCAGGGGATGGGTTGAATGAGAACCCAAGTGAGGCACTGGTCGATCTATTAACCATTCTGGAGCAAAAAAATAGCTTTACCGGTTTAAAAGTTGCCATCATCGGTGATATCATGTATAACCGTGTAGCAAAAAGCTCCATTTGGGCTCTTATTAAACTAGGCGCCAAAGTGTCCCTCGCCGGGCCAACGACCTTAATTCCAAGAGATATAGAGAAAACCGGTGCAACGATACATCATTCAGCTACTGAAGCTATAATTGATGCGGATGTCGTACTATGTCTTAAGGTACAAGAAGATCGCCGGGGTATCGCTTTAATACCCTCCTTAAATGAGTATAAGAAACTTTATAAAATTAATAAAACACGCTTAAGTTATGCCAAAGATGATGTTATTGTGATGCATCCCGGCCCCATAAATCGCGGTATTGAGATCTCTTCCAGCATTATAGACAAAGAAGGTTCTGTTCTTGATAAACAGCAGGGGAGCGGTATAGCTGTTCGTATGGCTTTGTTTCATTTACACTGCCGTTCAGGAGGAGGATCATTACATGTCTAGCACAAACTTAACTTTAATACGAAAAGGTACAATTATAACCCATGATAAAACCATCCATAATATGGATATTTTAATTGAAAATGAAAAGATTATAGATGTAGATACCAATATTGACATAGATCAATGTGATGTGATAGAAGCAGAAGGATTATATGTTATCCCGGGCCTTATTGATATGCATTGTGAACTATGTGAACCGGGTTATGATTATAGAGAAAGCTTTGAAACAGGTGGTCAAGCAGCAATAGCAGGTGGTTTTACAGCACTGACATGTAACCCTATGACCAATCCAATTATTGACAATAAGACCGTTGTAGAATATGTTGTAAATAAAGGTCATAATGTATCGCCTGTAGCCATCTATCCTTATGGTGCCTTAACTAAAGGGAATCAAGGCGAGGATATGACGGAGATTGGCGGTATGCAATTAAGAGGCATTGTAGCCGTTTCAGATGGGGATATATCAATCCAAGATAGCAAAACCCTAAAACGCGTCCTACAATATGCCTCTATGTTTGAACTACCCATTATATTACATTGTGAAGACCATAGTTTGTCCAAAGGTTATGGTGTTAATGATGGATATATTGCGACTCAATTAGGGCTTGAGGGCAGTATGGCAGCATCTGAATCTTTGATGGTAGCAAAATACATTGCAATAGCAGAGGAGCTTAGAATTAGAATCCATCTTGCACACATCTCAACAAAAGAGTCTGTTGAACTGATTCGTGCCGCAAAAAGAAGGGGTGTGCGTATGACTTCTGAGACATCCCCTCAGTATTTTTCACTCACAGAGGATACAATTGATGGTTATAATACTTTTGCCAAGGTGAATCCGCCTCTTAGAAAAGAAGATGATATGAAAGCCATTATCAAAGGTTTACAAGATGGTACCATCGATGTAATAAGCTCAGATCATCAACCCCATAACATTGACAGTAAAGCTATAGAATTCAGTTTGGCCTCTAATGGTATGTCAGCACTTGAAACAGCCTTATCAGTATCCTATACATATTTAGTCAAGTCCGGTTATTTAACGATGGAACAATTGGTTGATAAAATGTCGCATAAGCCGTCACATATATTAAGCCTAAACAAAAGTTTTTTTGGTGTCGGTCATCTTGCAGATTTAGCCATATTTGATCCTGAATCTGATTATGTGGTTGATGCAAGAAATTTTAAATCAAAAGCCAAGCATTCACCATACCATGGCATGACCTTAAAAGGACTCATGAAGTATACCTTTGTAGAAGGTAAGAAATACACCTTGAACATCTAGATAAAAATATATCTAGACTAACTAGGTGAGTATGGTATAATAGAAATGCAACTATGCGCAAAACACAACTTTAACGAATAGATAGAGGGCATCTCCTATGAAACACTTGAATTATCATGAAGAACTTAATATCATTAACAACAAACGTTTACGTGAACTTATTCAAGAGCTTCCACCTTTTGTATTTGAATTCTTTCGCGGTATTGAACAAACCACATCTTCCAAAACCAGAATCGCTTATGCCTACGACTTAAGAATTTTTTTCAAGTTCTTAAGTCTTAAGCATGAAGATTTCAAAGATGTGGATTATGCATCAATAGCCGTTACAGACTTAGATAAGATTACCCCTGACCATCTTGAGATCTATTTGGACTACCTTAACTACTACACCGATGATATGGGTACTGAAGAACATACCAATAAGGAACGTGGAAAATCTAGAAAAATGGCAAGTTTAAGGACCTTCTATAAGTATTACTATAGAAAGCAAAAAATCAAGACCAACCCTACCTTATTGGTTGATCTACCTAAGATTCACGACAAAGTCATCACTAGACTGGAAATAAATGAAGTGGCAAGTCTTTTAGATGAAGTGGAATCCGGTGAACATCTGACTAAAAAACAGCAGAGTTTTCATAACCATACCAAAGAACGAGACCTGGCCCTTGTCACCTTGCTCCTTGGTACAGGCATCCGGGTCAGTGAATGTGTTGGTTTAGATCTATCGGATGTAGATTTTGATGTAGATGGTATTCGGATTGTTCGAAAAGGCGGTACAGAAGTCATTATCTATTTTGGTCAAGAAGTACGCTTAGCACTTCTGACCTATTTGGATAAGCGAAAAAAAGTCATAGCTTCAGAAGGTCATGAGGATGCTTTGTTTTTATCCATACAAAATAAACGACTGGCCGTTAGAAGCGTTCAAAATATTGTCAAGAAATACGCCAAGCTCATCACCAAGCTAAAAAACATATCACCTCATAAGCTGCGTAGCACATACGGCACCAATCTCTATCGTGAAACCGGTGATATCTACTTAGTTGCAGATGTCTTAGGCCATAAGGATGTAAACACCACCAAAAGGCATTATGCAGAGATTGAGGATGAACGCCGTAGAATGGCTGCAAAAGCGGTCACTTTAAGAGATGATCAACATCGGAGGTAATAAATATGAATATGAGTTTAGACTTTGAATTTGCAACCGCAAAACAAATAATTTTTAAAACAAATGGCATCATGGATATTGCTAAGTCCATTCTTAAGCTTGGTAAATACCCCTTGGTGGTAACCGGCAAAGATAAAGGACGGGCAAAACCCCTTTTAGACGCCCTAAGTCATGCCTCTATGAATTATGTAATCTATACCATTCATGGTGAGCCAACGACAACAGACCTTATTCAGGGCGTAGAAATCGCCAAAGACAGCAAGTGTGATATGGTCATCGGGTTTGGTGGTGGCAGCGTTCTTGACAGTGCCAAAGCCATTGCCATACTCATGAACAACCCCGGTGAATTAATGGACTATTTGGAAGTCATTGGCAAAGGATTGCCTATGGAAAACCCCTCTGCGCCTCTAATACTAATACCGACAACATCAGGTACCGGTTCAGAAGTAACGAAAAATTCAGTGGTGACTTCTCAAGAGGAAAAAATAAAAGTCAGTCTTAGAAGTCCCTCAATGCTTGCTGATTTGGTATTGGTTGATCCGTCCTTAACACGAAGCATGCCACAAGCCATTACAGCCAGCACCGGACTGGATGCTTTGACCCAAGTCATAGAACCTTATGTTTCATCCTTTGCCAACCCGCTCACAGATGGTTTCTGCCGAGAAGGTATCTGGCGCATCGGTCGTTCTATCAAAAAAGCCTACGATGACGGTTCGGATATAAGAGCACGAGAAGACATGGCCCTTGGTAGCTTACTTGGCGGCATGGCCTTAGCCAATGCCAAATTAGGCGCCGTACATGGTTTTGCCGGTGTCATTGGTGGTAGATTCGACGCTTCTCATGGCTTCGTCTGTGCCGCTCTACTACCCTCAGTCATTGAATATAACATAAGAGCTCTAATAGAAAGAGACCCTGAACATATCGCCTTAAAAAGATATCAAGAGATATCTATATGGCTAACCGGTGATGACCACGCTGACATATCGGCAAGTGTCCATTGGCTAAAAGACCTCTATCAACATATGAACATCCAAGGATTGGCCACATTTGGCATCACCATAAAAGACTTTGATGACATCATACGAAAATCCTCAGGATCAAGTAGTATGAAAGGTAATCCCATCACCTTGACCCATGAAGAAATGACAAATATACTAACCGAATCCATGTAAAAAGATAAAAAGGAGGGTATGGTTAACATATTAATATTATGTTAACCATACCCTCCTTTTTGTTATTTAGTATCTTCTTCTCCATTCCTTATTTCTTTACTGGGTCTCTATCTTCTATAGTTTTAGCTCACTCAGCATTTATATAACGACTTATCCTTATTATTAGTTGATTTATTTTTTATATGTTCCCATAGTATAAAGAAAAATATACTAATACTTGTGATTAAATCAACAAATACACTACCTCCAAGATACTGATAATTCTCAGGACTTGCCATTGTTATAATATTCATAAAAATATGAAGTATAATTACCAAAAAAAGATTATTATTTTTTGCAAAGGCATACCCTAATATCATCGATCTAAAGAGAATCGTAATATTAATTATATTGTGAAAAAGCATGAATATTAGACTTGTCAACCAATTAGCTCTATTAACGGATAGTGATTTATTAAAGTTTGTAAATAGCAACCCTCTAAAGAATACTTCTTCGAAGCTCGATAATAAAATCATTGTTATAAGCTGATTGTTTTGTATTATATTACCATAAAGATTATTACTTAGTTCATGGTACAAGCCACTAAAAAGTGAATTTCTTCTAGTAACTAAAAAACCAATAAAATGCTGATCAGATACCACAATGAGTATTAAGAAGAAAATCAGCATAATAACATCAATTTTTCCTTTGAAAAATGACTTTAATTGGTGTATATACTTTGTTCTTGTATCCGTATTCATCTTATTATATATATATGAAAAGAATGACATCTGTAAAAACAAGAATACAACTATATATGTTAGAGTATGACTTGCAAAAGAATGAATCACCCTATAAATAACCATTTCTATTATTATAAAGATTACGTTATGACTGATGTTGGAATCGGATGATTCATTAAGTAAAAAAGAAATCATATAAATTCTCCTTAGAATAAAACTATATAGAAGAAATAAGGTACCAAACTGAGAATAACGTTCACACTGCCAAACTCTAATTTCTTTGTCAAGTAATAATAAATATTACCTGTCATTACAAATTCTATTAAAGTTAATATTAAATCAATATTTGGTACATTTAATTCTCCTATATTTAAATCATTCATCAAAATCATCTTATTAAGCATCAAGGTAATTATCTTTATATCGCTGAATAAAATAAATTCAAACAGGAATGTTACTATAACTAAGCTTATGGAAATGAATACCATGCTCATTTTTTCACTATTGTTGCGTTTGATAAAGTTAATTATCCTATCTATAAAAATAAGGCAAAATAAACACAACAATACAATTAGGTCATAGTCATAATTCAAGGAAATATTGATCTCTATATCTCTGAATATTTTTTCTTCATTAAGTTTAAGAAAAATATAATGTATTTTGGGATTTATTATAAAAAAAATAAATATCCATTTGATATAAGGATTAACAGTTGCTTTAACCAATAAAACTATAATCAAGTTTGTTATTATATACGGTAAGACTCCATTAAAACCAAAAACGAGAAATATTCCGACTGTACTTACTCCAGGCAAAAAATATAAAAAAGTCCTACCCTTTTTTCTTTCATCAATATCATCAAGATATATATACCAAAACAATAATAACACCATGGGAAAAAATGTAGCTGCTATGTGAGTAAATGTAAATGTACCTTCTAATATTAGAAGAAAATAATTGTTTATAATTAATAGCGTAACAGGAAAATACAAAAATGATAATGCTACGACTAATATATTCATATAATGATTTGTGGTTACTTTGATTTTTTTTGGTTTAGATTTGTATAGCATTGAAAATATGATTACTATATTTTGTATAGCTAACCAATAAAAAAAGTATTCCTTAGGTATAATAATTAGTGATCCACTTGAAATAAGTATTGCTAAAAGTACCATTGTTAATCTCCATTCGAATTAATCGGAGTAACTATTATATAATAGTTACTCCGATATCTAATTAATTAGAATGCATCTGCTGCATCACCAAATACTTTATCTACTACATAATCAGCAGCTTTGCTTGCTAATGTCTTGCTTCCTGTAATAGATTTAGTGTAAACCCTTGCTTTGTATGATAACTGATTCTTAATAACAACAATTCTTTCATAAGTTGTGTAACCTCTACCGTCATCATCAGTCATGCCACCGTTGATTGCTAACATATCATCATACTTTAATTCTTTAAAATACATAATTTTTCTCCTTTCATTTTATTCTATTTGCGCAAATAGTAAGTATATATTTACTTATACCTCTATTAATAGAAATAAGTTAATAACTATTTCAAAAACAAAATATAATTATTGTGATTTACTCATCATAGCATAGCAGTTTTTTATATAAAAGTAAAGAGTTTTTCATTGATTTACGTAATAAAAGGTTTTTTTATATAATTATTTACATAAATGGGGGTTACTGTAAATGCATTTAAGCAATTTTTAAATCTTGTTCTTAAAGATATTCCTTTTGTTTCTAAGTAAATTGCCCCCTCATAATCATCATATATTATTTAGTACTAGTATTAGCACTATAAAAATGGCAGCTACAATACGTATTATTTTATCATTTTTATCATTAATTCTTTTATAAAAAACAAGAGATATTAATAAAAGTGCTATAGGAATAATAGTCAAATAATTAATTCTGTTCATATCAATCACCCCATTACTGTGGTAAATACCAGAAAGGTTCTAGTTACCTATAATTCATAGTTACTACTTTTTAAATCTTATAATTATAGCTATCTGTAATGACATAAGCCCAATACCTCCAAATAAACCCAAGATATTACTATTAACAGAATTAGGTACAATTATATTTCTTACGCATAATAAAACAAGTCGATAACTAGCGACATCCTCTGGTGTTTGTTTCTTGTTCATTTAGTACTCCCTTCAAACTTTTTAAAGAAAGGATAACATGAACTATTTATGGACAGAAGGCAAACTGGGTGGGTACTCCGAAACCAGTTGTGATCAGTGTTTGAGTGACACTTGTCAGCCAACCAGAGCCTTTGTTTTTGATAATGTCGAGTAAAGAACCTTGAGACTCAAAAGGATAAACCATTTGGTGCGCCTTCATGTAAAGTGACCTTAACGCACCTTCTACTTGAACAAGATTGCGTCGCCACTGCATGCGCCAGATATAAATGGTTGAATTATCGGCAGGACAATGATCTAAGCAATGATCAAGGCAGTCTTCAATCACTTGAGCTTCATAATGCTTAAAGGGCTGAATTATTGAAGGTAGCTCTATGTGTAGCTTACCGCACTGCCTACAGCGGAGTCTTCGTAAGTGGAATAACTTTTTATGACCAAGTGAATCTTTAACCTTACGTTCTCTTAAATCATAACCCGCTAGATACCCAGAACAAGAGGGACATGAGGGTGATTCCTTACTCTCTATGAAAAATATTTGTATCAGGATTGAATTTTATCTCATAACGTGTTAGAATAACCATGTTTTTAGGACACCACTAATACGACGGGTTATCTTCCAGGATAAAAAAGGTCGTTTAGTGGTGTTTTTCCATTCACCTCAGTATTTTCAGAATACTATTATTCTAAACGACAATCCATGGCAAGACAATAGAGCAAGTATATTAAATGATGGACAAACCTAGAGAGCTAATTATGGTCATCGCTAGAGGGCACAAACAATAATGGTTAAATGATACTGTTTTCATAAGCGAAACTAAGCGCTTCGGCCATAGACGATACATTTAGTATTTTAAAAATTCTTTTTTTGTGATACTTAATTGTATTTTCACTGACATTTAATTCATATGCAATTGCTTCATTAATTAATCCTTTAGCAGTTAGTTTTAAAATTACTTTTTGCTGTTCACTGATATTATTTTTCATACGCCACCTCATTTTTTTCGCAAGAAATAAATTTGATTAG
>NZ_JARGDP010000085.1 GCF_029210395.1 Petrocella sp. FN5 | reverse complement strand
AAACACACTATAAATCATCGGAGGATAAAATGGACAATAATGATATTTTAATACGGGTGCGCTATGCTTTAGATATAAAAAATACAGAAATGATAGATATATTCAAATTTGGTGGTATTGAATTTACTAAAGAAGAAGTGTTGAAATTGTTAACACGTTCGAAAGACAGCTACTATGATGAAGTGGAAAGTCATGACGCAACATCAGAGGCAACGGAAGACGCTCATATAAAATGCAACCATAAAATGCTAGAAGCATTTTTTAATGGCTTGATTATATTTAAAAGAGGGCGTCAAGAAGGAACAGAACAAGGTAAAAAGCCAATTCTAGCCATGAAAGATTCAGGTAGTGTCAATAATGTTATGCTAAAAAAATTAAAAATCGCCTTAGCTCTTTCAAGTGATGATGTTATGGAGATTTTTGAATTGGCAGGTGAGACTATAGGGAAAGCTGAGTTAGGCGCTTTGTTTAGAAAAGAAGGACACAAACATTATCGTGAATGTGGTGATAAATATGCTAGAAGGTTTCTAAAGGGCCTTTCTCTTAAATATAGGGATGATCTAGAATAAATTTTTGGAAAAGTGGTGAAAAGAAGGTTTTCTTAATTAAATTATCTTTCTAACCATTATAAAAAAGCAAAGACACTCTTACAGGTCCTTGCTTTTTCTTCTTTTCTTGTATTAAAGGGGTATGGTTAACTATACTTCTTCTTCTTCTTCTTCTTCACTTTCCATGATTTCTAGGAAAGCAGCTGAAATTCTATCAAAATCTTCTTGTGACTCTATGTTTGCAAGTTCGATTTCGCCTTCTTCATCTTCTTTATAGATGTATATGAAGACATCTTCACTGTCTTCTGGAAGTAAAGCTACATATTCTTGATCTTCAACTTCAAAAATACCAAGTACGGCACATTCCACCTGTTCGTTGTTTTCCATGGTTAATGTGATGGTGTCATGATGGTGTTCCTCGTGATCATGTCCGCATCCACAGCCATCTCCACAATTATCATTACTTAAATCTTTCATATTATCTTCGCTCATTTTGTTCTCCTTTATTAAAAATTCATTGGATTTATTCAACGGGTATGTCTGAATGGATTCATTATAACACAATCTATTTGATGGGGTCAAACTAAGCGGTTAATAAAGATATTAAAAAACTATGAATGAGTTTTCGGCTGAAGGATTGACTATTTCAAATCTTTTAAGTATTATTATAGATAGGCATTTAATTATTGAACACCATTGAAAGAAATATGGCTAAACGTAAAGGGAATTGTCCTTGGCGTATAAGAAATGAACACTGCTTAAGTGTTGGACAGGAAAAGGGCGGGAATATGCTATCATATATAAAAGGACTGCTTGAAGAGATTTCAGAAGACATGATTGTGATTGAAGCCAATCACGTGGGATTTTCTATTCAGGTACCAAGCTCCATTTTTAAAGAATTACCAAACATTGGTGAATCTATTAAAATCTATACCTATCTATATGTAAGAGAAGACGCTATGGTTTTATTTGGGTTTATTACTAAAGATGACATGGAGATTTTCAAGAAGTTGATTACTGTAAATGGTATTGGGCCAAAAGGCGCTATGGGTATTTTATCTGTTATGACCGGTTATGAACTTAGGGTAGCTATTATGAGCAATGATCTGAACCGCATTTGTTTGGCACCGGGCATTGGAAAGAAAACAGCTCAGAAACTGATCCTTGATTTGAAGGATAAGCTTAAACTCATTGATTTTGAAGACGGTATGGATGGATCTGTTACGGAAAAAACTATAAATCCTTCACTTAGGTATGCTGACGAAGGCGTTGAAGCTTTGGTTGCTTTAGGCTATTCAAGCCATGAAGCCATACATGCAGTTAAAGGGTTACATGATTTAGATAGCGTTGAGGCCGTTATAAAAGAAGCCTTAAAAAAATTAGCCATGTTCTAGAAGGGTGATTAGAATATTATGGCTGATTGTGAGGAGAAAAATATGAACAACAGGATTATTACCACTGAGCTCGTCGAAGAGGATATCCATATCGAGACCACATTAAGGCCTAAGCTACTAGATGAATATATAGGTCAGCAGAAGGCTAAGGATAATATAAAAGTATTCATACAAGCTGCAAAGTTTAGAGAAGAACCTTTGGACCATGTTCTATTTTATGGTCCGCCAGGTCTTGGAAAAACAACTCTTGCCAATATTATCGGTCATGAAATGGGGGTCAATATCAAGGTGACATCTGGGCCTGCTATTGAAAAACCGGGAGATATGGCAGCCATACTCAATAATCTACAAGAAAATGATATACTGTTTATAGATGAGATTCATAGGCTTAATCGTCAAGTGGAAGAAGTGATGTATCCGGCGATGGAAGATTATGTTATTGATATATTGGTTGGGAAAGGGCCTTCAGCAAGATCCATACGTTTAGATTTACCCAAGTTCACGTTAATCGGTGCTACTACAAGAATGGGACTTCTGTCATCGCCATTAAGAGATCGTTTTGGTGTCATCCATAAGTTGGAGTTTTATAATAATGACGAATTAACTAAAATCGTTAATCGTTCAGCTAAGGTCTTAGAGGTTGAAATTGATCATCAAGGTGCAAAAGAAATTGCCAGAAGATCAAGAGGTACACCAAGACTGGCTAACCGACTTTTGAAAAGAGTTCGAGATTTTGCACAAGTCAAGTACGATGGTGTCATTACTTTAGAGGTAGCAAAATACGCTTTGGATCTATTGGATGTGGATGCGAGTGGTTTAGATAAAAATGACATCAAAATATTAAAAACAATGATAGAAAAATATAACGGGGGGCCTGTTGGTCTTGATACAATTGCAGCAACCATTGGTGAGGAATCGGATACCATTGAAGAGGTGTATGAACCATACTTAATGCAACTTGGGTTCATAAATAGAACGCCACGAGGTCGAATGGTAACACCGTATTGTTATAAACATCTTGGTTATGTTGTAAAAGAAGAATAACAGGGTGAGATGGTGAATTCATTATGGATAAGACATTACGTATAATGCTTACAATTGAAGAAATACCGGATATCAGTCAGCGACAATTAGCCAAACGTACAGGTTATTCACTTGGAACAGTGAATGGTCTGTTACAAAAATTAATTGATAATAACCATATCGTATCCAGAGCAATCACGCCAAACCATTATATCTATGAAATAACTTCAACCGGTGATCTCTTGAAGGCGCATCTTTTGTATGATTTTATAGTTGATGGGTATGAGGTTATTGGCAAAGTTAGGACACAGGCAAAAAAAGTCATTGAGGAATCGGTAAGGCAAGGCGTATTCATGTTCTATCTGTATGGAGAAGAAGATGCCTTGTTCAAATTAATCAAAATGAGCTTGATTGAGTATAAGAGAAGGGCAGCTATTGACTATGAGACCATCGAATCCATAGACCAGGTAGATGCCAGCATATCCCATCGAGTATTGGTATGGAATAAGGAAACAGTAGAATCTGACCGATATGTTGTGAATGTTTTATTGAATCATTCTGGTAGAGCTAATTGAATAGGTTAAGATTATATGCTATAATTTTTCTAATAATTACTCCGTATTCCCTTAACTGGGATACTTGAAATAACAATAATGGGTATATCCTTTTGGATAGCCGTAATAAAGTCAGGGGGGCTTTTGAGTGTCGCCAAAGAATAATACTAAAGTATTGATTAACGGTAATGTCTATACCTTATCCGGTGATGAAAGTGAAGAGTACATCCAAAGGGTAGCTTTATACATTAACAATAAGATGGATGAGATAAAACATTCCGATAACGGACAGCTTTTAAACACGAGATTATTAAACGTACTTCTTGCCATTAATATTGCAGATGAACTCTTTAAAGAACGAGACTTGAATAATCTCATGAAGAATGAATCCAAAGATAAGGACCAGGTTATTGCCAGTCTAAAAGAAAAGATTTTCAAGTCGGATCAAGAAAAAAATGATTTGGTTTCAAAAATCACTCTGTTAGAAAACGAAGTAAAGACCCATAAAAAGGAACTGGATGAGTACATCCGAATTTTTGAAGAAAACAATTAAAACAAAATGATACCTAAAAAGTCCGGATTTGTTTTGTAAAAGTACAAACATTGATGGACTTTTGATTGTGATTTGATGTTACATAATGAAAGAGGCTTAAGTTAACATGTTTAGACCGGAAATACTGTCACCTGCAGGTTCATATGAAGCATTTATAGCGGCAGTACATAGTGGATGCAACGCTGTTTACCTAGGAGGCGAAAGCTATGGTGCAAGGGCGTATGCTAAAAATTTTGATTTGAAGACATTAGAAAAAGCAGTTAAATATGCAAGGATTTTTGGTGTCAAAATCTACTATACAGTGAATACGTTATTCAAAGAAAAAGAGATTGACGTACTTATAAACCATATCTTGGAAGTGTATAATATAGGCGTAGATGCTTTTATTCTTCAGGATATTGGTGTTATTGCATTGTTAAAAAGGGTTTTTCCCGATATAGAAATCCATGGCAGTACTCAGCTAAATAGTCATAGTATTGAAGGTGTTAAGTTCCTTGAAGATATGGGAATTACAAGGGTGGTTTTAGCAAGAGAATTATCTATTGAAGAAATCATTTACATCAAGAAAAATACTAAAATTGAGATCGAGACTTTTGTTCATGGTGCCTTATGTTATAGCTATTCAGGTCAATGCCTCATGAGCTCATTTATGGGTGGTAGAAGTGGGAATCGAGGCCGATGTGCACAGCCTTGTCGATTAGGGTATAAAGCCATCATAAATGATAGAGAATGGGATAAGTCTCATGTGCTAAGTACTAAAGATATTGAGACATTGACAGTTTTGCCGGAACTTATCGATGCCGGCATTGATTCTTTTAAAATTGAAGGCCGTATGAAATCGAAGGAATACGTTGGTTTGATGACCGGTCTCTACCGACATTATCGAGATACATATTTAGAAAAAGGTATTATTAATATTAAACAAAGCGATCTGGATGATATGTTTCAGATTTTTAATCGAGGCAATTTCACCAATGGTTACTATTTTCAACATAATGGTCCTTCTATGATTACCTTTGATCAGCCAAAGCACCAAGGTAGAGTTATCGGTAAAGTTAAGGTGAAAAATGGGAATCAGTATGCATTGACGTTATTTGAAAAAATAAGAATCGGAGATTGTCTGGAAATAGCTTTTGATCAAGGTGACTATTATTCTTGGATAGCACAACTAAACACGAAAAGCGACTATATTATCTATTCGGATCATCCCATACAGATAGGTCAAGAAGTAAGACGGATAAAAAGTATAGAACTTGAGAACAGACTGTTAGAAAACCAATCAAATATACATCATATGGGTGTTGATATTGAGATTGTGATGCAGGTGGATAAACCAATTGAAATGATCATCAAAGATGAAAACAGAGAAGTTCGTGTGATAGGTGATTTGGTTCAAGAAGCAAAAAGCCAAAGCCTTGTGCCGGAGCGCGTTGAAAAGCAGTTCTCAAAGGTAGCACAATACCCTATAAAGATAAAACATATTCGGGTTCATATTTCTGGTGACGTTTTTATGTCCATGGGACAGTTGAACGCCGTTCGCCGTGAAGGTTTTGAAAAATGGCTCGGTCTGAATACAATCGTAAAAAAAAGACCATATATGCCCGTGAGTGTTATTAAAATTGAAAACACACCTTCATATCACAGAAATATAACGGTTTTGTTAAGGAAATTCTATCAATTTGAAATACTAAAAGACTACAGTGTACAAAGGGTTTACATTGAACATTTGAATTTCAGTGAAGAACAGATTCTAGAGATTATCAACTTCTACAAAGATCGGCCTACACAGGTATACATTGCAGTTCCTAAAATCTTAAGGCATGAGAAAGAAACGATGATTTCTATCTTGAAAGAAAGTTTGATTGATGAAATTGATGGCTTCCTATTAAGATCCATAGATGCTTATTATCATGCATTACCTTTTGGTAAAAAACTGGTTTATGATTATGGTTTTTCCATTATGAATCAACATACAGCCAACCATTTGATGTTCAAAGAATTATCAGATGGGTACGTGCCATCATTGGAATTAAACAAATACGAAATGAAACAGCTACCTCTTAAGAAGGCAGAGTGTATTGTTTATGGTCATATGAATGTCATGACCACAGCACAATGTGTAAGAAAATCCGTAGATGATTGTAATAAAGAAAACGGTAAGATTATATACTTAGAAGACCGTAAAGGCATGAAAGTACCGGTAGAGACAGTATGTAAGCTATGTTACAATCAGATATACAACGGTGTACCTCATTATTTAATTGATAAAATTGATGAAATGAAGGAAATGGGTCTTAAGCATTTTCGAGTTGAATTTTTGAATGAAAGCAAAGAAGACATGGTAAAAGTCTTAAATGCTGTAACGTGTAAGTCGACAATACCGGCACAAGAGATGTCAATGGTATTTACTAGAGGTCACTATACAAAAGGTGTTGAATAAATGTTTGAATTTTATGTTGGTTTGGTAGCTTTATGCCTATCACTCTTAACCATGGCTTATATTAGTATCTTAGCCATTCAGTTTTCTCTTATTAAACATAAAAACACTGAACGCGCCTATGATTATCATAGGCTTCAGACGGTTATCATCCTTTTTTTCCATTTGGTGGCTTATACAGTCTTACTCTATCATTATGGTTTTGAATACAAAGTGATTATGATTTATTTAGGACAGATTGGCTTAATTTTGTTGTCTGGTCATATTGTTAACCATTATATGAATAAAACCATTCTCCCATTATGGAGTATTGGTCAGTTCTTACTTGTTATCAGCTTTATCCTATTAGGTAGGCTGAGCATAAATTTGGGTCTCAAACAATTCTATCTTGCTTGCTTGGCTTATTTAGTCGTTTTTGGTGTTGTCTATTTGTACAGTCGATTAAATTTTATCAAGTATCTAGGTGTGCCATCGGTAATTTTAGCAATCCTCATGCTGGTCATGACCAATGAAACCATTAACGGCGCAACAAACTGGATGCGTATCGGTAGTTTTACTTTTCAACCCTCTGAAATTGTTAAGATATTATACATCGTTTTTTTAGCTTCTACTTTGACGCAATTTCATGAACATGAAAAGTTATCTTTATTTGTAACCGGTACCATTACTCTTGGTATGGTAATTATTCAAGTCTATCAAAGAGATCTAGGATCAGCACTTATATTTTACTCAGTTTTCATACTGATGAGTTATGTATATACAAGAAATCGTTTGTATATTATTGGTGGTACCATCATGACGATGCTGGGCGGTTTTTTTGCTTACCGATTTTTTTGGCATGTGAGGGTCCGAATTGATACTTGGATCGATCCTTTTTCCGATATTGATCATACCGGTTATCAGATAACACAATCCTTATTTGCAATAGGTAATGGTGGACTGTTTGGGCGTGGATTGACATTGGGTCTTCCCAACAGAATACCGGTGGTTACAACTGATTTTATTTACTCAGCGATTGTGGAAGAGCTAGGTTTGGTTATTGGACTTGGTATCATCATTGTGATTGTATATTTTTTTCTATTTGGCATGCA
Source organism: Petrocella sp. FN5 (assembly GCF_029210395.1). Classification (GTDB taxonomy): domain Bacteria; phylum Bacillota; class Clostridia; order Lachnospirales; family Vallitaleaceae; genus Petrocella. Next base: position 2,628 of record NZ_JARGDP010000085.1, on the reverse strand, counting down.
AATGATTGAAAAATCTCGAAACGATTTTAATTTTTTGATGGGCTCAGGTATTTTAATCATCATAGCTGTCCAGAGTTTTTTAATTATAGGTGGTGTGACCAAGGCTATACCCCTAACCGGTGTAACACTACCTTTTGTAAGTTATGGCGGTTCATCCCTTGTATCCACATTTATTATGTTGGGTATATTACAGGGTATAAAAATGAATGAAGATAGACATCTGAAAAAAGAAATCTTACGTAAAAACGAAAAACTAATTGAACAGATGCTGCTTGATGAAGAAAACTGTGAGGCTTAAAGACTTATGAATTTAAGAAAAAGACTAGAAGAAAGAAATAAACCTTTAAAAAGAATAAGAACCCTAATCGTTATTATGTTCTTTATTTTAGGCCTAAACATTATATACTATGTTGTTTTTCAAAGTGACAATTTGGTTGTTAATGACTATAATCCAAGACTTAAAGCTATCGAAAGTAGTGTTATTAGAGGCGATATAGTAGACCGTAATGGACATATATTGGCAACCAGCAAGATTCAGGATCATCAACAAATGCGTATGTATCCCTATGAATCCTTATTTTCCCATGTGATTGGCTATATGGGTTACGGAAAAACAGGCATTGAAGCGTATAGCTATTTAGATTTGATTCGTACAAAAGAGAATCTCTGGGATAAATTCATGAAAGGTTTTACCAATGACCTACCTATAGGGCATACAGTTGTTACAACGCTTGACTTGGAACTGCAACAGCTGGGTAGAACTTTACTTGGCAATAACAAAGGTGCTATCGTTGCTATTGAACCTAATACGGGAAGAATACTTGCTATGATATCGACACCGGATTTTGATCCTAATATGATTTCAAATAATTATAGTACTTATCTTAAGGATGAAGCTTCAGCAACCTTGTTAAACCGTGGCACTCAAGGCTTGTATCCACCGGGCTCTACATTTAAGATTTTGACAGCTTTGGCTTATTTGCAAAATCGTGAAGCAGATAATTTTATCTATGAATGTCTAGGTAAAGATACTTTTGGTGGGAAGACCATTCATTGCTATAACAGTGCGGTTCACGGAGAGGTGACCCTTGAGGAAGCCTTTTCTTTATCTTGCAATACATCTTTTGCACATATCGGTGAACAATTGGATATAGATCAGCTCCATCGTTTGGTTGAGATGTTTGGCTACAATCAAAAGATAGAGTTGGAATTAGAAACAAGCAATAGCAGGTATGGTATCAAGGATCATATGTCAGCTTCTGAGCGAGCAGAGACCGTTATAGGTCAAGGAAAGACCCTGGTCACACCACTAAGTAATGCCATCATGGTGTCTATATTGGCCAATGATGGTCACTTAATTAGGCCTTATTTGGTTAGTCAAGTTGTTGCAACAGATGAATCGATTGTACGTGAACACAAGTCAGTAGATGCCGGCAGGGTTATATCCAAAGAACATGTTGACCTGATTGAAAGTTTCATGAAGAAAACCAGTGAAGAGGGAACAGCAAAACAACTTAACAACAGTCAATATACAGTTGCAAGTAAAACCGGTTCAGCTGAAAATGCGACAGGCGTTGCCCATGCTTGGTATGTAGGCTACGCACCTATTGAAGAACCTAAGATTGCCTTAGCCATCGTTATTGAAAATGTAGGAACAGGATCCACCCATGCGGTACCGATAGCAAAAGCATTACTTGAAGCATACCTTATTGAAAAATAGTGAAAGTATTAAAAAGGTTGAAAGTTATTAAGAATGAAGGTATACTAAGTTCAATCAATCTTTTAATGGCTTGGCAATCAACGTAAAGTCAAGTAAATGAAGAGCACCCATAAACGAGGAGGCTGATTTTATGAAAGAAGCTGTAAGTTGTGGTGGGGTTGTAATTCATAAAGGCAAAATATTGTTACTTTATAAAAACTATAAAAATAGGTATGATGCATGGGTATTGCCTAAAGGTACAGTTGAGCCAAATGAAGAGTATAAGGAGACCGCCCTTAGAGAAGTTGCAGAGGAGGCGGGTGTAAGTGCTCAAATCATCAAATATCTTGGTAAAAGTCAGTATTCTTTTATGGCTGCAAATGAACAAATTCAAAAAGATGTCAATTGGTATTTGATGAAAGCGAACAATTACTATACCAAACCACAAAAAGAAGAGTACTTTGTTGATTCAGGGTACTATAAGTATCATGAAGCCATTCACATGCTTAAGTTCACCAATGAAAAGCACATATTAGAATTGGCTTATAGTGAATTCTTAGAACTAAGACGCTCTAATATGTGGGGCAATAAGAAATATATGTAAGTATTAAGCGTATCAATTAGGAATAAAAGAAATCTCATAGGAGGTTTCTTTTATTTTACTCTAGGCGCATAAAAAAACACGTCAAACCTTGTTTAATTTCTTAAAAAGTCGGATGTGTCTGGTGTGATTAATACTAATTCGAAATCTATTGAAACTTTTATTAAATGCGGATAGTGGGAGTCGAACCCACACACTGTCACCAGCGTCAGATTTTGAGTCTGATGCGTCTGCCTATTCCGCCATATCCGCAGTTGTATATTATGTAAGTGCTGATGACGTTTTTATATAATATCATATAAAATAGTAAAACGCAATAGATTTATTT
>NZ_JARGDP010000084.1 GCF_029210395.1 Petrocella sp. FN5 | reverse complement strand
AATCAATTGATGTGAGGATGATGTAACTTATCCTCATAAACATCGAAAGATGACATGTATCATAAGGAGATAAGAACCTTACTTTGGAAAGGAAGAATATTGTGGCAGATATCGAACAAAAAAACATTAGAAATTTTTCCATTATTGCCCATATAGATCACGGGAAATCAACCTTAGCGGATCGAATTATTCAAAAAACAGGACTATTAACCGACCGAGAAATGTCTGAGCAAGTGCTGGATAATATGGATTTAGAGAGAGAACGCGGAATTACCATCAAAGCTCAAGCTGTTCGATTGGTGTACAAAGCCAATAACGGTGAAGAGTATGTTTTCAATCTTATTGATACGCCGGGACATGTGGATTTCAATTATGAAGTATCTAGATCTCTAGCGGCTTGTGAGGGGGCTATTCTCGTCGTGGATGCAGCCCAGGGCATTGAAGCCCAAACCCTTGCCAATGTGTATTTGGCTCTGGAACATGACCTTGAGATCCTGCCGGTTATAAATAAAATAGATTTACCCAGTGCAGATCCTCAAAGAGTCATACAGGAAGTAGAGGACATCATTGGTCTTGAGGCAGCCCATGCGCCCTTGATATCTGCAAAGGACGGCATCAACATAGAAGAAGTTCTTGAAATGATTATCACCACAATTCCGGCCCCAACGGTAGTTGAAAATCAGCCACTAAGAGCCTTGGTTTTTGATTCGAAATATGACCCATACCGTGGTGTCATAATTTTCTGTAGGATCAAAGACGGCACGGTGAAAAAAGGTGAAAAAATTAAAATGATGTCATCAGGAAAAACCTTCGAAGTTATTGAAGTGGGGTACTTTGGTCCTGGGGTATTTATACCCTGTGAAGAACTCAAAGAAGGTTATGTTGGCTATATCAGTGCAGGTATAAAAGATGTTCAAGATACAAGGGTAGGAGACACTGTGACCAAAGTATCCAATCCGGCAAAGGAAGCACTACCCGGTTATAAAAAAGTAAACTCCATGGTATATTGCGGCATCTACCCTGTAGATGGGTCCAAATACCAAGACTTAAGAGACGCTTTAGATAAGCTGAAGCTAAATGATGCAGCCCTTCATTTTGAGCCGGAGACGTCATTGGCATTAGGATTTGGCTTTAGATGTGGCTTTTTAGGATTGCTTCATTTAGAGATTATTCAAGAGCGCATTGAACGCGAATTTAACATGGATATCATCACAACGGCACCAAGTGTTATCTATAAAGTCCATAAAACCGATGGAACGGTTATTGATCTTGCCAACCCGGCGGATATGCCGGATCTTTCAGTCGTTAGGATGATGGAGGAACCGATTGTAAAGGCGCAAGTTATGGTGCCTTCAGAGTATATCGGCTCCATTATGGAACTGTGTCAGGACCGTCGTGGCGAGTACTTGGGCATGGAATATATCGAAGATACCAGAACCCAACTTATGTACGAATTGCCCTTAAATGAAATTATATATGATTTTTTTGATGCTTTAAAATCCAGAACCAGAGGTTATGCATCCTTTGATTATGAATTGATTGGCTACAAAGAATCAAAATTGGTTAAGTTGGATATATTACTGAATAAAGAAGTTGTTGATGCGCTTTCCTTTATCGTTCATGAGGAAAAAGCTTATGAAAGAGGCAAAAAAATTGCTGATAAACTTAAAGATGAGATACCAAGGCATCAATTTGAAATACCAATACAAGCAGCTATAGGAAACAAGGTTATTGCAAGGTCTACTATTAAAGCGATGCGTAAAGACGTCTTGGCTAAATGCTATGGTGGGGATATATCTAGAAAAAGGAAACTGTTAGAAAAGCAAAAAGCCGGCAAGAAAAGAATGCGTCAGGTAGGTAATGTAGAAGTGCCTCAAGATGCGTTTATGAGTATACTAAAGCTGGATGAATAAGGTGTTGACATGAAAAAAATGGGTCTATATGTTCATATACCATTTTGTGTAAAAAAATGCGACTATTGTGATTTTTTGTCCTTTGATCATACTGAGTTTTTCTTACGTGATGCTTATGTCGATGCATTGGTAGCTGAGATCTTAGCCATGAAAAGTCAAAACATATCCAAAAAGCTATCAACAATCTATATAGGCGGTGGCACGCCTTCTATTTTGTCAGCAGAACAATTTAGTAGAATTATGAAAGCGGTTTATGGTGTATTTGAATGGTCAGAAGATGGCGAGTTCACGATTGAGGTGAACCCAGGTATGGTAGATGCACTTAAGGTAAAGGCCTACTTAGATGCAGGGGTTAATCGCGTTAGTATGGGGCTACAATCCGATGAAGCAAAAATACTAAAGACACTTGGTAGAATACATGACTACCAGGTTTTTTTAGAATCCTATGAAATGATACGGGCCATGGGTATTGATAATATAAGTATAGACCTAATGTTTGGTCTTCCCGGTCAAACGTTCAATTCATTTAAAGCAACCTTGGAAAAAATCATAGAACTAGAGCCAGAGCACCTATCCTTATATGGTCTAATCATCGAACCTGGGACGGTTTTTGAAAGCCAAAATGAAAAAGGACTTTTAGATCTGCCCAGTGAAGATGAAGAACGACAGATGTATTGGTGGGCTCATGATACTCTACTAGATTGGGGTTATGAGCATTACGAGATTTCCAGTTATGGTAAGGTCGGCAGAACAGGTAGACATAATCGTTCCTATTGGACCTTAGACCCTTATCTGGGTGTTGGTCTCGGAGCTGCTTCATATTTGAATCATAACCGTTATAAAAACATAGAGGATCTTAATAGCTATATTGAAAAAAGCCATCAAATAAAGGATATACGTGAATTGGAACAAACAGGCAATACAATCAATCGATTAGAGGAATGGTTTTTTCTGGGACTAAGACAATTAAAAGGCCTTAACCTTATAGAACTAAAGCATGAATTTGGAGAAAGTCAATTAATACCTTATCAAGGTATTATAAAGCAATTAATCAAAGAAGAGATGCTTGTAGAAGAAGACGGATGGGTTCGATTTACCAGAAGAGGCTTGGATCTTAGCAATTATGTATTAGCACAGTTTATAAACTTTTAATAGTTTTTTGAGGATTACGTATTGACAAACCTTGAAAAAAATAATATCATTAACTCAGATGTTAGCACTCCACACAAATGAGTGCTAACAATGCGAGAGGTGATGATGGCATGGAACTTAACGAAAGAAAACTTAAAATACTTGAGGCAATCATTTCTAATTACTTAGACACAGCAGAACCGGTGGGGTCCAGAACCATATCCAAGAATTATGATTTGGGTATATCCCCAGCGACCATAAGGAATGAAATGTCTGACTTAGAAGAACTTGGGTTTATCATGCAACCTCACACTTCAGCTGGAAGGATACCTTCCGATAAAGGCTACCGTCTTTATGTAGATATGATTTTAAGTGCCAAGTACGACAGCCCCAAACATTTATCTTATGTTGAAGCACTACTTAACAAGGCAGGACGTATCGAAACCCTGTTACAGGATATCGTTTCCGTATTAGCAAAAGAGACCAATTTAACGGCCATTGTTTCCACACCTCAGTATTCAAAATGTAAGATCAAAAACATTCAATTAATTGAACTTGAATCTCAGAAAGTATTAGCGGTCATTGTTACAGATGGTAATATGGCCAATAACTATGTGCTGGAAATTAATGAAGATATGGATCAACGGATGTTAAACAAGCTCTCATTTATTTTGAACAATCAGCTTCATGGACTTAATGTTGAGGAAATCAATCTACCATTAATTGAAAAAATCAAGGCCTTTGCTGGTAATCAGGATGAAATTATAGGAAAAGTTTTGGAAGTTGTTTTTCAAGCGGTGCACAATAATGAAGACACAGAGATTTACACATCCGGCGCCATTAATATGCTAAGACTACCGGAATTTAGTGATCTTGAGAAAGCCACTTCTATAATGGAAACACTGGACAAAAAGGACTATATAAGGCAGTTACTCTTAAATGATTTTGATGGTGAAAGTATTGAAACCGATGGTGTAAAGATTAAGATTGGATCGGAAAACAACAACGAAGACATGAAGGATTGTAGCTTAATTACAACAACTTATCACATTGGTGGAAAACCATTGGGTGTGATTGGATTAATTGGGCCTAAGAGGATGGACTATCAAAGTGCCATACTATCTCTAAGGTGCTTGATTAAAGAAATAGAAAAAAGGATGAATGATTCATAGTCATCTAAAGAAAGGATGTATCGTTTTGATAAATGATAAGGACAAGAAAGACGAAGAAGTCTTGCAGGAAGAAAAAGAGAACATGATTTCTGATGAGGAAACAGAGGCAATGGATCAAGTTGAGGACGTTGAAGTTGTAACAGAAACGGAAACAGAAACCATAGAGGTTGTATCTCTTGACAAACAACTGGAACAAAAGGAAACAGAATTAAAGGAGCAAGTTGATCGTTATCATAGGACTTTAGCTGAATTTGATAATTTCAGAAAAAGAACCTTAAAAGAAAAGGATCAAATGTATGAAAAAGGTGCTAAGGAAATACTAGAAGTTTTATTGCCCATCGTCGACAATTTTGAAAGGGCATTTGATGCAGTAACGGATGAAGATAAGGAAGATTCATTTGTTAAAGGCATTAATATGATTTACAAACAACTTGTAGCAGCACTAAAAGAAGTAGGCGTTGAAGAAATCGAAGCATTGGACCAGGTTTTTGATCCACATTTGCATCATGCAGTACAGCATGAAAGCTCAGAAGATCATGAGGAAAGCATTGTGGTAGCCGTATACCAAAAAGGCTATAAATATAAAGACTCTGTATTAAGATACAGCATGGTCAAAGTCGTTAATTAGTGTTAAAGTGTCAAAACTACTTAGTTGAACTTACAAATAGAATATATAAATTACGAACGCATCAACGTAATATATATATTGTATGCAGTTAGAGAAACTTAGTTTAGTCAGTTTAACATACAAGGTTAAAACATCAACGTAATCTATATAAAAACAACAATCATGAGCAATAACAATATAAATAACAAGGAGGCATTACAATGGGTAAAATAATAGGAATAGATTTAGGAACAACCAATTCATGTGTATCTGTAATGGAGGGTGGAAAACCTGTCGTTATAGCTAATGCAGAGGGTTCAAGAACAACCCCTTCAGTTGTAGCGTTTACAAAAACAGGTGAAAGAGTCGTAGGCGAACCGGCGAAAAGACAAGCCATCACCAATCCGGACAAAACCATCATATCCATCAAGAGAGAGATGGGAACAGATCACAAGGTCGCAATAGATGATAAAAAATACTCACCCCAAGAAATATCTGCTATGATTTTACAAAAACTTAAGGCAGACGCAGAAGCATATCTTGGTGAGCCTGTTACAGAGGCCGTTATTACTGTACCGGCTTACTTCAATGATAGTCAAAGACAAGCAACAAAAGATGCAGGTAAAATTGCCGGTCTAGATGTAAAGAGAATTATTAATGAGCCTACAGCCGCAGCACTTGCTTATGGACTTGATAATGAACATGAGCAAAAAATTATGGTGTTTGACTTAGGTGGCGGTACCTTTGACGTATCCTTAATAGAAATCGGTGACGGTGTCTTAGAAGTTCTTGCAACAAGTGGTAACAACCATCTTGGTGGTGATGACTTTGATAGTCGTGTTATTAAATACCTTGTATCCGAATTTAAAAATGCAGAAGGCGTCGATTTATCCAATGATAAAATGGCGATGCAACGTTTGAAAGAAGCAGCAGAAAAAGCTAAAATAGAGCTTTCCTCAAGTACAACATCCAATATTAACTTGCCATTTATTACAGCAACCCAAGAAGGACCAAAGCATTTGGACGTAACGCTAACAAGAGCAAAATTCGACGAATTAACCGATGATTTGGTTAAGTCAACTTTAGGTCCTGTTAAGCAGGCGTTAAAAGATGCAGGTATTGACGTAGGAGAACTTAACAAGATTCTCTTGGTTGGTGGATCAACAAGAGTTCCGGCCGTTCAAGAAGCCGTTAAAAGCCTTACAGGCAAAGATGCATTTAAAGGTATCAACCCAGATGAGTGTGTTGCCGTTGGTGCAGGTATACAAGGTGGTAAGCTTGCAGGAGATGCAGGTGCTGGTAACATTCTATTACTGGACGTTACACCTTTATCTCTTGGCATTGAAACACTTGGTGGTGTTGCAACCAAATTAATCGAAAGAAACACAACAATACCAACGAAAAAAAGCCAAGTTTTCTCCACTGCTGAAGACAATCAACCTGCTGTTGATATTCATGTTGTACAAGGTGAACGAGAATTTGCGCGTGACAATAAAACACTGGGTAACTTTAAGTTAGATGGTATACCGGCAGCTAGACGTGGTGTACCACAGATTGAAGTAACTTTTGACATTGATGCAAATGGTATCGTTAAGGTATTAGCAAAAGATCTTGGTACAGGTAAAGAACAACATATTACCATTACAGCAAGCACCAATCTTTCAGATGATGAAATCAACCGTGCTGTTGAAGAAGCTAAGGCACATGAAGCTCAAGATAAGAAAAAGAAAGAAGCCATTGATACACGTAATGAAGCGGATTCATTGGTATTCCAGACAGAAAAATCTCTTGAAGAAATCAAAGATCAAATTGATGCAAGTGATAAAGAAAGACTTGAAGGCGAAGTTAAAAAGCTAAAAGATCTTTTGGAGAAGACAAAAGTAGAAACAATGAGTGATGGTGATGTGGAAGAAATTAAAGCTGCAAAAGAGGCACTAACAGCAGTATTCCAAGAAGTTTCACAAAAGATGTATGAGAAATCAGCAGCAGCAGGGGCTAATCCAGAAGGTGAGCCACAAGGTGAAGCAAATACTGAAGAAGAATTCATTGATGCGGATTTCAAAGAAGAATAGATTTTCTGCTTTGTATATGTGAAGCATAGGCAATAAAAATAATTGTTCTATACGAGGACCGTACCAAGCGGTACGGTCCTTATTAATGAAAATATTCATAGAAGTGGGTTTTATGTCTTATAATTAACCTGCCTCTATGAATGTTCTTCATGATAGCATAATCTATTTATAAAAACGGTCATTGTTAAAGGGCTGTCTTTGTTGTATAATAGGTTCTGCTGATTTTGTTGTTCAAAGACAAGGCACATACATTATTATTTTTATTTTACGTGCCTATGAATTATAGATGTAACCGTTGTTGGAATAAGTTGATTGAGGTGATCAAATGTCAGATAAAAGAGACTATTATGAAGTGTTAGGTGTAAGCAGACAAGCCAGTGGACCGGAGATCAAAAAAGCCTATCGTAATCTTGCTAAACAGTATCATCCGGATATGAATCATAACAGTGAAGAGATAGAGCAAAAATTCAAAGAAGCAACTGAAGCCTATGAAATACTCAGTGATGATACCAAAAGACAACAGTATGATCAGTTCGGTCATGCAGCGTTCACCCAAGGTGGTGGCGGTGGTTATGGCGGGTTCGGTGATATGGGCGACATGTTTGGTGATATATTCGGTGACTTTTTTGGTGGGGGTTCAAGACGACGGGCCAATGCACCTCAAAAAGGTGATAACATTCAAGCGCGTATCAATTTGGAATTTGAGGAAGCAATTTTTGGTGTTGAAAAAGAGATTTTTGTAACCGTCTCAGAGCCTTGTGATACCTGCGATGGTAGTGGGGCAAAACCCGGCACTTCAAAAGAAACCTGTACGACTTGCGCAGGCCAAGGCCAGGTGAGGTATAATCAACAAACCTTATTCGGTACAGTTCAGAGCGTTCGCACCTGTCACCAATGTGGTGGATCAGGACAAATGATTAAAGAAAAATGTACAGACTGTCATGGTATTGGTCTTAAAAAACAAAATAAAAAATTATCCGTTACCATACCGGCAGGTATTGATCATGGCCAGAGTATGCGCCTTAGAGGCAAAGGTGAACCAGGTATCAATGGCGGACCTAAAGGCGATGTTATATTACAGGTCTATGTTAAACCGCATGCAATATTAGAAAGACGTGGTGAGGATATTTTCTATGAACTTCCGATTAGTTTTTCTCAAGCAGCTCTTGGAACAGAAGTCTCAGTCCCAACCATAGACGGTAATGTTACTTACGAAATAAAAGCAGGAACACAAACCAATACAAAATTCAGACTAAAGGGTAAAGGCGTTCCCCATCTTAATAATACAAAAATAAGAGGCGACCAATATGTTACAGTTACGGTCATGACCCCAAAAAGCCTTAGTGATGAAGAACGAGAGCTATTCATTCAGTTGGCAGAACTGGCCGGTGAAACCGTTGATGAAGGTAAAAAGAAGAAAGGTATTTTTAATAAGATAAAAGATACCTTGGAGAAATAGAGGTTAAGATGAAGTGGACAAAATTAAAGATTCATGTGCTACCTCTTGCAGTAGATGCAGCTAGTAATATGCTTTTTGACTTAGGTTTAGAAGGTTTAGAGATTGAAGATCAATATTTATCGGAATCGGACAAAGAAGCCATGTTTGCTAACTTTGTAGCGGATACTTTGGTACCGCTTGAAGAGTGTCGTCTTGTCGTTTATCTAGATGAAAATCAAGATGTCGATCTTTGTAGAACAGATATAGAAAAGGGCTTAAACAACTTAAGAGCTTTTTTGGAAATCGGTTCAGGCAAAATCATATTGGAAACTATGCCGGATGAAGACTATGAAAACAAATGGAAAACTTTTTACAAGCCTTTTAGAGTAGGAGACCATATGGTTATTACGCCTATTTGGGAGAAACCGGATTTGATAGAAGGGGACATGGTCATAGCCATAGACCCGGGTATGGCCTTTGGATCCGGTACCCATGAAACCACCTATCTTTGTATAGAACTCCTTCAAGAGTGTAATCACGCCCTTGGAGAGGTGGCTGACATTGGTTGTGGAAGTGGGATACTGGCTATAGCAGCTGTTAGACTCGGAGCCAAATCAGCTATTGGTGTGGATATAGACGAGAATGCTGTTAAAACAGCAAAAGAAAATGTTAAGCACAACGCTTTAGAAGATAGAGTGACGATTTGTAAAGGTAATCTTTTAGAGCGCATTCAGTCACCGGTGAACACAGTGGTAGCCAATATCTTAGCAGAGGTTATAATAGACATCACGAAAGATGTAAAAAAAATACTACATAGCTCAGGGATATTGATCGCTTCAGGGATATTGATTGAGAAAGAAAAAGAAGTCACAGACGCTTTAGTCACAGAAGGTTTCACTATAGTGGACATACGTAAAAAAGGTGAATGGGTAGCAATTAAGGCGCGTCTATAAGGAGACATATGTATCGATTTTTTGTAGAACCAAGTCAGGTAAAAGATAATAGTATCCTCATAGAAGGTGCGAATATGAACCACATGAAGCATGTGTTGCGTATGCGTGTCGGAGATATTGTGACAATTAGTGATGGACAACAAAAGGACTATCGTTGTATAATAAAAACAATTATGGAGGATGAGATTTTACTAGACATTGAAACCGTGGTCCCAACAACCAATGAATTAGTAAGTAAAATCTATCTGTTTCAGGGTATACCTAAAAAAGACAAAATGGAATGGATTATTCAAAAAAACATTGAATTAGGTGTATGCGAAATAATTCCGGTTAAAATGAAACGTTGTGTTGTCAAGCTAGATGACAAGACGGCCAAAAAAAAGGTTGAACGATGGAATGGCATTGCAGAAGCTGCAGCCAAACAATCTAAGAGAAGCATCATACCCAGTGTTTGGTCACCTATAGGTTTTAATGGTATGATGGAACAATTAGAGGCGATGGATCTCGTACTGGTGCCTTATGAAAATGCAGAAGGCATGACGTATACTAGAACTGTACTTGGCCAACTAAAAGGTGTTAAAAACATCGGAATAGTAATTGGACCTGAAGGCGGTTTTGAGCAAGAAGAAATCAACCATTTAATGGCCACAAAAGCAAAAATCATATCATTAGGACGACGTATTTTGCGAACGGAAACAGCGGGTATGACCTTACTTGCTAATCTAATGATACAAATCGAGGAGGATAATGATGGCAACTAGAGTTTTAGTCGTAGATGATGCAGTATTTATGAGAACAGTACTCAAAAAAATGTTGATTGAAGATGGGTATGAAGTTTGTGGTGAAGCCGGTAATGGACTTGAAGCCATTAAGCTTGCCAAAGAACTGACACCGGACGTTGTGACATTAGATATTACAATGCCTGAGATGGATGGCGTTACTGCATTACCAAAAATCATGGAAGTATCACCTAACTCAAAAGTTATCATGTGTTCAGCTATGGGACAACAACCTATGGTTGTGGAAGCTATAAAAAACGGAGCAAAAGATTTTATTGTTAAACCTTTTCAAAAGGCACGGGTTGTGCAAGCCATCGAAAACGTCATGAGTAAATAAACATTCGATTGTATAATAAAAGAGAGGTAGGGCGACCTGCCTTTTTTGTTCTGTATTTAAGGAAACATCTAAGGAGA
>NZ_JARGDP010000083.1 GCF_029210395.1 Petrocella sp. FN5 | reverse complement strand
AAATTATACAAGTCGCGTTGAAGGCATTGCGAATTTATTGCAAAAAAAAGCACTAGACTATGACATGATGATGGACAAAGAGCAGGTGTTGGATTTGTTTATAACCTTAGAAAATCTTGAGGATAGCATTGTATCTGTGGTGCTTTTTGACAATTCAGGTCAAGTTGTTGTATCTTCACAAAACATAGAAATGGAGTTTACATTAATTGCCCTACAAGAATGGTACAAAACCGCTATTTTTGATGATAAAATCACGCATTTTTCTTCTCCAAGAACACAAGAAATCTATGAAGTGAACATGGGTGAAGTTATTTCTGTGTCCAAAGCCTTTGAATATCAAGAGGGTGATGTAATTAAAAAAGGCGTACTGCTAATTGATATGAATTTCGAGGGATTAGATTCCTTGTCGAATGTATCCAATCTTGGGGAAAATGGGCATATCCTTATCTTGGATGCAAAAGATCAGATTGTCTATTCATCAGATAAAAGTCAATATGGCTATAATAGTAAAAGTTACAGTACCGTTAAAGCATTGATTTTTGGAAGTGAGGCATTAACGATTAATGGAACCCATGTGGTTGTTAATATGAATACGATTGGTTCGACACGTTGGCGTATAGCCACGTTTCAAGATATAAATGCTTTTGAAAAAGGTACGAAAAACGCTTTCTATACAGCTGCAAGTATCATTGTTATTACGATGTTAATTACAATTTTAGTAGCTTATTTTGTAGCCATGCAAATCACAAACCCCTTAAAAAAATTAAATAAAGCAATTGTTCGCTTCCATCATGGAAATGATGATTCAAAGGTGGAGATAGAAGGCCAAAAGGAGATAACAACTGTAATTACCGGTTTTAATGGTATGATTGATCGAATACATGCATTAATGAATGAAGTAATAAAAGAACAAGAAGGCAAGCGCAAGACAGAAATCAGAGCCCTTCAAAATCAAATAAATCCTCATTTTTTGTATAATACATTAGATTGTATGATCTGGTTGGCTGAGGAAAATAGGAACAAAGACTTGGTGGATACAGTCGGAGCCTTATCAACCTATTTCAGAGTAAGTTTATCCAAAGGGAAACAGTTTATACCGATTTTTGAAGAGTTACAACATATAGAAAGTTATTTATTGATTCAAAGAATGCGTTACAATGATAGATTTGTCTATACGATTGAGTGCAGTCCGGAAATATCTGAGCTTCGAATTATGAAACTGATACTTCAGCCATTGGTTGAGAATGCCATATACCACGGAATTGATAAAGATGATCAAAAGAGTTGGATATCGATTCAAGTTTTTGAACAAGATGGCTATATTAAGCTTATGGTTACTAATAGTGGTTATGGTATTACCCAAGAAAAAATTGAAGAAATCCATCACGTGATGGAAGATGGTAATAAAAAAGGAAGTATAGGCATGAAAAATGTATATCGGAGAATCAAATTATTTTATGGTGAAAAAGCGCATATTCAAATAGTCAGTGAATTAGACGAGACCACAACGGTAAGTATCTGTATACCACGTGAAAAGTTAGAAATAAAGGTGTTGGAACAAGGAGATAAAACATGAAAAAAAGTATAATTATTTTATTGTCACTGATGTTAACAGTAGTTATGACCAATGGATGTGGACCAAATAAGAAAGAGATTGCTGTATTGATTTATGATATGGAAGACCCATTTATTAAAGGGGTTTCGGATTATATACAGGCCTATGATACAGAAATCTATGATATTGTATATTATGATAGTCAAAAATCTCAAATTGTACAAAACAAGATTGCTGAAGAATTATATGAAAAAGGTGTTGATTTATTGGTGATAAATCCGGTTGAAAGGTTAAGTTCCTATGTTTTTGTGAGAAAGTCACTTCAGGAGGAAATCCCGATTATTTTTTTCAATAGAGAACCCCTTAAAGAAGACTTAGAATATTTCGAAGATGTGTATTATGTCGGAACAGATGCAAGAGAATCTGGATTAATGCAAGCCAAATTAATATCAGATGGACTGAACAATGATACTGAAAATCTAGGCGGGTTTGATAAAAATGGCGATCATATTATTCAGTGCGTTATTTTAAAAGGCGAGCAAGGCCATCAAGATGCTGAAGAAAGGACAAAATCAGTTATCGAAGGTCTTAAAGATAAAGGATTTGAGGTGGAAGTACTTCATACAACAGTTGCCAATTGGAATGAAACAAGAGCTTATCGAGCTATGCATGATATTATGTCTGAATTTGGCGAAGACATTGAGTTGTTAATTAGTAACAATGATGCCATGGCGATAGGTGCTTCAAAATACCTAATGGATAATGGATATTTTGGAATGGAGGTAGATGGGGTTGTGACAGATATTCCCTTTCGAATTGTCGGTATTGACGGATTGGAAGAGGCCAAATTGCTTACAAAAAAAGGATATATGTATGGCACAATCATTAATGATGGAGAAAGCATGGCAGAGGCCATTATGCAATTGGCAGAATATATCCTGGATAATAATGATGAAA
Source organism: Petrocella sp. FN5 (assembly GCF_029210395.1). GTDB lineage: Bacteria > Bacillota > Clostridia > Lachnospirales > Vallitaleaceae > Petrocella. The sequence continues at coordinate 8,442 of NZ_JARGDP010000083.1, read as the reverse complement.
AACTACAGTATGAGCTGGTTGACAAAAAATATATACTAATTTCATACAAATATCATAGTAATGAATAGTGCAAAATTTTGCAAAAAGGATAGTAGAATATCACATTTTAATAATTTCCTAGAATGATATACTAAATAAAGTAAGCAATCAATATTTTGATTGTACTTTATTACAAAGGTTAAAGTTCAACTATATAGTTTTGAATAGTTTTGACACATTAACCTTACAAATAATTCGAAAAGGAAGGGAAAAAATGAAAAGATTATTAAGTGTGATTTTGGTTTTAACAATGGTATTGGCAATAGCGGGGTGTAGTAGTGAAGAAGGTCCTAGCACAACAACGGACCAAGCAACAGAAGAAATTGTAATTGGAGCCAACATTTACAATTTTGGTGATAACTTTATGAATGGTGTCGTTTCTCCTGCATTGAAAGAGTATGCTGACGCAGCTGGTATAAAAATTAACATTGTTGATTCAGAGAATCAACAAAACAAACTCAACGATCAGGTGGATATCTTTATTGGACAAGGTGTTGATGTTTTAGCAATTAATCTAGTGGATCCGGCTTCAGCCAGTACAATTATTCAAAAAGCTAAAGAGGCTGACATTCCATTAATTCTTTTTAACAAAGAAGCAACGGAAGCGGGCGCAATGGATATGTACGACAAAGTATGGTATGTAGGTACGGCTTCAGCAGATGCGGGTATTATCCAAGGTGATATGATGGTGGCCGATTGGAAAGCAAACCCTAGTTGGGATAAAAATGGTGACGGAACTGTTCAATATGTATTATTGAAAGGTGAACCAGGACATCCAGATGCTGAAGCTAGAACGGAATATTCGGTTAAGGCTTTTGATGATGCAGGTATTCCAGTTGAAGAATTAGCGATGCAACCAGACCCAAATTGGTCTACAGATGGTGGTAATGATAAAATGGCTACTTGGTTAGCATCATTCGGTGACAGGATTGAGTTGGTCATCTGTAATAACGATGGTATGGCCTTTGGTGCCATCAACGCGATGAAAGAACAAGGTGTAACGATTCCTGTATATGGTGTTGACGCTCTAGAACAAGCTCTAAACCATATCGCTGAAGGAGAAATGAATGGTACGGTACTTAATGATGGTAAGAACCAAGCTAAAGCCGTCATTGATTTAGGCGTGAACGTAGCTAGCGGTAAAGACCCTATTGAAGGCACAGATTGGACGCTTGATGCAGTTAAAGCAGTTCGTGTACCTTATGTAGCGGTTACACCAGAAAATTTCGCAGATTTTAAATAATCAACAAGACTTATAAATGCTGCCAATGTCTTAAAAATAAGGCGTTGGCAGTATTATTACCAAAAAAGAATATGGTCAGGTGAAAAAATGGTTAAACAAAGTATTCTAAAAATTGAAGGTGTATCCAAATCTTTTTCAGGTGTTAAGGTTCTAGACAAAGTATGTCTTGATGTTAAGGAAGGTACAGTTCATTCTCTTATGGGAGAGAATGGCGCAGGAAAATCGACCCTTATGAAATGCCTTTTTGGAATTTATAAGCAAGATGAAGGGACCTTCTATTTAAAAGATGAAAATGTGAATTTTACAGATCCAAAACATGCTCTAGAGCATGGTGTTTCCATGGTGCATCAAGAACTTAATCAAGTAACAAAACGAACGGTTAGTGAAAATATTTGGTTAGGACGGTATCCAACCAAAAGAGGCTTTGTCGACGAGAATAAAATGTACCAAGATACCAAAGCATTATTTACAAAAATCAAAATCGATGACATTGATCCAAATACAAGATTAAGCGAGTTGTCTGTATCAAAGAGACAGATGGTTGAAATTGTCAAGGCTGTCAGTTATGAAGCCAAAGTTATAATTCTAGATGAACCGACAAGCTCACTTACAGAACAAGAAGTGGATAAGCTATTTGAAATCATAGAAACATTAAAAAAACAAGGATGTGGCATTGTATATATTTCACATAAAATGGATGAGATATTTGCCATATCAGATGAAGTGACTGTACTTAGAGACGGCGAGTATATTGGTACGAATGCTATCGAAGATTTAGATATGGATAAGGTTATAAATATGATGGTAGGTAGAGACTTAAGCCATCGTTTTCCACCGGTAACCAATATTCCAGGGGATGTTAAAATGGTGGTCAAAAACCTGAAAACACGATATGAACCCAAGGTGAATGATGTTAGTTTTGAACTAAAAAAAGGTGAAATATTAGGTATTTATGGTTTGGTAGGTGCCAGAAGAACAGAACTTGTTGAAGCAATATTTGGCATGAGGACAATTGAGAGTGGAGAAATTCATATTGATGGCAAGAAACTCAACAATTCAAGTCCGCATAAAACCATTGAAAACAAATTAGCCCTTGTAACAGAAGAAAGAAGATCAACAGGTATCTTTGAGGTTGCTAATATTAGATTTAATACATGTAGTGCTAATATTAAAAACTATGTCAGTAAGTTTGGCTTGTTAAGTGAAAAGGAAATGCTCTCTGACACAGAAAAACAAATAGCCAGCATGAGAATTAAGACATTTAGCCAAGAATCATTGATTCGAGAATTAAGTGGTGGTAATCAACAAAAGGTTATTATTGGAAGATGGTTGGTTACAGATCCGGACATTTTACTTCTTGATGAACCAACAAGGGGGATTGATGTAGGCGCTAAGTATGACATCTATAATCTGATGATTGAACTGGCCAATAAGGGAAAATCCATTATTATGGTATCATCAGAAATGCCTGAAATTCTAGGCGTAACGAACCGCATCATGGTCATGAGCAGAGGTTATGTTGCAGATATTTTAGACACAAAAAATGCGAATCAAAATGATTTATTAAAATTATCCGCAAAATATTTATAGTAGGTGGTTGAAAAATGAATTTTACAAGAAATATAAATGCTAGAATAAACAGATTCAAAAATATGAACAAAAGAGATTGGTTAAACTTCTTTGTTAATAATGCCATCTATATTGTTATGGCAATATTAATTGCTGTTGTTATACTTAGGGAACCGACTTTCCTATCTGTGCGTACACTTATTAATGTGCTTAGTCAGTCCTCCGTTAAGTTAATTCTTGCCTTTGGTGTGGGTGGTATTATTATTTTGCAAGGTACAGACCTTTCCTTAGGACGATCCGTTGGTTTTGCTATGGTAATCTCAGCATCCTTATCACAAGCGGAAACGTATGCTTCTAGATTCTATCCGGAAATATGGTTGACAGCCATGCCGGCATTTATTAAATTATTGATACCATTATTAATCGCCATGGCTGTATGTGCTTTTTTTAGTATGATTAATGGGTATATTGTAGCGATCTTCAAGGTACATCCATTTATCGTAACATTAGGTATGAGCGTACTGCTATATGGGGTATTGACATTATATTATAATTCGCCGGAACAAGGCGGACAACCTATTGGGGGTCTTTCAAAAGAATACTCAAATTTTATATTGGGTAGAATTGAAGGTATCGGGCCACTGAAATTTACTGGTGGTTTCTATATCCCGTATCTTGTAATATATGCTGTTATTGTGAGTATTATAGTATGGGTATTGTGGAATAAGACCGTATTTGGTAAGAATATGTTTGCTGTAGGGGGTAATCCAGAAGCCGCTGCTGTATCTGGCGTCAACGTGGTTGGAACATTTCTATTGGTTTATATGATGGCAGGTATCTTGTACGGTTTAGGTGGTTTTTTGGAAGCCGGTCGAATCGGTAGTGCCAATAACAGTTCGGGTTTTAATTATGAACTGGATGCCATTGCGGCTTGTGTGGTCGGTGGTATTTCTTTTAGCGGTGGTGTCGGTAAAGTATCGGGAGCCATAGCTGGTGTATTATTATTTACCGTTATGAGTTACGGTATGATTTTTGCCAACATATCTTTTGAATATCAGAACATTATTAAAGGTTTTATTATTGTATTTGCGGTTGCTCTAGACACAAGAAAATACCTTAAAAAGACCTAATAAGACGATTATAAAAAATAAAATAATTTCACAAAATGATATAAAGCTTAGAAACAGAAGTCTGACTATGTTTCTAAGCTTTTATTTTAATAAGCTTAGGTTAATTAAATTATTCTATGATTTATTTGTAGATGAGATATAGCATATGATACAATATAACTATAACTAGAGATTTTGACTGCTATAAACGACATGAAGAATACAAACTTTGCCACTAAGAAGGAGACTTGTGATGAAAATAAAAATTCATTCATTAATACTGTTTTGCTTTGTTTGCGTATTATTTTTAGTGGGTATGATGTCAAGTGATTTCCTAGCATATGCTATGCAAGAAGAAAAGATTGTCTATAGAAGCGCCACAGAATATGATTATCCTCCTTTTTCTGTCATAACAGATGGAAAGGCGGATGGGTTTTCAGTTGAACTTCTTAAGGCAGTAGCCAATGAGATGGAACTTGAGATTGAATTTAAAGTGGACCATTGGGACACGATAAAAAAAGAACTGGAAGATGGAGAACTAGATGTATTGCCTCTTGTTGGTTATTCAGAGGAACGTGAAGATTATTTTGACTTCACAGTACCTTATATTGTTATGCGCGGCAATATTTTTGTTCGTAAGAATAACACAGAAATCACATCTGAAGACGACCTATATGGCAGAGAAATCATTGTCATGAGAGGGGACAATTCTCAAGAATACGCCGAAAGGATGAAATTTACGGATAAGTTAATTCTCGTTGATACATACGCTGAAGCCTTTGAATTGTTAAGCTCTGGTGCACACGATGCCGTTCTTGCCCAAAGCCTGGTAGGGCAAAAACTAATAAATGATCATGAGATTACCAATGTTGAGGCGGTCACTAGAATGTCAGATGATGGTATTGATAGGATTAAGATTTCACTTGAAGGGTTTGAACAAAAATTCAGCTTTGCTGTTAAAGAAGGCGACAAAGAATTATTAGCCTTACTAAATGAAGGCTTGGCAATCGTATCTGAGAATGGCACCTATGAGTCCCTTTACGTAAAATGGTTTCCTTTTTTGGTGAATGTGACACCGGATTACAAACAAATTGCTTATTATTTTGCTTTGGTGCTATTTGCTACAGTTGTTGTATTGCTATTTTTTTCTTTTCTAATGATCCGAAAAGAAGTCAAAAGGCAGACGGCAAAGTTGGAAAACAATCTGTATAGAAACACCATAATGTTCAATGTCATGAATCAGGAGTATAGCTCAATCACAGACTGGCTAGATTATGTCCTTAACGAGTTAATCAGGATGACAGGTAGTGAATTTGGTTATATGTATTTGTTTGACGAAGCAACAAATGAACTCACCCTCAACTCATGGTCGAGAGGCCTTATGGCAAAGAGCCAAGACGTAGAGAAACAAAGGGTTTATCAATTGGATCAGACCGGCCTTTGGGGTGAGGTCATAAGACAAGGAAAACCCATGATGATTAATGATTTTACTAAGTCAAATGACCTGGAAAAAGGTTATCCTAAGGGCCACGTCAAACTGAATAACTGGATGGCCATCCCTGTTTTTGAAGATAAAGATATAGTTGCCACAGTTGGGTTAGGCAATAAACCGGATGATTATGACGACAATGACATCTATCAAGTCACCGCTTTGATGAGTGGTGTCTGGAACATGATTGAAAGATCTAATTACAGAGATAAACTTGAGATAGAGAAGAACAAATATCTATCAACATTGGTCTCCATTGGTGATGGTGTTATGGTTGTCGGACTAAACGAGAGAATCGAGATGATTAATAAGGTCTGTGCGGACATGACCGGATGGACTGAAGAAGAAGCAAAGGGGATGTATTATAAAGACGTCTTTAGAATATCCCATGAGAATCATGGATATGATATTCTAGATCCGGTTGCGGAGGTCTTGAAAACAGGAATATCCCATGAATTAAGTAATCATGCAGTACTGACATCAAAGAATGGAAATGTTTATATGTTAGAAGACAGTGCCGCACCGATAAAAAATCTTCAAAACGAAATGCTGGGTGTGGTATTGGTGTTTAGAGACGCGACGCAGAAACATAAACAGAGAAGACAGATTGAGTTTTTGAGTTTTCATGATGCATTAACCGGTCTATATAATAGAAGATTTTTTGAGGAAGAAATCAAAAGACTTGATACATCAAGAAACTATCCCCTGACCATCATAATGGCCGATTTGAATGGACTAAAGCTTACCAATGATGCATTTGGACATCATGAAGGGGATGAGTTGTTGAAACAAACAGCCAACCTATTTAGAACATACCTTAGGTCCGAAGACATAGCTGCCAGATGGGGTGGAGACGAGTTTGTTATACTGATGCCAAAGACAAGCTCAAAGGAGGCTGAAAAGATAGTACAAAGGATTATTCAAGGTGGTGATAAATTAAACACCAACAAGGGTATTTTGTCCATAGCTTTTGGGTGGGAAACCAAAACAGACAGCTCTATGGATGTGGAAGCTGTATTTAAGAATGCAGAAGAATATATGTATAAAAAGAAAATCAGCGAGAGCCAAGGTGTACGCGGACTGACCATTAAAACCATTATCAATACGCTCTTTGAAAAGAGCCCAAGAGAGGAAAAACACTCGAAACGTGTCAGAGAATTGGCCATGAATATTGCCAAGGGCCTGAACTTATCTCAGCATCAGCAAGACGATATCGCCACTTTGGGATTGTTACATGATATAGGTAAAATCATAGTATCAGGTGAAATTCTCGAAAAACCCGGAAGATTAACGGATGAAGAATACAATGAAATCAAAAAGCATCCAGCGATTGGGTATAGAATGTTGACAGCAACCAATGAATTCGCCAGTATAGCGGAGGGTGTCTTAAGTCATCATGAAAGATGGGATGGAAAGGGTTATCCAAAAGGAATCAAGGGTGATGAGATTCCAATTGAGTCAAGAATCATAGCCATCGCTGATGCCTATGATGCCATGACCTCATCAAGACCATACAGAAAAGAGGGTATGTCTTTAGAAATGGCAAGACAAGAATTAATGAATTATGCCGGGGTTCAATTTGACCCAGGTATTGTGAATTTAATCATAAAAGAAAATCTTATATAGTACATAAAATAGAAAATCTAGAGTTAATACACTTAACTAGAAAGGAACGCCTTATGAAAATTGCAAAACTAATAGTATTACTTGGTGTCATGGCGATGACTGGCGCTTTATTTTTTGGTTTTACCCAAGGTGATTTTTTTGTTGATGGCTCAGCTGTTCTTGCAAATCCATGGGGTATTGTTTCTATGGTGGATCTATATGTAGGTTTCATACTTTTTTCTATGTGGATTGCTTTTAGAGAAAAGCATGTCCTCCAAGCAGCTCTATGGATTGTTCTTATGATGGTATTTGGCTTCTTGACCGGAGCCCTTTATGTTCTAATTCATTTAATTGTTAGCAAAGGAGACTGGACAAAATTCTTTATGGGAGCAAGGCAATGATTAAACTAAAGGAATTAGGAGAAGAACTAAAAACAGTCATTTCAGGTAAAACAATGGATGCACTCTTACCACCTTTACTTTTTGTAGTATTAAATAGTCGCTTTGATCTGGGATTGGCTTCCTTAATAGCAATACTTTCAGCCTTGATGCTTAGTATTTTTAGGTTTTTATCTAAGCAAAACTGGCATTATGCTTTTGGTGGATTGCTAGGTGTGATCATGGCGTCTGGATTTTCCTTTTTTTCAGGCAGTGCTTCGAATTATTTCTTGCCAGGGATATTGGGTAATGTCTTTCTATTGGTAGTGTGCTTACTCAGTCTGATTGCGGGTAGACCGATAGCGGCATGGGCAAGTCACTTATCAAGAGGATGGTCACTCGACTGGTTTTGGCGCTCGGATGTAAAGCCAGCTTATACAATCGTTACATGGATATGGTCACTCTTTATTCTCGGACGTGTCTTGATTCTATTGATGATTTTTATTTCAGACCAAACAACACAGTTATTTATTTGGAATACGATACTTGGTTGGCCATTAACCATAGGTGTCTTGCTGATCAGCTATATTTATGGGATTTGGAAACTTAAGCGTTTGGGTGGGCCGGGGATTGAAGAGTTTACTTCGGGAAAATTGCCTCCATATCAAGGCCAAACCAGAGGCTTTTAACAAAAAATACCTAATATAGAAAAAAATGATTTTAAGAAAATGAAAATTTGAGAAATCAAAAATCAAAAATCAAAAAGTGTGATAACTGGATAAGATAAGGACAGCTGATGAACAATAAAAAAGAGATAAAAATGGGATGGCATCTCGATTATAGTTATGCGCGACTGCCAAAATTTTTTTACACTAATATTAAACCTAGTGGTGTAAATTCTCCGAGTTTGATCATGAGGCTAATGAAACATTTTATTATGCAGTGACGTCCAATAAATATACAAACAATTCAAATCAACAAGGAGGTACAACATGAAATTAAAGTTAATCA
>NZ_JARGDP010000082.1 GCF_029210395.1 Petrocella sp. FN5 | reverse complement strand
GTATATTGTAATTATTTCCATTTATGGGAATTACTGTAAGGACATATTGTGTTTTTGATAAATCTTCTTAGAAGGTGACCTTGTTGAAAGAAGATACTTTAAGTGTTAAAATTCAGAAGAAGCTATTTGATTGCTTTGTATGCGATTAAAGAACGAAGGATTTATAGTTGACTTATGTGAGGAGTCGTTTATGACAGCTAATGCTATAGGATTTGCATTATTAATATTAGTAATTTTTCTAGTCATCGGTAAATGGATACGGGTCATGGTACCTTTGTTTCAGAATCTGTTTTTACCCAGTTCTTTGGTGGCAGGTTTATTGGCGCTATTGATTGGGCCAGAAGTCTTTGGTAAGGTCTTTGGTTTCTCTGTTTTGGATTTAGAATGGCTGACTGTGTGGGCTTCTTTACCGGGACTCATGATTAATGTGGTCTTTGCCTCCTTATTTATAGGCAAAAAAATACCAAATATGAAAGAAATTTGGTACTTGGCAGGACCTCAAGTCATGTCTGGCTATGTGATTTCTTTTGGTCAATATGCTGTTGGCTTAGGACTCGCCATTTTTTTGTTAGCACCTGTTTTTGGCGTTAACCCTTTAGCAGGAGCACTGATTGAAATCGGTTTTGTAGGTGGTCATGGTACTGCGGCCGGTATGCGGCAGACCTTTGAGCTACTGGATTTCCCTGAGGGGGGCGATCTCGCCATTGGCTTGGCCACAGTTGGGGTTTTGGCCGGTGTGCTAATTGGTATATCCTTAATCAATTGGGGTATGCGAACAGGTAAGTTGGCTCATGGGGCTGATAAAAAAGAAAGAACGATTCTAGAACGTAAAGGGATTGCAGAATTAGAGGTGCGCGAACCTGCAGGTTTTTTAAGCACACGAGCTGAATCCATTGAACCTTTATCATTGCATGTAGGTTATATCGGTGTGGCTATTGTGATTGGTTTTGTATTGTTGCAAGGATTGATTCAACTAGAAGCCTTAACTTGGGGTGCTTGGACGGATATGTATTTGATGACCTACGTTCCCTTATTCCCTTTAGCCATGGTGGGTGGTATCGTTGTCCAATTGGTTTTAAGTCGTGTTGATCCTTATGCTACTGTTGATAGACAATTGATTAATCGCGTTCAGGGATTGTCCCTAGATATTCTAATTGTAAGTGCGTTGGCAACCTTGTCCTTAAGTGTCATTGGGAATCACTTACCGGTATTTATAATCTTAAGTGTAGGTGGTATTGTATGGACCGTTTTCGCTTTTTTAGTGCTTATACCAAGGCTCATGCCGGATTACTGGTTTGAGAGAGGTATTGGTGACTTTGGACAATCCATGGGCGTTACCGCAACCGGCTTACTCTTAATGCGTGTCGCAGATCCAGATCAAATGACACCTGCTTTGTCTAGCTTTGGTTACAAACAGTTATTATTTGAGTTGTTGGTTGGTGGTGGTTTGTTTACTGCAGCCTCTGTCCCTTTAATTGCACAATTAGGTCCTGAGATCATGTTTGTGGTAAGTTTGATTCTAACCATAATACCTCTAATTGTAGGGGTCATTATGAAGCACATGCGAAAAAAAACAAGCTAAAAATGTTTTTAACATTTTCGGGCTTGATTTGATTACTTCACTTTGATATACTGACTTTGGTGCTTACAGCAATCGGGGTGTGGCTCAGCTTGGTAGAGCGCTTGGTTCGGGACTAAGAGGCCGGAGGTTCAAATCCTCTCACTCCGATTTTTTATTGCTTATTTATTACGATTTAAGGTGTCAAAACGATATGTTTTTGACACCTTAACCTGTTTTTATTCTAATGAAATTTTCCAAAAGTACTGGTTTTTGTCACAATAACGATGGTGGCAATAAGAATTATGAACTTGATAACTTCAACCATACTCAGTTTTTTCTCTACTTCCGTTTCTTCTCTTGCTTGATCTTCCAAATCTTCATATTCAAGTTCTATGATCTCAAGTGGCCATTCTCCAAGAGCTCTGTCACCTATTGAGATAATAAGACTGCCTACTTTTTGGTTCAAGCTCGCCTCTCTCGTCAGCGCTTCCGGTAAATCCACCTCTAATAAGAAGTCTACTTCTGAATAATCCTTCCTTAGATTGACACTAACTGGCTCCGTCATAGAGAGTGTAGCTGTTCCAATTATGACACCCTTTTCTATTATTGGAAGTGCCTGAGTATAATCTGTAGGGTCTATCTCGGTGACTTCAAAAGCCTTATAACCATACTCAAATAGTTTGCTGGTGTCGCTATACAAGTTGGCGGCATTGGTCCTTAATGTTACTGCAATTAAGGTACGTCCTTCTTTTCTTGATACCGTTACCAAGGTATGCCCTGAGCTGGTGGTGTATCCAGTTTTACCGGCTATAACGTCTTCTCTGTATATATTGGCGTCCCTTCGTTCATTAATCATTTTGTGGCCTTGTGCCAAATATCTGATTTCATCGACTTTATTGGTGGGTAGAATCTCATATAGAGTTTTCCCCATAACATCGACTAAGAATTGATTTTCTAATATTTCTTTCATAATCAGACTCATATCATAGGCTGTGGTGTATTGGTTTTCATCTTGCAGGCCATGAGGATTAACAAAATTCGTGTTCATCGCACCAAGGTTCTTGGCTTCTGCCGTCATATCTTCTGCAAAAGCCTCTAAACTCCCACTTGTTTTTTCAGCGATACCATTTGCCACATCATTGGCTGAAGCCATGAGAAGACCGTGCATGGCCGCTTTTACACTTATGATTTCTCCTTCACGCATACCAATGTGACTGCTACCAAATTCTATGCTCAAAACTGCGTTTCTAGAAAAAGTAATCGTGTCAGACGGATCCAAAGCCTTCGAGGCAACCAAGGCTGTCATCAGCTTCGTAATACTAGCCGGGTAGAACCTTTTATGGGCATTTTTCTCGTAAAGTACCTGACCTGTATCACCATCTATTAGAATGGCACCTTCAGCTACTATGCTAGGTACTTGAACCGTTGCGTAGGATAGATGAGATGTTTGACTGGATGGGTTTAATCCCATTAAAAATAATATAGATACTATTGCTAAGATTCTTAAAGCTGCAATTCTATTTCCCATCATAGACTCCTTGAGATCTTATGTTTTTTTGTCTCAATGGCTAGTTTATCATAAGGTCAAGGGTCATGTAAAGCGTCTATGTCCTCTGATTAAGCGTCAAGGCCATTTCAAAGCCTTTTCCATATTCAGAGTGCGTTCTCATTTTTCCTTCTAAGAGTTGAATCCGCTCTTTTATACCTTTTAGTCCATAGCCTTCTGAAATAGTTTCACAACCTTTACCATTATCTGTGACTTGTATCATGATAGAACTTTCCTCTTCTTTTTCAATCATGATCTTTATTTCTGTGGCTTCACCATGTCTTATACTATTGGTAATAGCCTCTTGAATAATTCGGTATATGGTTATTTTAACATTCTCATCTAAACGAATGTCTTTATCTATCACAGCATGAATGATGACTTGACAATGATTCTGCGTTTTTTCAATGAGGGCTTGTAAGGCTTCTTCAAGCGTACTATCTTCAATCATAATTGGTCTGAGTGCTTTAATGGCCCGTTTTACTTCCGCAAAACCATCTCGTGTGATCTTCTGGGTCTTATCTATGGCTTCTATCGCTTTGTCCTCATCCACCAGAACCATTTTTCTTGCCACCTCTAATTGAACGATAGCACCTGTAAGTGTATGCCCCAAGGTATCATGAATTTCTCTTGCTATGCGGCTTCGTTCTTTGAGTATACTGATTTCCTCAAGTTCTTTATTTTTATCTTTTAAGGTTTGTGTCATTTCTTTTAGCTGATGATTTAGGAAAAGTTGTTTCTTGCCAATGTAGAAGGAAATAATAACCAGACCATAGGTAACTGCATTCCTAACAGCATAAACCAGCATTTCTACTTGACTCAGGTTCCCTTCCTGTATCTGAAGGATTATAGTCGTTCCTAAGTAAAATAATAATGTTAATATAGAAAAAACTTTAGAAAATCGGACCGGATATCCATTTAAAACACTTAGAACAACCACAATGATAATAATCTTAAAATCTCGGTTAGCAGAAAATAAGTCTACACCGGTAATGGCTAGAATCTGTATAAATGGTATCACTTGGTATATTGTTTTACCCTTATCAAGAATTAAATAGTGATTCATAAAAATCAACATGATACTTATAATAAGGAGCATTAGTACTTGTGTTCGATCTTCGTTTCTACTCATAAGAATAAGAGATATGACTTCAAAGGTCAACACTAAGCCAATAAAAATGAGATGTTGCTCTATGTCTCTCATCTCTTTATTTTTCACCAAGGTCGTCTTGTCCATTTCTGATCTGTACATATACAGATATGCCATAACTGCCGGTAAATTAAAGACACTCAGTAGTATCGTCCATAGAATTTTGATTCTAAGGGATTTGTCTTTTGAACGAATACAGATCATAACCACCGGTATGATAATCCATAAATTGATGGTCATATAAGCCAACCATATTTGAAGTTGTGGTGTCGTCATAAAATCACCTCTGTATTCCTCTAAGTCATAACCTAAGTCTTAATCTTCTTTTTCTAGGATGCCTTGCTTAATGGCATGGGTCATAAGTTTTGTTCTTCCTTTTATGTTGAACTTGTCGTATAGAAGGGATATATAGTTTTTGACCGTTCCTTCTGTAAGATAAAGTTTGTCTGCGATTTCTTTATTTCTGTATCCTTTTGCAAGTAGTCTTAATACCTCGATTTCTCTTTCTAAAAGCATATTCCCCCCGGAATCTGTAATGGGTTTTACTGTTCTTCCTTCTCTACCATTGCCCATACCCTGAATGATTTTCTGGGTGATTTTTTGATGCATGACCGTGTTGCCTTGATAGACATTTCTGATGGCTGATGATAACTTTTCTGCTGTTAAATCCTTTAACATATAACCCACTGCTCCATTATTTAAGGCGTCAATAATATAATCATCATCATCAAAAGTTGTCAATATGAGGACTTTTACCTTTGGATAGGTTTTGGTGATTTTTCTGGTACAGTCCACCCCATTCATGAGCGGCATACGAATGTCCATTAATATAATGTCCACATCATGACCATCTTCTAGGAACTTGAGCACTTCAATTCCATTTTGAGCCACGCCTTCGACTTGGATATCTTCTTCCATATTCAAAAGTGTGCAAAGACCTTCCGCTAATATAGATTGGTCATCTGCCACCAACACTTTGATTTCGTTCATCCCTGCACCTCGATTTCTCTTCTTTCTTTTTGCTTCTTTCTTTCATTTTACAATAACCTAAGCGGTATACTCAAGGTTATTTCGTTTTTCTCCAGATCTTTTTTCTTCCAATCTGACTTTGTTGAATAATACAGTATAATAAATAATCTGTATCTAACTGTTCACTTTTACAATAATGATCGATGGTTCTGTACTCATTGTATTTGATGCCTTTCATTCTCATTCACCTCTTACCTATTGCCATACTTGATTTATCGTGATTTGCTGTTGATACCATCATAACAGGCTTTAGGATGCATTTCATGTGCCCAAAGTCATAAAAAAGTCATATGACGGACTTTCCATGAGAATAGCATAAAATTCATATTTGGCAAAAAAAAACGGTTCTTTGTCTGTATTAATCATACAGGCAAAGGAACCGTTTTTTACTTTATCTTATCTTAAAGCTCTTCTGTTGTCTTAATAGCATTCATACCGGATATGAATTCCAATTGGGCTATGGATAATCTATACCCACGTTTGGCATTGGCTAAGTTGCTTTCCATACGTTGTTGCATTAATAAGGCTTCATTCAATTGGAAGCTTGTAATCATACCCAGTTCAAAACGTATCTTTGCAACTCGGTAGCTTTCATTCACCGTTGCTACATTTTTTTCTAATGCTTGAATAGCTTCAAGGTTACCTTGAACGCTCATATAGGCTTGAATCAAGCTTTTTTCCTGTGATAGTAAGGCCAGTTGGTTCTGATATTTGGCTTTAAGATAATCTTGCTCAGCATACCGATAGGTCCATACATTGGATGGGTAATAGCCTTTTGCCAGCTCAAATGTAGATTCTGCAATACTGAAGCTTAAGTTAGACCCTAAAATCATCGGGTGGTTCTCAAGCATATAGGCTTTCATATCTTCTAGAGGTACAAGCTCGACCGCTTCTGTTGCCATGGTATCTTCAATCACCCATGTTTTTTCTAGTGCTTCGTTCATGAGTAAATTCAGATCCATGAGGTTCTGATTATAAGTAATTTGTGCTTGAGTCAACTCAGACGCCTTAGTAGCAACTTCTGATTCTGTATTGGTAACTTCTAGATCTGAAGCTTGTCCTAAAGTTCGCTTTGTTTTGACCATCGCTAGACTCTCATCTGCCTGAAGTTTATATTTTTCTGCCAGCTCCAAGCTTTCCTTTGCAAAAATCAATTGTGCAAAGGCACCTTTAATACCAAGTTCTACTTCCGTTATTTTTGCATTGTAGGTTTCTTTTGCTAAGGTCGGTAGGATTTCTCTATTAACTTTAGCAATCTTAATCGCTAAATCTGCACTATACATGCCTGTAGTGGCGTCTTCTTTGGCCAATGTTCTTTGTTGACTGGCCGTCATTACAGAAGTATTCATCTCAGCCTCAGCAATTTTTAGCTCAAAACTATTTTCTAATGCCCGTTGTAAAGCATCCTCAATATCTAGGACTATCGGCTCAACGGCTATGGCTTGAGGTATTTCCTCAGGTGGTGCTGTTAACTCTTCAGCTCTAACGCTTGACATCATAAACGTACTTAAAGTTAGCATACTGGCTATGGTAAGGGCTACTCTTTTCTTAATGATTTTACTATTCATCTATCTCTCCTATAGGACCTAATTGATATCCACTCTATAATTGACCGGGTTCCATTGTACATCGTAACCTAGATTCTCTGATATCCATCTTAAAGGTATCATGGTTCTACCACCAATAATCTCTGAAGGTACGTTTAGCGGATACGCCACACCATCCACGTAACCCACTTTTTCACCTATTGTTAGTTCAATTGTTTTGTCGCCTGTTGATATCACTTTTCTTTCTGATGCATTCCATGTTACATCTTGACCCAAAGCCTCAAGAATAAATCTTACTGAAACCAAGGTATTGCCTTCTCGAATCACCGGTTGAATATCAAAAGGTACTTGAAGACTTTTAACAAAAACCGTTACTATTTTAGGTTGTACCACTGGTGGCTGTACCACCTGTGCCTCTGTTTTAATCTGCGTAAGACCCACATTGGTGCCAAGCCAGATGTTACCTTTTGTATCTATTTCAACCTCATAAATGTAGTTGTTCGGTAGAGGTGAATCCGATGACTTGTAGTTGGTTAACTCTCCAGCGGGATCAATCTTGAGTAGTCCGTCACCCCAAGTTGCTGCATATATATTGCCCGCACTGTCTTCTGTAACAGATCTAACATCGTACTCCCATACGGAATTGTTGCTGTAGATGACCCACTCGTTGTTATAGAACTTAGCCAAGCCATTAATGGTACCAATCCACACAGCACCGTTTTTTGCCACGTAGACTTCACGCACTCTGTTGGAAGGTAACTTAGAATTATTTGAATTATAGAGGGTCCATTTACCCTCGGCACTCAGATAAGCGATACCACCCATCTCATTATAAGTTAACTCTGTTCCAATCCATACCCCACCTTTTTGGTCAAAAGCGAAGCTAGATACGTTGCTACTAGGAATAGAAGAATTGGCACTGCTATAATGGGTCATAACACCATCCGCGCTTTTATAGTAAGCGCCATAACCTGTAACGCCATGCCATAGGCCACCTTTACCATCCGTTGCAAGAGCGGTCACCGTCTCTCCAAAAATCTTGTTATCATTCATGAAATAGTTGTTCCAAGTATTGTCTTTCATACGAGAAGTGACACCAATGTTGGTTGCAAAATAAGCGTTCCCTAAAGCATCCAAAGTCACATCATTTAAGAAATTGTTCTTTAGACCGGAACTCATTTCCATATACGTTTGCCACTTACCTGTAGAATCAATATATATGGCACCACTACCTGAAGTTGCCACCCATATACCGCCTAGTGCGTCTGCTTTAAGGGCGACTACCCTGTCTGCTACAAGTGCACTGTCATTCTTTGTGTATTGAACATATTGTTGATTCGTTATCCCATGTATAGTAGAAGTACTGAGTATCAGCATAGCTATGAGTATTAACGAAAAACTTTTTTTCATGTTTGCCACATCCTTTATTTAGTCTTAGGTCAAGTGTACGTTTTAAGGGAAAACATGTCAATAGTTCTTATGGTATTTTAATCAAAACGACATATATTTTTATAGTTTTTTAATGTTTTGTTTTAGGCCTATATTATCCTCTTGAGGCCGATTCATATACAAACTTTGAATTTTGTATACCTGACCGTTAAAGCCTCCTGTAAAAGCTGTCATTTCAGTTTCTCCAATAGGTTCCCAACCTGCCTCTTCATTCCAAGGTGACTGACCTAAGTCAATATCGTTGGCCAATTCAAAATATTTCGGTCGGTTTTCGATACCCGTGTAATTTCTTACATTATTTAAGTGCTGTGCCGTCTTAATAATCCAAGGGTCTTTCAATGTACCGGTTCCACTAGCAAAGTGTGACGCCAATTGCACTTACTTCAACTGTTCATGTGCTGCCACCGCTTGAAGGTCTATGAACCACTTGATTTGATCATATAAAAACCAATAAAATAATCTTTATATTAAGGCCTTTGTCAATGACAATTTGATTGACATGATTCATGTCAAAAGAACTATTCTATCGATATCATTCGTGGTAAAATGTAACTATAGGAGGTGGCCAATATGCAGTTTTATGAAAAACTAGATTTCTTAATGAACATCACAAAAACAACCAATAGTTCCCTTGCAATGTATACATCATTAGATGCTTCACATATCAGCCGGTTACGTAGAGGTGAGAGACGTCTAGTAAAAGAGGCCGATTACTTAAAAAAAATGGCTCACTACTTTTTAAGCCATTGTATAGAAGATTATCAAATCAAGTCACTCTCACAAATTCTAAAAATGCAACCAGAGCACTTTCAAGATTCAAAAAATGCTACCGAGGTTATTTATCAATGGTTAATGGGGCATGAAGAAACCGGACATGCTTCAATATCCGGTTTTTTGAATGGCATTTCTGATTTTCAATTTCGAAAAAACACGCCAGTTACGGATGATCTCACCGATTCTGATCCAAAAACGCCTAAAAAAGATGTTGCGCTATACTATGGTATCGAAGGTAAGCGACAAGCTGTTTTATCTTTTCTATCTCTTATTATAGAATCCAATCAACCAACCACCTTATTGTTGTATAGCGATGAATCTATGGACTGGTTAACAGGAGATCCTTCTTTTGCAGCAAAATGGCGAGATATGCTGGCTCGTGTTATTCTAAAGGGCAATAGAATCAAAGTTATACATACCGTCAGTCGTAATCTCGATGAGATGCTTGAAGCCCTCTCAAAGTGGATGCCTCTCTATATGACCGGAGCCATTGAACCCTATTACTATCCTAAGAAAAGAGACGGTGTTTTTAAAAGAACACTATTTATTGCTCCTAAGATTACTGCTGTAACCAGCTCATCTCTTGATATGATGGAGCATCCGGCCCTTAATATTCTATTCAAAGACAAAAAAGCTTTAGCCACTCTGACAAGTGAGTTTGAGAGTTACTTATTTATGTGTCGGCCACTTATGCAGATTTTTACATATCATCAAAAACAGCAATACCTTGATCTTTTAAAAGAGTTCGAAAAAGATGCAACACCTACACTGCTTAAATCAAACTGTCTAAATTGGTCCACAATGCCAAGTGCTGTAGCAGAGTCGATTATCAATCGATCCGATAGCGATGATAAAGAGAAATTAATCCAATACTTTTATGATCGAAAAGAAGCCTTTGAAAAAGGACTTGAACACTGCTCATTCCACGCCCTTCTGCAACTGCCAAGTCTTACAGAAATCAAAGAAGGGGTTGTGAATGTTGCCTTCACCGGAATCCCTGAAACCTCAAACATCTGCTATACACCTAATGAATATAAAGCGCATCTTGAAAATACGATTCAGTATCTAAAGAAATATGATAACTACAACCTAAAAGTTACATCCAAAAAAAGGCATGATCATTTTATTCTCTATGTTAAGGAGGACCTTGGTGCTATTGTGATTAAACAAAATGCGCCACACGCCATTTTTGCTATCAATGAAATTAATATGACCGCTGCATTTTGGGACTACCTAAAAGATGAGATTAATCTATCTGATAAAGATAAAACCACAGCACTTAAAGAATTAGAGCATCTCTATAATAGGCTATAGGAAGCATCTCAGTCTCGCTTTGCTTGAAAATTCTACAAGTACTTCAAAAAATAAACCCCCAGCAAACTTTAGTTATTTGGTTCAAACCAAGGTCTGCTGAGGGTATTTTTTTACTTATTCTGTTATCTCTATTCTTTTTATGCCGTCATCTTGGTTGTCTGTATAATAAGTATAAAATGTTCCACCCAGATTAACAACAGATACAGCATTACCTTTTACGACAATTTCAGCAAAGGTTTGTGGGGTACCGTTGTAGTGGGTTCTAAGATTAGAACCATCTTTGCTACCAATGACGATAGTGCTATTATGAATTGCAAAGGAATACGCTGAGCTTGCTGAAAAGGATGCCTTCTCAATTGATCCTGTAATCTCACCGCCAGCATTTACACTCATTTCAGAAAGCTTAATCTCAGTGTTATTTCTGTAAAGAGCGTATAGCTTACCTCCTACTTCTTTAAAGTCATAGATATCATATCTATTAGTATTTGAGCCGACACTTCCAAGACTTAGAGCATTTGTTCCAGATACTCTAAGACCTCTATCATGGTATACTCCCATGCCATGCTCATACGTCCTCCATTGGTATAATAAATACCTGTTGTTATTACTATCCATAGTAATTAG
>NZ_JARGDP010000081.1 GCF_029210395.1 Petrocella sp. FN5 | reverse complement strand
AATTATTGTTAATGTTTATTTTTTTTGATAACAGAAATTACATCTACTATAATAAAACACAAAAAAGGAGTCCAAAATGAAAATGTCATTTAGCAAGTCATTAACCGTTTTTCTATGCCTCTTAATGGTTTTCACCATAACTACGCCTGTACTCGGTGCTGTTTCTTCCAAAGACTATGAATCGAATTGGGCAAAAGAGACCATTCAATCCGCCCTATCATCCGGAATTGCCGATGGTTATCCAGATGGAACATTTAAACCGAATAATCCAGTTACCCGTGCAGAGTTTATTTCACTGGTAAACAATATTTTCGGATTTACAAATGCTGCTACTACCAATTATACCGATGTATCTACAACAGATTGGTATGCACCTGCAATTGGCAAGGCATTCGCAGCTGGTTATATCAGTGGCTACCCAGACGGCAGTATGAAACCGGATGCCCATATATCTCGTCAGGAAGTCGCATCCATAATTAGCCGTCTCAAATCTCTTTCGGCAACTTCAGATACTCCGGATTTTACGGATGGGTCTTCAATAGCAACTTGGAGCAAGCAAGCAATTATAGCCATTGATGAAGCAAAAATCATGGTTGGCTATCCAAATGGAAGCTTTAAGCCTTTAGCTCAAACAACAAGAGCAGAAGCATTGGTGGCAATTACTAGAGCTTTCAATTATAATGTGATCAGCGAACCTATTGCTGTATATTCTATTGATGTAAAAGAAAATACAATGACTTTAATGGCTGGTGGATTAACCGGAATAATAGCCCTTGAGATTACTCCAGATAACGCTACCAACCAGAATGTAAACTGGACATCAAGCGATAGTAGTGTCGCAACAGTAGAAGATGGCATTGTTACACCAATAGCAGAGGGAACTGCTCTCATAAGGGTAACCTCTGATGAAGATTTAACAAAAACCGCAACAACTACTGTAACAGTTGTTAAGTCAACAACGCCTACAGAACCTACTGAGCCTCTTGGTAAAACTGTCGATTTAGGTATGGCTGGTGATTTTGTAATCTTATCAAAAACAGGTATTTCCTCTGTTCCTAATTCAGTAATCACAGGCGACATTGGCGTTAGTCCCATAGCTGATACCGCTATCACTGGATTTTCTCTAACACTGGATGCAACCAATCAATTTTCAATTTCTGACCAAGTTACAGGTAGGGTATACGCAGCAACTTATACTTCACCAACACCTAGCAATCTGACCACAGCCATTAGTGATATGGAAACCGCATATACCGATGCTGCCGGAAGAGCTGTTAATTTTACAGAACTTCATAGTGGTGATCTTAGTGGTAAAACGCTTGTACCCGGTGTCTACAAATGGGGTACTGGCGTCCTTATAAACTCTGAAGTAACACTAGACGGTGGACCAAACGACATTTGGATTCTCCAGATTGGCGAAGGCATGACCCAAGCTAACGGAACAAGAATTACATTAAGCGGTGGTGCACAAGCCAAAAATGTTTTCTGGCAAGTGGCTGAATCTGTTTCTATCGGAACCGGTTCACATTTCGAAGGTATAATTCTTAGCAAAACAAACATCACCATGGGAACAAATGCATCCATCAATGGTCGACTATTGGCTCAAACCGCAGTCACCTTAGATACAAGCACGGTTGTCGCACCATAGTTAAAGGATTTGGATATCAAAACTATTTTTTAAATAAACTTAGAACTACTTAGTTTTGACACCCCATTATAATAATTTTTTTGCATAGCATAGACAAGGGAGCATCTCAGTTAAAATCTACGAGATGCTCCCTTTGATTTGTTCTATTATATAAACTCATCCACCTGTGTAAGCATGTTCAAACTCAGCCAGGTCATTCGCTTCTTTTTTTAACAGAAATCAGTCTCTGTCATATTACGACAGACTTCCCAAACCCTCTCTATATTATCCTCCTCCTCTGCATATCTAGGGTAGACACGCATATCCAGAAGTTGCCTAATGCTTTGCAATAAGCCATAAGTGTAATGGGATGGCTTCATGACTTCTAACTTATTATTAATGAGCTTGCCTGACACCGTATTCAAAGCTTCGGAGGTACATATATCAAAATATATATTTGCTATGGTTTCAGGTTCTGCACCAAAAGCATTTTGAATTTCGGCTGATAGTCTCCATATAGATTTGAACTGCCTTCTTGTATCCCCCGAGAGCTTAATCGCCGGAATTTGGATTGCATTGACTTTAATGCCATATTTGTTCAATACCTCTGACATCTTAAATGTTAACAAAAGTAGGGCCATTTTGGACTCACCATACTTTCTATATGTATTGTAAGGCCTAGATTCTTTGTACTCTCCTTGCAGATTGTCAAACTCAATTTTTCTGTTTTTTACAAAGTAGTGTCTTATGCTAACTGTGCAGGCATTCAGTATTTTTGGATTATCAGATTTGTTAAGCCTATCTTTTAACAAATAAGTTAGAAAAAAAGGTCCGACTGCATTGGTGGCAAAGGATAATTCAATATGGTCTTGACTCAACTGATATTCTTTTACGCCATGTTGTAGATAAGCTGCATTGTGAATCAGTATATCCAATCGGTCATACTTCTTCTCGTAGGCATTACAAAAGCATCGGATGGCCTCCAATGAGGCAAGATCTAATTCTAATAAATCCACATGGCTATTCTTCGTCGTTTCAATAATATAACGCTGAACCAGACGCCCTTTATCTAAGTTACGGCAAGCCATGATAACCTGATAACCTTCCCTAGCAAACTTAATAGCTGACGCTTTGCCTATACCTGAATTTGCACCTGTTATTAGGACTGTTTTCGCTGTCATATAGAGCTCCTTATTTACTCATCATCTACTTTTTTATAAAAATAGATGGTATCGATGCCTTCACCCCTGTGATTTTCCAATCTATAAGCTTCATAAAATCCCAAATAATGTAGTGTTGATAAATGATGGGCATTGGTTGACCAAGTTCGTGTACTCATATAGGGTAGTCTATATGGATATGGCAATGACTTTTCCATATATCCATACATTTGCTTAAGCAAACCCTTATTTCTATGGTCTTTTTTCACACAAATGGTTGTTATATAATTGGATATCCCTATATCCGTTAATTCTTCACAGTCATATTTATGAATAAATGTCATAAAACCGGTAACTTCACCGAACTCATCCAAGGTAATAATATAGTTCTGTGCTTTCACGACCTCAAAGTAGCGGTAGGGTAATAAGGTTTTAGGCGCCTCTAATCCACCTAACGTCCTCTGACTTGAACTCTCTCTTGATGACAAAGGTGGCAAAAACTCTTGATCACATTCACATAGTATTTCCCATACACCTTTTTCATACGGCGTTTTATCTAAAGTCTCAACAAAAATAATCGACATATTATGCGCCTCTTTTCGCAAAAATATATAAACGATGGGTATATGTATCAATTTCTTGACTTGTGCACAAATCATAATATTCTGTGGTGAGATTATCTCTGCTAGCCACATCCGGCAACCTGTTTAAATATGGTAATAGGCTGGCATTTTTAAAATTATCAATAAGATTTGAATGTTCTTTTCCATCTGTAACATGACTGATAACACGAACATGCTCATAACCTATTTCTAAAAGCATATGCTCCATCTCATCACTGGTCGGATAATAAATAGGGTATTCCCAATTTTCAAAATATCGATCAAAATTTAAGTTGTGAATTGCTTGCAGTACCACTTTATGTAAGCCGTAATAACTACGGAATCCTCCTTGATGTACCGCAAGCTTGCCTTGTGGTTTAAGGGCTTTAAAGAGCTTGCCATACATTTCTTTGGCCTCAGTTACCCAGTGCAGTGTAGCGTTGCTAAATATTAAATCATATTTCTTTTCATAATCAATGGTTATGGCGTTCTTTTGATAGAAGTGAACTTGTGCTTCTGGTACGCCTAACTCATCTTGATTCTTTTTAGCTACTTTTATCTGACTGAGTGATAAGTCGAATGCATCAATATAGATTGAAGAATTCTTAGAATAAAGTTCTAGAGTTGTCTTACCATTACCACACCCTACATCCAGTACCTTTATTCCCTTACTAAGTTCAATCATGTCAATTAAAGTACTGCCTTGTTTTGATTGCGTTTCTGAAGACAGGTTATATTCTTGTCCATTGTACATAAGTGGATCATCCTCCACGTTATAGGACATATTTGTAAGTACAGATAGTGCAATAATTTTTTCTAAAGCTTTTTTATTAATATTTTCATCATATTCAAACACTTCAAAAATCAACTCTAAGAATTGTTGTTGTTGAGCCAATCTACATCTATTGAAAGTTTCATCATAAACCATATCCTCTTGCTCTTTTGTCCATGTTTTATAATGGATGTTTTGTTCAAAAACATCATACATTTTCGGATAAGCCATTTGCATGCAGACAAATATCAGATTTGCCAGCTTCATCCCATCATTACATAGAAGCCGCTCGTTACTGTCATCGAAAATCTTGCTCAACTTCACCGCATTCATCAATCTTTTAATGACCCTTGGGTTCTTACCCACAGTTAGAAGAATCGTCTTAATCACGTAGGCCTGATAGCGATTGCTGGGCCCATGATTTTCTTCAAAATAACCAATATCATATAGAACCTTCATGACGTATGTATTAATATTATATTTTGAAATCGGCATGACAAAAGGTAGCTGGATTAATTTATCAAAATAAGATCGATAAGTTTTATCACTTTCATCAAGATCTTCACCGTATTTTGCTTTTAGACCTTTTAGGATGACTTCGTAATCTACCGCCAAAACAAAAACACAGTTTTCAATGACAAAAAGATTTTTGAGTACTTCAAGCACTTTAATGGCGAAACTTGGTTGAATACGATCTAAGTCATCAATAAAAAACACGAAACCTTTTTTAGATAGACTATTATCTGCGTGAACCAATATATCAATCACTTTTGCAATTTTGTTTCTAATTTGGCTGACATAAGTATGCTCACCCTGATTAAACATACCCAGAGCTTGTCTCCTCGCTTCTTCATCAGCACCTGTCATGCTCATAATTATGTCTGAGGTTTTAAAAAAATATCTTTTAAAACTTGAAAAGATATCATCAAATTCCTTCTCTAATATAATATTCTTTGATTTCGCTATTCGGTTGATTTCTTTTAGGATCAAATAGGATAGGTGTTCAATTATGTCTTTTTCTTCCCCTTGAAGGTATAACTCCCATGTATTAATCCATATCGCTTCAAATTTTTCATCGTTGTCATTATCGCACAACTTTTTCTTAATAATGTTCATAAGTGATGATTTCCCGCTACCCCACTCACCTTGAAGGGATATGGTAATAGGGGTATCTGAAGTCACGATAAATCTGGTTAAAGCATCGGCATATTTCTCAATATTTAAGTAATCCTCTTCCTCATGAACAATCGGAATATCTCTAATATCAATTCGGCTCATTTTTTTCCCTCTCTTTTATATCCAATAGCAATAATATGATATTTCATATTACTATTCGCCTTTATGTATTTCTTAAATAAGTATACACTTTGGCGCTATTGATTTCAAATGATTCCCAAGTCTTATTCGCCTTTTCTTATAGATCATCATCTTCATAGGGCATACTTCAAATATTTTATCATATTGCTTAAAGATCTATCCATCTGATTGTCTACTATGATGTATTATTATTTCTGTGCTTCTATAACAAAAGAGGCGACAAAGTCCTGTATATTTTTATCCGGTGCCCATGTTTTTAATATTTGACTGCTATTATCTTTGGGGTACATTTTGATATGACTAAACCCAGCGTTCTTAAGCATTCTTTCAATATCACCTGAATACGCTGCCCCGGATATACAACCTGCCATCATCGACAAATCATGTTTTATATTTTGTGGCATGTCTGCTGTGGCAACAACATCTGATATTGATAATCTCCCGCCATTTTTAAGAACTCTATAAGCTTCTTTAAATACTTGTTCTTTTTCAAGGGATAGATTTATGACACAGTTCGATATGATGACATCAACAGATTCATCTGGCACCGGTAAATGCTCTATTTCACCCAACCTAAATTCTACATTGGTATACTCATTTTTTTCAGCATTCTCTCTTGATAAACGAATCATTTCAGGTGTCATATCAACCCCAATAACGAAGCCAGTGTCACCAACTTCCTTTCTTGCTAAGAAGCAATCAAATCCTCCGCCACTTCCAAGATCAAGGACTGTTTCACCTTTTCTCAGACTTGCTAGAATAATTGGGTTGCCACAACCTAATCCCATATTGGCATTTTGAGGAACATCAGATAAGTCACTTTCTGCATACCCGATTTTTAAAGATAAATCCTTAAGGTCGAAGGATTTTAGCTCATCTTCCTGACTACCACAGCCACATCCACATCCTTGTGAACCTTTCAAAGCGACTGCTTCATAGCTTTTACGTATATGTTCTCTTATTTCTTCTTTTTTTATTTTCATCTCGAATCCTCGTCTTTTATTTTGTTTTTGTTTCATAATTTAAGACGTGTCCATCTATAAATGGTCGCCCCCCTATAATAACCTGTAAAACTATAACACCGAATTATATACGAATCGAACCAGGCCTATTCTTATTAACAAACTATATTTTTTATATTTTTTACATTCAAGTTTTATTCTTCTATACTTATTTTTCTTGTAGCTCTCTTAACAATCCATTTTGTGTTTTTGTTATTTGAATGATCCCATTCTTTGATCAGTTCTGCTGTTGGCGCCTTGTTTACTTTTAACCAATCCGTCAAATGGTTTGCTACTGATTTTTTCACAAACATGACTTCGTCTTCTTTTAGCTTTTCTAATATCTCAAATACCGGTTCCGGATGTTCAATAAACGTATCCAGTTTTGTTGCCCAGGGAAGCTTGGGTCGCAATCCTTCACTGGACAGTCTTCTTAGATGAAAATTATCTGACTCTGCCCATTTTGTCATTTTCTCTATTGCTTGCTTCGGATATAACCTAATAAATGGTCTTACAGCATATTCACCTGTATTTCTTTTCGTTATTTCTTCAATCAGATCCATGGATTTATCAAAATGTGCCAAGCCATATTTCTCAACATACTTTCCAATTGGTAAGATCCAATAGAACTCTTTAAACATGCCTGTTTCATGTTTATTCTCTTCTCCCAATATAGCTTCAAGAATCCTTGATGCTTGATCAAATTCCTTAGGCAAGTAGTTATAGAGCTCGTCTGCGTGTAATTCTACTCTTTTAGAATAACTAAGGCCCTCACACTTTTTACCAATGGCACCGATATACTCTTTTTGAGGAAATTCTTTATAGACCTCAAAGATTTTTTCCCCTAAAAGCTCTGCTAGATTCGTACCATAATACTTTGAAATACTTTTATCATGATCTTTTTCCACTTTTTCACTTCCCTAAATAAATGCATTTATTGATACCCTATTCACAGCACACATTCCAATTATATCCATTTTACCATAGTGTTTTCATCTAATACAACAAAAACCCCCTATAATAACAGTTCTATTCTTGCAACTGTTATTATAGGGGCCCAAATATTTTATGGTGTTTTTGCTTTTGTCACTATCTTTTCTTGTTCTCTAGGAAAGTCGTACTACAGTATTCAGCCTTGAAACATGGCTGATTACGTTAAGGACATTTCCTGTCGAACCGTTCAGAAATATGAGCAGAGCTCATAACGAAGCGAAGCTTCTTTTCTTGACCGGATAGCACACTTCTGTTACCCATTCATCTGGGTTTTGTGTTTGTGCCGGGCTTACATGATAAATGCAAAACATGGCACCATCAAATTCATATTGATTGTCATTGACCCAGTTTGCTACGACTTGGTTAACTTCGGTAATTTGATCATAGCTCCCTTTGTAGATTGCTGAAGCGATTTCTATGGAGGAAACTGTTTTAAATACAACATGCTCCGTGTTTGAATGTTGATCCTTAAGGGCCATTTGTATCTCCACGTCTACATCCTGCTCCTTATAGCCTTCATCATGGAAAATTGCAAGACTATAACACGGGTCATCCGGCTTTAGATTCATTTCACTTGTTTCTGCCATCAATGTGTTCCATAGTATGCTCTCTTGGTCATAAGATGGAATAACCTTTCTCACACTGGCAACATATCTTTCCGGTAAGGTCTTTAAAACGACATTGTAATTCATAGCTGTATCATCCTTTCTCAACCGACTAATGGTTGTTTCAAGGCGTCGTAAACGATGCTTGGCTTCTTCAGCTTGAGCTTCAATTTCCGTCTTTTTTATTGACAAAAATTCAGCCAGTGCTTTTGTATCCTCATACTTTATCAGTATTTCCGAGATTGTTGACAAACCAAATCCCATATCCTTAAGGGCTATGATTCTAGATGCAATTTGCAATTGTTCTTCGTTATAATACCTGTAACCATTGGAAGCGTCAATACTTTTTGGCTCCAACAAACCTAGGGCATCATAATGCCTTAACATCCTTATACTAATCCTTGATAATTTTGAAAAATCTCCTATTTTTAACATTGATTTTACCTCACATATATATGTTTTCTTGAGCTCATCTTTATTATAAAGTGTACCACAATGTGAGAGTCAACATAAATATTGTTTTTCGGTAAATTAAGACAGTTCGCGTTACTCCCACCAAATCGGAGCGTGTTCCCCATCATAATGCCAATCATGTTGGACGACTTCATAGTCTTTTGGTATCTCAAATATTGCCATATTCCCCTTTTTAAGATTTGTTACTACATATTCTTGTCTAAATCCTTCTACTTCTTCGCCTATTGGGCTTTCCTTAAAGAAAGAAGCTATTTCTACAAATCTCCCGCTTTCTTTATCAATACTATATTCATAAAACGTAATAAGGTCACTCACACTACCTTTCCCCATGTCTTGAAATGTGTATATAATTTTTTTCTCTGTTTCTCTTCTTCCTCTAAATCCTAATGAATGAAAGTCAAATAATTTCATGTCTGAAACGGATGTCTTATATTTTTCAACGACTCTTTTCTCTGGCACCACTGTATTAAAGTATTCTCCATCGTGAAATTCTATTATTTCTAAGGTCTCACCTTTATGATTTTTTACCTCGGACGTTATCGCAATTTGGTTCATTGCTTTTCCACTACTATGCATCTTCAAAATATTTTTGCTATTTTTTTTGTTTATTAAATCAAGTATAAATGGTTCCTCTATAAATGTATTGCTAATAGCATCTTGAAAGTCTATCAAAGGTTCATTCATATATGAATAAATAAGAAATGTTATATCATCATAGGCTATATCCTGAGGCTCGACAAAAACACTATCCTCTATTTCTTCATAACGGATACTCAACGCTTCCATTTCTTTTTCTACAGCTCCATCTTCAGAAAAAGTATAGCTCTTGATAACAATTCCATCTTTTATACTGATCCACTCTTTTACCAATTTATTTTCTTCATCGCGACTCATTAATCTTTCAAGATATATCACCGCTTCACCCTTAAGCTCTGTGACTAAGCAATCTACGAAATAGTCTTTTGAACCAAAGACTATTGGATTATGTCTTGGAACATCTTTATTATCTATTATACTCGGATAGGATGCTCTTCCTATTGATTCCATTTCTAACTCTGTAACCACATAATATATCCCGTGATCCCTTCGATAATATCTATCATATTTCGGATATTGATCTGATCTAGTTACTTCATAAAAATCCTCGTTTTTTAGATGCACTGTTGTTGTTTCTTCACTGTATATATAATCATAATCATCCGCAAACATAAGCCATTTCGAATGCTTACTCATATAGTCTACTGTAATACTATCAAACCCTGCGTGCGTTATTGATTTAAACAGATCTAAACCGGACAAAGTGTCGTCAAATTGTATAACGTCCCTATCTAAAGAATTTGTCTTTTTTTCTTCAGGTCTCTCTTTTATGGACGGAAACCCCATCTCTATTGATTTTTGAATTAACCCTTCATCCCAATTCTCGCTAATTTTATCAATCTCTGCGCTTTTAATATCACCTACTCTTATCAATTTTTTATCTTCATCACCCATCGGCTTTTCAAACTTATCAAAGGCACGATATAGCATTATAATTGCCTGCTCACCTGTAAGGTGGTCTTTAGGCGATAATAACCTATCACTTGTTCCATTTATAATTCTATGAGCATTCATAGATTCTACCGCTTCAATAGCCCAATCTGAAATATGCTCTATATCCTGAAAAGCTTTTTGAAATCCTACACGGGCTTGATAGTTAGTTGTACCTACTGCATCTAATGTTCTAACAATCATAACACACATTTCTTGTCTCGTTAAAACGTCCTCGGGCATAAATACATCTTCTGATTTACCCTTAATAATCCCTGCATGATAAGCCTTGATAATCTTAGGATCTGTTACATCCTTAAAGGGATTCGTAGTGGGTAAATCTTGAGTCCCCCCTAATTGATCATAAAACAAAATAATAGCTTTTGAAAAATCCAACCGGCTTATATTGTCTGAAAATTGAAAGGGCCCATCTTTCATAATATCCGGTAGAAGCCCTGCTTGATCTGCTTTTGCTAGTTCATCTAGAGCCCAACTAGATGCGCTATTATAATTAGATGTAGCTGTAGCTGCTGTTGAAACACTTGTTATTAAGCTCAAACATAATAGAAACAATATTATTTTTTTAATCATCTTTTACCTTCTCCTTTTTTTGTTACCTAACCTAACAAGGCCTTTTTGAGTTAAGACAGTAGAATGTCCTGAACATTCAAAGACTTCCCCTTAAAAATACTCATGAACTCATTTGTGTTAACCTTTGCATTAAAGAAATTTTTAGTCCACTCATCTTTAGTAGCCTTAGGATAAGCTTTACTAGTAAAGCTTCACAACCAATATCGGTCCATATTCGGGCCTGCCCACGGAGCATTCACATCTTCATCTAGATCATATTTCTTTTCCTTACTACTTTTTGCAAATTCTTCAGTAATGATTTCTAAATCCTTCTCATCAACAAAACCGTCTTCATTAAGGTCCCCATCTAACTTATAATGAGAAAAATCTATCTAGTTATTAT
>NZ_JARGDP010000080.1 GCF_029210395.1 Petrocella sp. FN5 | reverse complement strand
TTATTTAGTTAAAATAGTGCCTATTTCAACTTTTCCATAATGAACACTTATGACTCATAACACTTAAATCAAGCTTGCTATTAATGCAGTCCACCCCGTTTGGTGACTTGCACCTAATCCTTTTCCAGTGCATCCGTGAAAATATTCATAAAAGAGTATTAAGTCTTTGAAATTTGGATTTTCTTGGTAGATATTTTCATCACCGTGGACAATTCGTTTTCCTTCTTGATCTGGAATAAATATATTGGCCAACCTTTTGGATAGTTCACCGGCTACCTCTCGTAGTGTTATCCAATTATTAGAACCGGTCGGAAATTCAACTTTAAAGTGCTCGCCATAATAGCAATAGTCCATCTTTAAAGCATCAATCAACAGATAATTAATTGGAAACCAAATTGGTCCTCTCCAGTTCGAGTTACCTCCAAATAAATAACTTTCAGATTCTCCCGGTTGGTAATTAATACAATAGCTTTCATTGTTGGATTCAAGAATAAATGGGTGCCCTTCATGATATTTTGACAATGAACGAATACCTATCGTTGACAAGAATTCTTTTTCATCTAACAGCTTTTCCAATATTCTATACAATCGTTCTTTGTTCACAAGTGAAAATAAGATCTTTTCTTCTCCTTCAACTTGATTAACAATAATTTGCTTACCTAAACTTACCCGATTATTTCGAAACCATTTCAATCTTTTTGAAAATTCAGTAAATTGTTCTAGAAATTTAACATCAAAGGAAACTGTTGCAAATAAAGGAATGAGTCCCACAATTGATTTCACTTTTATTGTCTTAACACTATTATCATTATAGTGAATGGCATCATAATAAAATCCATCTTCCTCATCCCATAATTGTATACCTAGTTCACTTCCATAATTATTAAAAGCTTCCGCAATATGTACAAAATGCTCGAAAAATTTTGACGCCATATCTTCATAGGTCAAATCAACCGTTGAAAGTTCAAGAGCAATGGTCATCATATTCAACGCATACATTGCCATCCAACTTGTACCATCCGCTTGTTCTAAATGTCCCCCTGTAGGTATTGGTTTACTCCGATCAAAAAGGCTGATGTTATCAAGTCCAAGAAATCCACCTTGAAAAACATTCATTCCATCAGCATCCATTCGATTCACCCACCAAGTGAAATTAAGCAATAACTTATGAAAGGCACTTTTCAAGAAATTAAGATCACCTTTTCCAGTTTTTTTCTTTTCTATTGAATAAACTTGGTAGCATGCCCAAGCATGTACAGGAGGATTAACATCGCTAAGTGCCCACTCATAGGCTGGTAGTTGTCCATTTGGATGCATGTACCATTCTCTTAAAAAAAGGAGTAGTTGCTTCTTAGCAAAATCAGGGTCAATATTAGCGAATGGAATGCAATGGAAAGCAATATCCCAGGTGGCGTACCATGGGTACTCCCACTTATCTGGCATAGAAATGATGTCACGATTAAAAAGATGTTTCCAATTGGCATTTCTACCATTTTTTCGAGGATCATCTTTATTTACTGTTTGCTCATCTCCCTTTAGCCACGTTTCAACCTCGTAATTATAATACTGTTTACTCCATAATAAACCCGCATAGGCTTGCCGTTTAATATTACTTACTTCTGGATCGATATTTTGATTTTCCAAGCTTTCATAAAACTGATCCGCTTCTTCTTTTTGCCTAGCTAAGATTGTTTCACATTCTTCTATCGGATTAGCTTTTGAAAATTCCTCTGATAATCTAAGCAATATCTCTTGCTTTCCCTTTGGTTCTATTTTGAAAGAGTAACGAAGTGCAGCTTTAGTACCTACAGTTTTTCCCCGTAAGAGTTCTTCATCTTTGCTAACAACCACCTGATGAAAAGCATCTTTTACATAGGGACTCTTATTTTGATGCTGAAATATTCTTTGATAATTCGTTTCATTTTCAGTAAATAAAACACTTTTTTCTTCCTGAAAATACAAGTAATACTTACCTATAATTTTATGAGCTGCTTCTAAATAAGACACCCCATTGCTTTTAGCACATACTATACTTGGTTTTTCATGGCTTCCACCAAAAGACCAGGTATTTCTAAACCAAAGTGTCGGCAGAACATCGATAAAAGCTTCTTCATCACCGCGATTGTATATAGTTATTTTAATACTGATATCTCGTGGCGTTTTCTTGGCGTATTCTACAAATACATCAAAATACTTGCCTTCTCTAAAACAGGCCGTATTTAATAATTCATATTCTGGAGACATTTTAGAGTTCTGGGCATTTTTCACTATGAGTTCTTCATAAGGAAATTCATTTTGAGGATACTTATAGAGATATTTCATATAAGAATGTGTCGGTGTATTGTCTAGGTAATAGTAAAGCTCTTTTACATCTTCACCATGATTGCCTTCAGTACCTGAAAGTCCAAAAAGTCGTTCTTTCAAGATTGAATCTTTTCCATTCCATAACGCAACGGAAAAACATAGATTTTGACTAATCTCCGAGATACCAGCTAATCCATCCTCCCCCCATCTATAAACTCTAGACCTTGCATGGTCGTGGGGGAAATACGACCATGCTTCACCGTCAGGGCTATAATCCTCTCGAACAGTACCCCATTGCCTTTCACTTAAATAAGGTCCCCATAGTCGCCAAAATTGTTTATGTTCTTTATTCTCCCTCAATCGGACTAATTCCTGATTATCTTTTGTCATTACCTCACCCTCTTTCATCAATTAATTGCATCCTTTATAGCGGATAGAGATCATTAAGGTTTTAAAAATTCAAATATTGTATTGAGTGGCATATGATCACCAATATCCTTACCGTAATATGCTTTTGCAATCTTCAAGTTCTGATCTATCAAAAAATCTGCTGGGATTCGTGTTTTTGATCCCTCACCTTTTCCAGGAATAAAACCTGCTTTCGCTGCTTGTACAAACTTTCCAGGTTTAAACATCGCTTTCATCATTCCAAATGCTGAAGCTTCAACTTGATATAGCTTGTACAGTCGCTCCTCTGGGTCTGTAATTATAGGGAAAGGCGCATTTTGTTTGCCTACATATTGAAGCAAGCTATCTTTAGGTGACTGAAATACTGCCAATATTTCAAGCCCCCGTTCTTTAAATAATTGCTGATTTCTAATTAGTTCTTGTACTCTTAAGTTACAGAGTGGACAAGAAGCATATCGAAAGAATGATAAAAGAATTTTCTTTCCTTTATAGGCTTCTAGCGATATTTTATTTCCAAACAAATCCTCTGCCACGAAAAGATTCGCTTTACTATTTTCCTTTATCATCTTCACGCACACTCCTTTTGCTTTTGAGTAATTCAACTATTTCCGCCACTTGATTTTGCACATCTCCTTGATCTGAAAAATCAGCAGGCATATGCTCAGGTCCGATTTTTTCTAAGATACCATGACGACGTACAACATTGCCCACTTCACAATCGTGCCCGTAGCCACAGGTGTAACATTGGTCATAGCCTTTGACCGTAACATGACCTAAAACGCTCATCTGATTCGATTTCATAAAGCGCTCTATCATTTCCCGAACTGGATCAACTGTAACAGAACGTGAAGTACTCACAGTGATACCAATTTTATCCTTTAAAGTAAATGCACCTTGATGCCTAAAGCTGAATGTACGTTCTAAACAGGCATGACCTATAGCATTTATTGTTCCATAATAATTAGGTGCTCCAAAAACGATTATATCAGCCTTAAGCATTTTCTCACCAATTTCATTCCAGTCATCTTTTACTTTACAAATATTATCAGAAGCACACTGAGTGCACCCAATACACCCATTAATTTTCTTGCCTGCTAGTGAAATAACTTCAAAAGGCAGTCCAGCCTTTGTTGCAATGACTTCTACTGTTTGATGGATCATTCGGTTTTTTCTTCCGCTAGCACTTATGCCTAGTATCATTTTACATCCTCCATATTTTTGCGTTTTCTTAAGCTTAGAAATCTGCATACCTTAAATATAATTTAATTCATGCGAGAAAATTCATTTAACTAAATTATAACTTCAATTCCTAATTGACGATGTCAATATAAATTACATTAGGTCTATTTTCAATCATTCTAACCAAGAGATTTTATTCTTGTTGTAGCCTCTAAATTGATGATTGGCATGGAATTGTTTTAGAATTTCTTCCCTTGCTTGCCCTGATTCTTTCATTTGATCAATTAATCCTTCTGATACCGTTGTACTTAATGGGCAGCTAGCAAGACAAATGCCACAATCTGTACCCAATTGCCGCCACCTTTTGTAACAGTTTTCAGGATTAATCTTCCATACTTTTTGACCATCTACATCACTTGATTCACCCGAATGAATCGCTTTCGCCGGACAGGTTTTCGCACAATTTTTACAGATACTACACAATTCCTTAAGCCCAAAGTCGATTTTTTCATCGGCTACTAGAGGCAAGTCTGTTGTTACAACGCCCAAACGTATTCTCGGTCCATATTTCTTTGTTGAGAGTAGTCCATTTCGTCCTATTTCGCCAAGTCCTGCATCTTGAGCTACTAACGGGGCTACCATCAAATAGTTGCCATCCATATGATTTCGTGCACTGTACCCCAATTCTCTTATATAATAGGAAAGCACCATGCCAATAATAGCTGCATCAATATATCCTTTTGTTACTGCTACTTCTTCAGGTAGCAATGGTGCTTTAAAAATCATTTCTTGTTCCATCTCTACCGCAAAGACAATACCATATTGATGAGTTGCATCAACCTTTTCACCATAAAGTTCACTTCTTCTACCTCTGTGTGAATAATAATGATCTTCTTTCATCTGGGCTACACCAATTAATTTTGCATTATAATACTTGGCTAATCCCTTAATCTTTTTTGTTATTAATTCAGGATCAACTTCTACTTTAACAGGATTTCTAATCCCATCGGATAGGTCTTTCATATCATTCAGAAAATGAAAACTCGCATCAACTATGGGTGAATCTAACCTATTATAGATCTTACCTTCCTTTGTCCCCATATGTGGCAGACTTCGAAGGATATCATCTTGCAACTTTAACTCTGGTCTTTGAAGATAGTACTCATCGTATATTGGACTTCCTTGAATAATGTTCATTCTTGAAAAAATAATATCTCTTTCGTCTACTTTTTTCATATTTTCCCTCGCCATAAATTATTTAACACTACTATTAAAACCGAATTCCTATCATCTTAAAAAACAAATTTTCTCTATTATATTTCATTTCAGGTTCAAAAACTGTAAGGTATCATACAACCTGTACGAATGTAAGATATAATACCCAAGTGGTCAATTACAATTATCGTTTTATTGACTAAAACCCTGAACAGACTAACGCTTACTTATTCAGGGTCGTTTTTTCAATTATGGTTATATAATTTATAATGTGCTTTTCGCAATCCAAAAGGTCACTATTGATGTTATTAGAAACAATAAACTACCCATCAAGAGTGCTTTCATTCCTTTATTCTTAATTGTCATAAAATCAACCGTTAATCCCATAGCAACCATGTCCATTAATATCAGTAACGAGCTTAGTTTTGTCAGTATTTGAAGTAATGAATCTGGCACAATACCCGTTGTGCTCACAACACCCGCTAGAATAAAGTATATTACATACATTGGAAACTTAGCCTTTTGCCGATGATTATTTTCTTTATTGTATAGATAACCTAGAACCAATGTTACAGGTACCAATAGTACAACTCTTGCCATTTTTACAAATGTACCAATCTCTCCAGCAAGTTCGCCTCTGGCAAAAGCTGCTGCGATGGCATGGGCTACACCATGTAGAGATATCCCAGACCAAACACCATATTGGACATCCGTTACTGGACTCGAAATCGCTACGGCTGAATACACAAGTACACCTACTGCACCTAGGAAACTCACGATTGATACAGCAACAACTGCGTCTTCATCTTTTGCATTAATTGTAGGTGCGATGGCTACAACAGCTGAAGCACCACAAATGCATGAACCCACTCCAATAAGTGTTGCTAATTTATCAGGTGTTTTAAAAAGTCGTCCAAGAATCACAGCGAGTATCAATACACTTGGCACTAGGATGATTACCATCAGAAGCACTTTAGATCCCAGCTGAAAGAGTGCACCAAAATCAAGTTTAAACCCTAGCAATATAATACCAACCATTAGCAGTTTCTTCAACGAAAAATGAACCCCTTCAAGCAAAACCGACTGAGTCTTAATTGTATTGTTATAAATAATACCAATCAATATGCCAATCGTCAAAGCTTCTAAATTCACAAAAACTTTCATGGCATCATTGATAAACATTGATATCATGGCTATAGTTAGTATAAAAATAAGACCCGGCATTATTTTTTTCATCTTTTTCATATTGCCACTCTTTTCTGAATTATATTATAATATCACTTTTTTCGGTGGTGGATTCAATTAGAATTTTATGACGTGTTATTCGCTTTCTTTTAAGTACCATTATAACCCCCGTAAAGAGTATCAGAACTACTATAGAAATAATTACACCCATCGGATTGTTTTTTACATCCGCGACAGATGTCGACAAATAAACATAAACAAGGGTAGCCGGTAGCATACCCACAAAAGTTGCTAATGTGTAATGCCAATATTTCACTTGCGAGAGTCCTGAAATATAATTGACTCCATTAAACGGGAAAATAGGCAGAAGTCGCAAATAGAGCATTACTAAGAATCCATTATCTTCAATTTTTTTAGATAGCTTTTCAAAGTAACTATCTGCTTTAATATATCGCTTAACAAAATCTTTACCTAATAATCTAGAAATAAAAAAAGTTAACTGACATCCCACATTCGATCCAATAATGACCAATATTGTTCCAAGGGAGAATCCAAACAAGGGGCCAGCTAATATTGTTAGTGCAAACCCTGGCAAAGCTAAAACAACACCAACTATGTATAAAAGTATATAAAGAATTGGTGCATAAGAAGTGTCCTTGATCGTATTTAAAGTACCAAGCCATTTCTCAATTTGGATATAATTCCTTAATGGACTTATAGTTATTATTGCTAGGATAATGGTTAAAATAAAAAATTTATAATTCTTTTGTAAGAATTTTATCATCGACATCTCTTCCTATCTTTGGGACGATTTCCCTATTAATCATTATAATACCATGGTTGCAAGAAGTTTTATGTATGATTTCTTACAACTTCAATGTATCCGTAATGATGGCGGCATAAAAAGTGTCTTTATGACAGTTAAATTAACAATACTTTTGACTATTTGTAAAAATAGACGCATTTTTTAACTCATAGGTATGTCTTAACTTGATATAATCTGAATACTTTAATATGGCTGATTAAATGGGTTCAAGCTTAAAGGGGATGCTTGACACACTCGGATTTTTAACTTGAAGGTAAATGATTAATTTATTCCGAAGCCACCCTTTGCTAAATTGTAATCTACCAAGATAATCTTGTCATCTATTAAGGCGAGATTCTTTAGTTCATCTGTAAAACCTGATTTTGAAAAAAGTATATAATATTTATCTCTTACTTCTTCCTTAATAGCCATACTCTTATCTTGTAACTTTATTTATACACTTTTAAATAGCAGCCTTATAGTATGGAGAGATATGCACCCTCCTATTGAATCTTTCTCTATCGATTATATCCAAATCGATTGCCCGTCAGTTCCAGCCAAACTTCATCACATTGTTTCATTATTTCATCACTTAGTGGTTCTTCTTTGAGCGCTTTTATGTTTTGTTCTAATTGAGATAACTTACTAACACCACTAATAATACTGGTAACTTGCCTATGATTAGCGCACCAGTTCATTGCCAGTTCTAGTAGGCTAAGATCATGTGAATTACCAATTTCAATGAGGCGATCAATCGCTTTAAAGCTTGCATCGGACCAGTAACGTTTGTAGTAGACTTCATTGTTTGAAAATCTTGTATTATCCGCTGGCTGACCCGGCTTGTGTTTACCCGCTAACAGTCCTGCAGCAATAGGGTTATAGACTGTCAATGCCATTTCATTAGCTTGAAGATAGGGTATTAGCTCAGCTTCGATACTACGGGTGATTAAGTTATAGACATTTTGGGTAATGACCGGTTTTGTAGAGTTATATTTATCACATGTAGCCACTAATTCTGCTATTTGCCATGCTGCAAAGTTGCTAATACCATAGTGTCTGGCTTTACCTGATAGCAATATTTCTTCCATACCTTCTAGGGTTTCTTCAATAGTTGTTTCGTAATCCGGTGCATGTAAGTAATATAAGTCCACATAATCTGTATTCAGTCTGCCTAAACTAGCATCGATACTTTTTAACAGAGTGTCTTTCTTAAGACCAGCTTCATTAAGATCGCCACCCATTGGATAACCCACTTTGGTGGCTAAGATGATCTTATCACGTCTACCTTTAATGCCCCTGCCTACAACCCTTTCGCTTTCTCCATTATTATATATATTAGCAGTGTCAAAAAGATTTATGCCGGCATAAAGAAGAAGAAGAAGAAGAAAGCACCCTAACTCACGACTAAAGTCACGAGTGTGCGGGTGCTAGACCATCAAACAGCATATCGCGCTTACTTAGCTCGAGGATTACCCCTGGCTTCTTTTTGTCTTATTTAATTTTCTTTTCCAACTCCCAAAATTTACTTGATGCAGGCCAATCTCTATTCATAAAAGCAATGTATTCCTTTACAAGCTTTTCCATATATAACTCCTGCCATGAACCAATCTTATCTCTAAAAAGTTTCCAGTCTTTTTTTGAAGGTTCCATTATCTTTCACTCCCTTAATATGTTAAATCCATGGTATCTTGATATTTTTATCTACAATCAGAATGGCAACGTATCATCACTAGAATCAAATGAACTATCCTTAGTAATTATTTCCTCATCCTCATTGTCTTCATCAATAAATGTACCATAGGGCACACCATTTTCAGTATACCCTGCTATAAAATCCATCCCGTATAAGCCCTTCAAATATTCTTCATATTGCGCCTCTGTCCAGACATCGATATTATTACTCTTATTTTTTTTAATTTTTCTATTTTTACTCATGCGTTGCTGATCCTCTTTTCATTCCCAATTCTTCTGCCAACATATCTATATATTTTCACTTAACCTCTGTACCCATACCTTTCAAGTTCTGTCTTAAAAGCTGATCTACGAGGGTATTCTTTCCTGAATCCATCCATATACCGCTGCTTCTCGTTATGTTTCCCTCTTGATTCCTTAACTTCTCCAAGCGCCGCGATAAATGCTGCACACTCACCATAGTAATTTCTACGGTTAGCTTCCATAATACCGGTAACACGTTTTTCCAGTATCTTTTCCAATTTGCTAATTACTTTTTCAGCATATACATCATCGATTGAAATCGTTTCTTTCCACTTGAGAATACATTCCATCAGTAACTCATTGTCACTTTTACCTGTTTTATTGTGAATCCCCGCTTCATAACGCTTAGAACTGAAATCAAGATAGCTCTTGACTGATTCCAACATACTCCTGACTCCAGACTGGAGTTGCTCGCCACGAAACAATAATAACGTAAACAAAGCGAGTCCTTGTTTCATAAATGTTCCCGACCAACCAAGTGCTGCCTTCGTATTCATTCGGCACTCCAACACCTGTTCAAAATCCCCATCAAAAAACTCCAACATACTAATCGTATTGATTGTCACCTTGTTTTCTGCCAATTCAGAATCCATATGAAGTTCAGATATATACAGATTGTCATTAACTGAGATCCCTTTAAATATTATGCTTAAGGTTTCTCTTGTTTTTTTAAAATCTTTACTATGAAGCAATGCTCTTAAATAGTCCGTTGCACTGCTCTTTGAACGAAAAGCTTCAACATAGCAATTTCTCGCCACACTGTCTTTTCCAAGAATTGAAGCATATTCCGCAGTCATCAATGCAACTTCATTGCGGATAAGATATTTTGAATTAATCAAATGCAGTGCATTCATACCTAAATCCAACAACTGTTCCAGAGACTGATCTTGACCTTCAATCAACAACTGTAAAAATATTCCAGGATGAGTGCTGGCATAAGTCTTCGCAAGGTCAATGCTTCCTACAGGATCATTCTTTTGCGATATTACCTCTTTTATAAGTACTTCAGCTAACCTTCCTGTTATACTTCCCAAATGCTGGATCAAAAGATCTAAAAATTCCTTGACACCATCCAGTTCTCCACTTCCAAATTGGAAAAGATTTTCCAATTTAAAATCTCTTATTCCTGAATTTGAGAGAATTTTAAAAATAACCTTCGGTATCTCCTCCATAGGATATGTATGATATGCACAATAAAGTATTTCTAATACAGTTTTTTTAAAGTTTACAGATATGAGTTTTTCCGATATCAACCCTGAAATGGATAGTTCGTTATCACCGTAATCACTGATTGTCTGTACCTTAATTGTTATCAGACGTTCTCCAACCATGACACCTTCGTTATATTTTTCCTGATCAACACATTTGTGAATGAACCTGCAAATGTCATCAATCATATCTAATACTTTGTCCGGGTCTTCATAGTAAAATTCATCAATATCGTTATTGTACCAATCATGGTATTCCTCATTCTGCATTTCATTCAGTACAAACTCGCCCTCATTGATTTTAGTAATTATTTGATTGATTTCCTTAAATTCTCGTTCAAAATTTTTATCTTCAACAATCAGACTGCTTTCTGACGTTTTCCCGTTTGTGAAAGTTTCCAGTCTTTCTATAAATCCTATACGGTCGCATTCTGGTAAAATCCTAGCTGTTTCATGCAAAAACAACTTCAACTGTTGATGGTCAAGCTCTTCTGTCATAGCATCAACCTGTTTTATAAACATTGAGAGATTCATAAAATTCTCCTTATATGTATACTAACCATCATGATCTCCAATTTCTTTCATTATTCAATGCCCTTGCCAATAAATCAATATCTCTAGTGGTTCTTGAAAACTCGCCGTTAAAAATCGCATATAAGAAAATACCACCTTTTAAGGTGAAATTCTCATTATATTTGGACATTGATATCCGATATATGGTACGTTCTAAACAGTATGCTACCAACTCATCTTGAAATAATCTACCCTGTTTCTTCGCTTGATTTTTCAGCTTTGCCTTTACTGAATCTGCACT
>NZ_JARGDP010000008.1 GCF_029210395.1 Petrocella sp. FN5 | reverse complement strand
TACTCCTCACTTTAACCCATTCTTTAATATATCTATATTGGGTTAAGGGGTCAAAACTAAGTTTTACTAAATTCACATCCAATATATAGTTTTGATGCCTTAACCCTATTTACCTAAACTATATTATACACTTTCTTATTCTGTTCGTATAGAAATACAAGGATTAAATATCATTGTCCGTCTTCATGAATTCTATGAAAGTAGTACACGCGATCGAGACTCCACGTTTTTTGTTATAAAGCAATCCAATACTTCTTTGCGGAATCATAGGGACTACAGGCCATTCATATATGTTCTTATTCTTAAGGTCCTCTGATACAAAATTCCCTATAACTGAAGCCACACCTAGGCCAATCTTTGCAAACTCAACAAGAAACTCCATACTGCTGATTTCAATATCTACATTCAAGGTTATGTGATGACGTTCAAGAAAATGCTCTAAGTGATCCCTAGTAGCATTATTACGCTCTAATAGTAACATAGGATGTTTTTCCAACTCTTTTAGTGGTATAACTTCTTTTGGTGGACGCTGTCTGGATACAAAGATATCTTGAATCATCATTAATTGAATATACTCAAAAGCCTGATCTGCTTTTAGATCACTGATTATGGCACAGTCTAAAAACCCCTCCTCCAAAAGCTTCATTGTTTCTAGACTGGTTCTATTAAC
The DNA here is from genome assembly GCF_029210395.1 of Petrocella sp. FN5. Taxonomy (GTDB): domain Bacteria; phylum Bacillota; class Clostridia; order Lachnospirales; family Vallitaleaceae; genus Petrocella. The sequence continues at coordinate 76,221 of NZ_JARGDP010000008.1, read as the reverse complement.
AATCTCAATCTTAAGCTTAGGGTATACTTGATGAAACCTATTTAGAAAGGGCATGAAATAGTACTTACATAAAGTATTGCTGATGCCGATTCTAATAGCGCCAAAAGACTTATCTCTAAGCTGATGTAAGAGTTTTTCTCCTTCATGTATTTGGCGGAAAGCCGTAGCCACATGATCATATAGAAGCTGTCCCTCTTTCGTCAAGGTAACCCCTTTCGCATGTCTTACAAATAATAAGACGCCTAAATCCGCCTCTAAGTTCCGTATAGATTTACTAATAGCCGGTTGAGATACAAATAAAGCCTTTGCCGCCTTAGAAATGCTTTCATATTCTGCAACTTGATAAAACACATGATATAATTCCGCCGTCATTACAGTACCTCCATAACTTATGATTATGTAACCTATCAATAATAGTTATTTTATTTATATCTATTAAAAGTATACAATGGATAGTATAAAATGTAAACGTCTTGTATTTAAAGGCATTACTATGGATGAAAGGATGATTACTATGTCAGGCAAAACTATTTATGAAAAAATTTGGGCCAACCACCTTGTGGATCAAGAAACTGGCAAACCGGGAATATTATACATCGATCTTCACTTATTGCATGAGGTGACTTCACCTCAGGCTTTTGAAGGTTTAAGACTTTCCAACCGTCAGGTCCGAAAACCAAACCTATCATTTGCAACCATGGACCACAATGTTCCGACAAAGGATCGATATAACATTACAGATCCAATATCAAAAATACAAATCGAAACATTGGAAAAAAATTGTGCCGAATTTGGTGTAACTTTATATGGACTCGACAGCCCGGATCAAGGCATCGTTCATGTTATCGGACCCGAACTGGGTTTAACCCATCCAGGAAAAACCATCGTTTGTGGTGACAGCCATACAGCTACCCACGGTGCTTTCGGTGCCTTAGCTTTTGGTATCGGTACAAGTGAAGTGGAACATGTCTTATCAACCCAGTGTTTACAACAATCCAAATCCAAGACCATGAATGTCAAAGTACTTGGTCGTCTTGGATACGGGGTAACAGCGAAAGACGTTATTCTTGGCATTATCAGCCAATATGGTACAGATTTTGGAACCGGTCATGTTGTTGAATTCACAGGTGAAGCGATTTTACAAATGACCATGGAAGAACGTATGACCATCTGTAATATGGCCATCGAAGCCGGTGCCAGAGCAGGTCTCATCTCACCTGATGATACAACTTTTAATTATTTAAAAGGGCGCCAACACGCACCAAAAGATGAAGCTTTTGAAGATGCCGTCCTTACTTGGCGCGCTTTGGCTTCAGATGATGATGCGGTTTATGATGCGACTTTGGAATTTGATTTGAATGTTTTGGAGCCTCAAGTCACTTGGGGTACAAGTCCTTCAATGGGTGCCAGTATTAATGATGTGGTTCCATCTCCTAGTGATTTTGAGTCTGCAGATGATCAAAAATCTTGTGAAAACGCTCTTGAGTACATGGGCCTTACCTCCGGTACACCAATGTCGGATATTAAAATCGATTACGCTTTCATTGGTTCCTGTACCAACGGACGCATAGAAGACCTTCGTGCAGCTGCCAAAGTAGCCAAAGGTCGCAAAGTAGCTGATGGCGTTACGGCACTTGTGGTTCCTGGATCACAAAAGGTTAAGCTTGCAGCTGAGGCCGAAGGTCTTGACAAGATTTTTGTAGAAGCTGGTTTTGAATGGCGTGAATCCGGATGTAGCATGTGTTTAGCCATGAACCCGGATTACCTACAACCAAAAGAACGTTGTGCTTCAACCTCTAACCGTAACTTTGAAGGCCGACAAGGCAGAGGTGGTCGAACCCATTTGGTCTCCCCTGCTATGGCCACCGCTGCAGCAATTTATGGTCACTTTGTTGATGTCAGAAAAATCGAAGCATTAGAAGCTTAAGGAGGTATCATCATGGAACCCTATAAAAAAATTAATGGTATTGTCATGCCAATCGATCGAACCAATATAGACACGGATGCTATCATCCCCAAACAATTCCTAAAACGCATAGAGCGCAGCGGTTTTGGGCAGTATGTATTTTATGAGTTTAGATACGATGAAAATAATCAACCCATTGAAGATTCCATCTTTAATATGCCAAGATATGAAGGCGCATCCGTCTTAATATCCAGAGCCAACTTCGGTTGCGGTTCTTCAAGAGAGCATGCACCGTGGGCCCTTGAAGACTACGGTTTCAAAGTCATCATCGCGCCTAGTTATGCAGATATTTTTCACAATAATTGTTTTAATAATGGTATTCTTCCCATAGAACTGGATAACAGTATTATGGATGTTCTATTTGAAAAAACCTATGCAAAGGAAGGCTATAAATTAGAAGTGGATCTTGAAGCACAAACCATCAAAGACAATGATGGCTTAGAAATTCAGTTTGATATTGATCCTTTCCACAAACATAAGTTATTAAATGGCCTTGATGATATCGGACTCACTTTACTAAAAGAAGATAAGATTCTAAAGTATGAGAAGGAACATCATCTGGTGTAATTTATTATAAACTGGGTCCCATGAAAACCCATCCGTGGATTAGCTACAACGGCCTCTTGTTCCTACATCCGTGTAGGAAAAGTCGGCGGTCTGCATCCATGCAGACTTGCAAATTTCATAAGAAAGTTTTCATTTACGCATCATGTCTTAAAGACTGTCATGATGCTTGTGGTTACTTTCTTATGAGCCTTGTAGCTAACACCACTGCTGGAACTTCATAGTCGATGTTGGTATAATATGGTTTTTTGGTTACTTTAGAGCATCATAAGATAATAAGAATTTAAGCCAATTGAAATTACGCATATACGAAACCGAATGAGGAAAGAAAAAGCGCTGAACAATCACAGTTCTACATGGATGTAGAACGTCCTTCATTTTTACAGGATGTAAAAAAAGAAGGATGATTGAGCAGTGCTTTTTATTGACGAAATGACGACTTATTACCGAGTAGATGTGATACACAGGTTTTCCGCTGACCGTACGAAGTGTAAGGCAAGGAAAAGCTGTGTGTTACATCTAGGATTATTACCAAGAATTTAAGTTCTAAAATCTATTACTAAAAAAAAGACAAACACTCATACGCCTGCCTAAGTGCTTTAATACTTGGAAAAATTTCTACCAAGTAATCCATTTCTTATCATGATTAATCAGCATATTCACTTTCAAGTTATACACCTCATCTATATTTTCTTCCGTTAGTATTTCAAGAGGCTCCCCCTGCTTAATAATCCGACCCTCTTTCATTAGAAAAATATGGTCGCAATGGTTCATGGTAATATTCAGATCATGAAGAACGGATATCACTATTTTATTCTGCTTTCTGCAGATTTCTTTCAATAAAGCTATAATCTCATATTGATAATGAATATCTAAGTGAGAAATAGGTTCATCTAGTAGAATAATATCCGTGTCTTGAGCAATGGCCCTTGCAATAACCACCCGTTGAAGCTCACCGCCACTCAATTCATTAACATGCCTGCTTCTTAATGGCATCAGATTCGTCTCCATAAGTGTGGTTTCCACCATGTCGTAATCTTTTTTTGTAATGTTGGTCATTCTGTTTGTATATGGGTATCGACCCATCATGATGACTTCCTCTACTGTAAAAGCATACTTCATGTTAAACATTTGAGGTACAAAGCTGATTTTTTTTGCCAAGGTCATGCGTGGCATCTTATGGATATCTTGACCGAAAATATGAATGCGGTTGTGAGGGCAATTGTTTAACCCGGCCATAAGCTTAAGCCAAGTGGATTTCCCAGAGCCGTTAGGACCGGCAATCCCATAAAAAGTACCTTGATAGAAATCACCTTCAACCTGATGCAATACATCTTGCCTGTCATAAGCAAAGCTTAAGTTTTTTACCTGTAAAGGTATTTCATAGCCCATTAGCTCACCAACTTTCGATGTTTGTAAAGAAGCCATAAGAAGAAAGGCACACCACACAAGGCTGTTATGATCCCTACAGAGAGTTCTTTGTTGTTTAACGTTACTCTTGCAATGGTATCACAAATAATTAAGAATATGCCGCCACTTATGGCCGACATGGGCATTAGTTTCCTATGGCTAGGACCGGTAATCAACCTTACACCATGAGGAATGATTAAGCCCACGAATCCAATAATACCACTGGAGGCTACAATTACAGCGGCAACTAAGGAGCTTACAATTAAAAGGCGTTTCTTAAGCTTATCGACCTCTACACCAACTGATTTTGCCTGTTCATCCCCCATCATAATCATATCCAACTCACCACTGTGCTTAATGATATACATAATACTTATACCAACAACCAGGAATACAAGAAACACCTTATCCCATGAAGCATTTTTAAAGCTGCCTAAGGTCCAAAAATATACGGATTCTACTTGTTCTTGATTAAACGTCATTATTAGCGTAATAAGGGCACTTAGAAAGTAATTCACCGCTAATCCGGATAAAAGCAACACAGAAACCGGCAACTCACCTCTAACTACCGCCAACTTATAAATCAGGAACATAACGCTTATGGCTCCAACAAAGGCAAAGAGGGAAACCGTCGTAAAGGACAAAAAACGCATTTGTATCTCCATGACCGCTGCAAGGGTAGCACCAAATGCAGCCCCTGAAGAAACACCTAATAAGTAAGGTTCTGCCATAGGGTTAGAGAATACACCTTGAAACACACAACCGGTTACTGAAAGACCCATGCCAGCCAGGAGCGCCAATATGATTCTCGGTAACCTTAGGTTAAAGATAATGGTTTCATAGCTCCCAGTGGTTTCAAAATAAGAACCAACAATAGGTAATTTACTAAAAATGGTCCCTATAAAATCCTTAAGGGATATGTTGGCACTCCCCATGGTAGCAGCAACAGCTATGGTAAGAAGCAGTAAGGCCATAGCAATTATGAAATTCATTTTTGTCATTGATTTTGTCATATGCTACCCCGCTTCATCTAATCTAAAATGCTTCAGGATGGAATATACGTGCCATAACTTCAATGGCATCTCCAATCCTTGGTCCTTGTCTTACAATCATATTCTCATCGACCTCATACAAACGGTCTTCTTTTATAGCATCCAGTTCTTTATACCCTTCAAGCTTTTGTATACTGGCTTTTGTATCCCAATATTTGGAACATAACATGAGGTAAGGGTTTTTTTCAACGATTTTTTCAAGACTGTACATCCAATCGCTTCCATCCTTAGCAATATTCTCACCCCCTGCAAGAGTTATCATATCATGAACAAAGGTTTCTCCTGTAGCGGTTGTATCTACCCCTTCTGCAGCATGTACAACGTAATAGACCGTTGGTGGTACTAAGCCTTCGACCGCCACTTTGACCGCTTCGATTTGTGCCCTGACTTTTTCTTCTAGCAATTTGGCTTCTTCACTTCTATTAATAATCTGACCTATTATTTGATAATATTCATAAGTACCCTCAAGCGTACTGTCTTTGTCTAGGATTATAACTGTGATACCTTGATTCTTAAGATTCGAAGCCAGATCCTCAGATGCCATGGATGATAGAAAAAGAATATCCGGGTTCGCTTCTACGATGCTTTCCACATTCAAGTCAAAAAGCGTACCAAAATCTTGAATCTCTTCTGTTTCTACTGGGAAATCACAATAAGTCGAACGACCTATTATCAGTTCACCGGCATTTAAAGCAAATATGAGTTCTGTAATTTCCGGTGAAAGGGATATCAAAGTACTCGGTGCCTTTTCAATAACCACTGAATTACCAAATTTGTCTACTAGGGTCATTGGGTATATCTCATTATTACCATCGCTTACTATAGGCGTTTTCTCCTCTGTTACTACATCCTCTTTGGCACAAGCTGCCACCAAAAACATAAGCGTTATCATTGTTAGAATAATTGCTATTACATTTTTTGATATTTTCACTTTCATATTCTCTCCGTTCTGCTTTAATATTTTTATTATTAAAATGTCCAAATTATAGTAACAAACCAATTTGCCTAATCGGTTGCTTGGTCTGCATAGTCATAAACATCTCATCTCTGCTGTACATACAAATCAACATACATGTTGCCGGTCCTGCTGAAGCATCTAGGTTAATATCCAGATTGGATTTTATCATACAGCCTAAGCCATTGGTCTTTGCCAAGGTCTCAACTTCATATCGAATGCCTTTGGAACCTACAGGTAACATATGTCCGATTTGTGGGTATTTACTAATCTTTTTTACCCAGTCTAAGGTGATGACCTCCCTGTATTGACCTTCTATTTCCTCTTCAATAAGCTGTTGCCCCATCTTAGGTAATCCCACCAGATAAACTTGTTGTCCTCGCATAGGCAATTTGTCTCGTATGGCTTTCTTCTCAACTTCCCCAATAATCGTTACACCAATACCTGTCATACTGGTTGCTATATTATCTTCTGTGGAGCCGGTCAGACACCCTTCATCCACACCGATTTCTTTCAACGCCCTTTTTATGCCCTTTATAATGGCCTTACCAGACGGGTTCATCTCAACAGATAAGGTATTGACCACACTCATAGGTGTTCCACGAATACTGAGCATTTCAATCAAAGGAACCGCAGCGGCATAATACCCCGCTATTTCATTACTAACCTGAATAAGATCGTTTGGTTTTTCACCAATACTACCTGATACATCACACGCGATGGCTATGAAGTTTTTGTCATCCTTTTCAATGAGTTGAATATCTCTATAGTTCATCATTTAACCTCATATCCTTATTTTTATTTTTTCTTTGATGACACCATAGACAACATCCGCTACAAGGATGTTGACCATTGCACCCACCAGTAGAGGCAATAGTAAGGCCGAAAACATCATAATACCTGAGAACGGCATACCCAGAATCTTAGCAAATATTGAAATAAGAGCGAGTGATACCGGTCCATTCATAACAATACCTAAAGCCATGGCTAAGTACCTATTGTGACTTTTACGTACTTTACCATAAATAAAGCAACTTACAAACATTAAGACTGCAATAAGCAAATGAAGGGGTAGGGAAAATGGGAATCCTGTGAACATCGCTACCAGTAAGTGGGCAATGAATCCCACCAGGCCACCAAGTACCGGACCCATCATAACCGCTGTCAAAAAAGCCGGCAAAGCGTCAAAAGCAATACTACCATAAATTGGGAATTGTGCCAGTACTGCTGCCATAGCAATCATCAACCCTGTTGTTACCAATTCCTTCGTTGTTATTTTCATAAACAATCTCCTTTTCTCTTATGGATTCAATATGTTTTTTATCATGGATGGTTTCCCTTCATTAACGTGAATCTCAATAATAGAACAGTTACCTATTTCTAAAAACCAAGAAGAACCAGACTTGTTGTCAAGTAAATATTCTAATGCTGTTCGAATAAAACCTCCGTGGCTAACAACCAACCAATCCGTCTCTGATTGCTTATAGTCATTTAGAAAACTTTCAACACGTTTCTTGAATATATCAAAGCTCTCACCTTCCGGAAATAAAGTCGTCTCAAAACAATCTACAAAATCCCTATGAATACCCGGATGCTTAAGCTTTGCTTCTTCCTCTGTTAAACCTTCAAATATACCAAAATTCATTTCTTCCAATGCTTCATGTACAATGAGTTCCTTACTTGTTTTTGAGGCTATTGCACTTGCTAGTTCATAGGCCCGTCTAAGGGGACTGGTCAAAATTTTATCAAATCCAAACCGCTCAATATTAACTAAGGCTTCTTCAAATTGTTTCTGTCCCCTTTTTGTATAAGGATAATCTGTTTTCCCATATATTAGATTTTGCTCATTTGCTGTTGTTTCAGGATGTCGCAAAAATATCAAACGCATAACTTAACCTCCAAATATAATAATGGTTAACAACCAAAAGATTTGCGTACTTTCAATCACGGTTCCAATAACATCACCAGTAATGCCACCGATCTTCTTAGTAGTCCATCGTAGAAATAAAATTGTTCCAAAAAGTACCATAAAAACGGACTTTATAAGAATGGGTTGCCAAAAGAATATTACTGCTGTCAATATAGTAAACATACTTAAACCATGCCAAGGTCTACCATAATCTATTAACCCCTTACCCATACCATCTTCTTTCGCGTATGTTCCAAAACCGATTACCCATACCGCCATCGTTCTAGCTACTACAGGTGCTAACAAAACGGCTTGCCAACTGCTATATTGTAACCCTGTATATATCCCCAAAAAATACAGGCACAGACCAACAACGCCAAAGCTACCAATATGACTATCACCCATAATCTCCAGAATCCTAACCTTGGTTCTTCCACTAAAAATACCATCCATATAGTCCGCCAAGCCATCTAAGTGAAGCCCCCCCACCATAATAAGGTAAATGAGTATAATCAAAAACGCTTTCACTTGAGGCAACGTCTCTTTCATAATCCACATAACTCCGGCCATCACCATTCCAATAAAGATGCCAATAATCGGCATAGCGAATAAGCCTTTAGCAAATGTCTGTTCATCATATTCTAACTTGACCGGATAAGGTATTCTGGTTATATAAGTTAACATCATAATAAAGGATTTCATCATGGACCCTCACAACATCATAAACTGTGTTTTAGTGTCATCGGCAAGCCTGATACAATAAAATAGACTTCATCTGCCCTGCTGGCTAGATATTGGTTCATTCTGCCTGCAATGTCTCTGAAAATACTACCCAGACGATAAGCCGGGACAATACCAAGACCCACTTCATTGGTCACAAGTACTAGATTCTGTCCCGTTACCGTCACCATATCTAGTAAGGCGGCTAACTCCTTTTTCACCTGCGCTTCAACCTTGTCCATAACTTCTTGACTATCCTTGTCATAGTTAACCGGCTCATCCAGCATAATGCTTGTCACTGCTGTGGTAACACAATCAAATATCAAGGTATCACAAGCCAAAAATGTTTCATCTTTTTTTAATACTTCAAAGGCTTTATACCTCTCAAAAGTTGGCCACGTCTTCGGCCTTGAAGCTTTATGGTGTTCAATGCGCTTTGCCATATCCTCATCGGTAATAACCGCTGTCGCCATATATCCAATCTTGTTACCTATTTCTTGAACTTTTTTTTCTGCGAAACCGGATTTCCCACTTCGCGCCCCTCCGGTTACCATAATAATCTTACCCATAGACTTCCTCCTCATAACATTTAAGGGCCTCAATGAGTCTGTCATTGCTAAGGGCATCCTTAAGACCGATACGTATAAATTCATCCCCCATACCTACAAAGTCTTCGCAAGTCCGTATGGCCATGGGTGATACTTGATTCAACAACCATTGGTTTAAAACATGACCGGAACCCTTTGATAACTTGCAGCAAATAAAGTTGGTCCGACTTTTCATAGGCTCAAGAAAGGATAAGTGTATCAGTGCTTTTTCCAGTTTATTCTTTTCAACTGGATACCATTCTTGTGTTGCCTCAATTAGCTTCTTGTCCTCCATGAGCTTAGGCATGATATCAAGTACCAGACCATTGACCGACCACGGTACTTGTTCCGCCTTCATGGCCATGATTACGGACTTGGTCGCCATCAAATAACCACAGCGCAGTCCGGGAACACCGTAGTATTTTGTTAGAGACATAAGTACGATTAAGTTCCAACGTTTTTCATCAAAATAAGTCGATAATCCCTCAAATTGTCTAAAAGAAGCGTCCAAAAGCACAAAACCTTTGTGTGCAGCTTGAATTTTTATGATTTGTTCTATAAAAGCCTCTTTGTAAAGCGCACCCGTCGGATTGTTTGGATTACATACTATGACCATATCCGCTTTAATTTTTCGAATCTGCTGTATTAGTATTTCTTCTGTTTTTTCTTGTTGATCCAATAGGTTTATACTCAAAGAAAGAACGTGGCTACCTGCCACTTCAAAGGCGCGTCTATACTCTGTAAAAGTCGGTTCAATAATAAGCACTGACTGAGGTTTAAGGGCTCTAGCACATGTATATAGGCAGTCACTTGCACCATTTCCTACAATGATATGCTCAACTGAAATGCTTTCAATCTCGGCTATTTTTTCTACAAGTGCATTGCCTTGAATATCCGGATATCGTCCAATCTCACCCACTGCCCTTTTGATATAAGGCATGAGTAAGGCTTGAGTAATACAAGGATTCACATTGACACTAAAATCTAGGATATCTTTTGTATAACCACCATGTTTTAACATTTTGTCTCCTAACTTATTAATAACAATAAACCACAACATAATACCAGAAGCATCAACTCAGAAGCATACATGATTTGAACGGTCTTCTTTATATCATGTATCTCTATTTTTCTGGTCGAATCACCAATTGTAGGTTTCTCTAGAACTTGAGAAAAATAGGTATGGGTCCCACCAAGACGAATACCCAACAAACCTGCAACAACAGATTCCGGATGCCCGGCATTGGGGCTTTTGTGCTTTCTACAATCTCGTTTCCATATTTTTAGACCTTGTTGCACATCCAGTCTAAGAAAAACGCCGGAAAGTAACATCATAAGACTCCCAAGTCTTGCCGGTATTAGATTAACTAAATCATCCATTTTTGCCGAGACATAACCGATCTGTGTATAAGGTTCTTGTATATACCCAACCATCGAGTCTAAGGTATTTATAGTTTTATATAGAAATACCATCTGTACAGGACAATCTAAGATTAAACCTATAACCATATAAAAAAGTGGGGCGATAACACCGTCAATGGTATTTTCTGCCGTTGTTTCTACGGTAGCTTTTATAATCGCTTCATGCGTCAGTGTTTTCGTTTCTCTACCAACTAAATAAGAAAGGGTTATGCGACTCTCTTCAATCGTACTGTGTTTTAAAGCGTAAGCCACTTTCATCACTTCTTTTTTCAAGCAAGTAGCCGCTAATGCTGATGTTAAAAAATATATAAGAACGATGCCTTCAACCACTTTACCGGCTTTACCGGATATATTCAGAATAAATGTCAAGGTACTTAATGTAATTAATACCGTTACTATAAAAAGAATAAACCCACCAAACTTTGTTGCCAATCCATACTTTCTTAGTTGCTTTTCAAGCCATGAGATTAATTTTCCAATGTATATAATTGGGTGGGGCCAATTTGGTGGATCACCTATTAGATAGTCCAAAAATGTAACCGTCAACAATACATATACTAAGTTCATTTTATACCTACAATCGCCTTGATTTGATCCATATCAATATTTTGTTTAACCAGATTTGCTATATGATCATAGGCTTCTTCTTTTAACCGAGCAAAGTTCACAAGGTCCTGTTGTTCCATTGCTTTCTCTTTTCTAATAGCTGTCAACAAATCATGTCGAAAACCATCCATATCAAAAAGACCATGTAAATAAGTGCCACATACAGTACCCGTTGCATTCATGCAACCATCTAGCCGATTGTTCAGCTTTAGAAAAGGTCGCATTCGATCTGAGTACGTTGATACCCCCATATGTATTTCATAACCTTTCACTTTATGGTTTTTACCATTTATACCCTTGGGGTGGTTTACAACTTCACCCTCCGACTGAACCGTTGTTTTTTCCTGCATCATGGTTGTTGTCATCTCTAAAAGTCCAAGACCATCTATATAGTCATTATTTGTTTCCACATGTAAGGGATCTTTAATCTCTTGTCCTAGCATTTGGTAACCACCGCAAATGCCTATAATGATTTTGCCCTTACTATGGGCTTCTTTAATCCATTGATCCATACCAAGACGCTTAATATATTCAAGGTCTTTTATGGTACTTTTACTTCCCGGTAAAATAATAATATCCGATTTCTCAAAATCTTCTTGTGTCGAGATATATTGAACACCCACATCCGGTTCCAATTCAAAGGGTGTAAAATCAGTGAAGTTTGATAAATAAGGTAATCGAACGACACCAATCTGTATCGGCGAAGTATTTCGGCTTAAAAAACGCTCTGTCACACTGTCTTCATCATCCACATCTATACGCTCAAAAGGAATTACGCCAAGACAGGGAATCGGTAAACGTTCATAAAACATTTCTATACCCGGTTCTAAAAGTCTTACATCGCCTCGGAATTTATTGATAATATAGCCTTTTATTCTTTTTTGTTCTGATGATGATAGTAGCATATAGGTGCCGTATATTGAGGCAAAAACACCACCTTTATCAATATCTCCAATCAAGATAACCGGTGTATCAATTTCCTCTGCCAAGCCCATATTTACAATATCATTTTTTCTAAGATTGATTTCAGCAGGGCTCCCGGCGCCTTCAATGACGATGATTTCATAAGCCTCATCCAATGCTTTATATGCTTTTTTCACTTCTGTCATCAGCGCTTCCTTATGGGTATAGTAATCCGATGCAGATAGGTTCATATACACTTTGCCATTAACAACGACCTGACTACCCATATCACTGGTCGGCTTTAATAATATTGGATTCATACTTACATGTGGTTCTATTCTAGCGGCCTCTGCTTGGACCACCTGTGCTCTGCCCATTTCTTTACCTTCTTTTGTAACGTAGGCATTTAGTGCCATATTTTGTGATTTAAATGGAGCAACCGCATAACCTTCATCATTAAGTATACGACAAAGGGCTGCTGTAATCACACTTTTCCCTACTGTTGATCCTGTTCCCTGAAACATGATGTTTTTTGCCATCTTACTCCTTCCAATGAGCACTTTTAAAGAAAGGTAAAATAAAAGTCCCATTATTTCCACACGAAATTTGGAATCAACAAATCATAAAGCAAGTATCCTGACTTAGACATCAACCCTCCACACATCTTCCCGATTTTCATCAGTGATTCGCCTTTATGGCCAGTGTTTCAGTCGTCATTACAGTAGCGGTGGCTGTGTCGGCCTTTAACCGACTTCCATGCTATATGATTTTATATATTCTTTGTCTAACTATACCTATGTCTCTATAAAAAGTCAATCCTGTATTCTTAATTGCTATTCTAGCCTAGGTTTTTTCATAAACTTCTCCGGATCTTGCATGAAGCCATATTTCTGATATAATCCATGAGCATCTCGTGTTGCCAGTATGCCCATTAAGCCCTTTATATCCTCATTTTCTTCAATACAATTCATCAGAGCCTTACCCAGACCTTTGCCCCTGTGGGCTTCATCAATGACAATATCCGCAACCCAATACATGGTAGCATAGTCCGTAACAACTCTACCAAAGCCTACCATTTTATCCTCCAAATAAACACCATAACATATAGAGTTGGCCACACTCTTTTCTATGACTTGAATGGAGCGGTCTTTGGCCCAGTATGTACCTACCAACAGCTCATGAATTATATCCAATTGAAGCTTTTTCTTATCGTCATTAATTTCATAATCATTTACAAATAACTTCAAAATCAAACCTCCTTATCATCTTTCTTCTATTTCACCATTTTCAATGGCTCTTATTTTTTCACTATTTTTCATTTCATATAGTATGATTGAGAGCGTTAACCATATGCCTAATACTATAATTGTACCATAAAACCCTACATTTTCAGTCACTTTATATGTATAAAAATATTGATCATGAGATATACCGTTGAAAGTTAAATGTAAAGTACCAAAAACTTTCTGTTGATTGATAACGGATTTAGCTCTAATGGCAATAGCACTGATAAAGGTAATATTTATGAATAAATAATTCAGGCCTATTATAACCAGATTCACAATCGCCAGATTTCTGATTATAGCAATTCCTACATATTTTCTGTACAAGAATGCTACGCAACAGGCAACAAGGCTTGTTACCATTAATATAGCCATCGCCAACATGATATACATATGTAAAACGGATTGTATTGAAGTGGATAACTCACCATCTGAGTTCATAATCCTACTATGATCATCCAAAACGGATCTACTATAATTAAACAAGTCATATCCCGAAAACTCAATATAAGATGCATCCTCTGTTTCTTGAAAATATCTCTGAGTATATGGATTGTTGACAAAACCATAATCAACGGTTGTACCGGATATGGTAAACCAATGGGTAAACAAGGCTATAATAAATATAGTAATAGATACAAAAATCATATATCGAATCCCTTGAATCATTTTACCCTCTATTTTTGCTTTCTCATCTTTTCTAAAGGGGCCTTTCTTTCCCAGGTCACCATCGTCACTTTCTATGTCTTCTGAAGCCCCCATAATATCTTCCTCAATAAGGCTGTTAATAATTAAATCCACATCTTCCATATTAGGCTTTCTATGCCCACAAACATGACAAACATCCTCATTATCTTTAAACTCTGCTTTACACTGAGAACATAACACACCATCACCTACCCCTCTACTAATAGCCATTAGCACAAGATTAATTATAACATAAAAAAGGGAATAAAAAACAGCAAGTATTCAATTCACTATCCCTTCAAGCGGTAGATGAAAATGTATACTTACTGCTAAATTATTTTTCGGCTTTCATGAACCCACTTAGTCGAACCCCTATCTATACCGACTATGAGGTTCCTGGAATAGTGTGTATTGACGGAGCAAGTCAGCATGGATGCTGACCGTCGACATTTGGTGCAGGACGCACCAACGGTCGACCGAAGTCATATACACTATGGAAGGGTTTTCACAGGACTCACTGCATAAAGCCATTCTTTTATCTGGTCTCCAACATCTGACTAACCTCATATTGCCTACTACTAATATCTTTTTGCATTGCTAAGGCTTCTTCAATATCAAAATCAACATAGGTATTGTTTTTAAAACCAACCACGCGGTTGCTCTCACCTTTACATAACAAATCAACTGCATATGCACCCATCATTGAAGCATGCATACGGTCAACTGCTGTTGGGCTTCCACCTCTTTGTAAATGGCCTAAAATCGTCGCTCTGGTCTCAATACCCGTAGCCGCTTCAATCCTTTTAGCCAAATCATCCGAACCACCAACACCCTCTGACATAATAATCAAGTTGTGACGTTTACCTTTTTTACGGTTTGAAAGTATTTTCTCAATCAATTCTTCTTCTTTTATATTCTCAACTTCCGGTAGAAATACATATTCCGCACCATTGACAATACCACACCATAGAGCAATGTAACCGGCATCCCGACCCATAACTTCTACAACAGAACAACGCTCATGTGAAGTCGATGTATCTCTAAGTCGATCAATGGCTTCCATTGCTGTGTTAACTGCCGTATCAAAACCGATGGTGTAGTCTGTACAATCAATATCAAGATCAATGGTACCTGGAATTCCTATTGTATTAATACCTAGATTTGCTAATTTACCGGCACCTTTGAATGAACCGTCACCACCAATAACAACCAACCCGTCTATACCAAAAACCTTACACATATCGGCGCCTCTTTGTTGTACTTCCGCTTCTAAAAATTCAACACATCGCGCTGTATATAACATCGTACCACCTTTTTGGATGGTATCTGACACACTTCTTGCATCCATTTCAAATATATCGCCATTAATAAGCCCTTGATAGCCTTTTCGAATACCCATAACTCTTTTCCCACGTGCTAATGCTGTTCGAACTACGGCTCTTATTGCTGCATTCATTCCCGGTGCATCGCCACCACTTGTTAACACACCAATGGTTTTAATCTCTTTTGACATTTTCTTACCTCCACATTTTCATTGAGCAATTAGCACATTCGTATGATTCACTCAACTATGCCTCACTTGGTTTCTCATTTTCTCACGCTATATTGTATACCACATCCCTTAGAATTTCAATAGACTTTTCACAACTTTGACATTATCCTTATCCATCAAGGCTTCTAGCTTTTCAACCAAACTCGGTCTTATCGTTACTTGATAATTACCGCCAAAATCGTTTTTCCTCTTACTGTCTTTAAGATAAGCTATCACCGGTGACTGACCTTGCTCCGCTTTTAGCAATGGGGTGATTTGCTTGATAACAGATTGGTAATGTTCTAGATCATCAAACTGAATATAAAGAACTTCTTTTAAAACATCTTCAAGCCGCCTTATTGTTTGACAGACAATCTTGCCGTCTTGATCCTCTTGGGTGGATACCCTTCCTTTAACAATAACCACTTCATCCTCATTTAAGTAGTGGCGATTGGCTTCATAATCATTAGGAAATACTACGACTTCAACCGTTCCATATAGATCCTCCACACTAAGGAATGCCATTGTCTGGTTGTTTCTTGTTGTCTTTACAACTTTGTTGCTGATGATACCCCCATACTTAACCATCATACCATCGGTCACTTTGAATGTTCCATCGACCAAGGGTTGAAAATCCAGACTCCTATTGGTCAGTACCCTATTTAGCACTTCTGCATAGTCTTCAAGAGGATGCCCTGATAAATATATACCCATGACCTCTTTTTCATAGGTTAATAATTGTTCTTTGGAGAATTCGCCCACCACTTCAAAGCGATCGGCTTTGTTTTCTTGCAGTTCTTCTGTAAGATCAAAAAGATTAATCTGACCATTAATCGTTGCTTTCTTTTCATGGTTAATGGCCTCCATTACAAACTTATAGTTATGAATATATTGTTTTCTTGTGCCACCAAGAGATGTAAAAGCACCGGCATAGATTAGATTTTCCATCATACGTTTGTTATGATCTTTTGCGTCCATACGGGTACAAAAATCCGTCAAGGAAACAAAGGGACCACCTGCTTCTCTCTCAGCAACCATATGGTCAATCACACCTCTCCCCACATTCTTAACTGCCGCTAAACCAAATCGAATCTTACCCTTAGAAACTGAAAAGTTGTAGTAACCTTCATTAATATCCGGCGGCAGAACTTCTATTCCCATGGCTTTAAGACTATAAATATATTCTGCAACTTTACCCCCACCAAACATAACAGAGGTTAATAAGGCTGCCATGAACTCTACAGGGTAATAGGCTTTGAGCCACGCGGTTTGATAAGCAATAATGGCATAGGCCGCTGCATGTGACTTGTTAAAGGCATACTTTGCAAAATCCGTCATTTTGTCAAATATTCTGTTGGCTGCAGTTGCTTCTATACCGTTATTCACACAACCCAGAACGCCTTCTTCTTTGTTGCCGTATATAAAGTTCGCCCGTTCTTTTAACATCACATCTTCTTTTTTCTTAGACATGGCTCGTCGTACCAGGTCACTACGTCCTAAGGTATAGCCCGCCAGATCTCTAACAATCTGCATCACTTGCTCTTGATAGACAATGACACCATAAGTCGGCTTAAGAATTGGTTCAAGCTGAGGACAATCATAAGTAATGTCTTTTGCATGTCGGCTACCTTGAATATAGGCCGGAATAAATTCCATAGGGCCCGGTCGGTACAAAGATATCCCGGCAATGATGTCTTCAAGACTTTGGGGTTTTAAATCTTTCATGAAATTTTTCATGCCGTCGCTTTCAAGTTGGAAAACCCCTTCAGTCCTAGCAGCTCCAATAAGTTCAAACACCTTTGGATCATTATCATCTATAAGGTTCATATCCAGTTGAATACTTTGTGATTTTTTAACGTTTAAAATGGCATCTTGAATAACCGTCAATGTACGAAGACCAAGAAAATCCATCTTTAGTAGACCCAAGCGTTCTAAGGTATTCATGGTAAATTGGGTCGTAACCGCATCATCATTGGTATTAAGAGGTACATATTCATTAACAGCACGATCACAAATAACCACACCAGCTGCATGGGTCGAGCTGTGCCTGGTTAATCCTTCTAGACGTTTGGACATATCAATCAAATACTTAACCTGTTCATCTTCATCATACAGACTTTGAAGCTCTTTGTTCATCTTCAGTGCCTTGTCAATGGTGATTTTCAGCTCTTGGGGTATCATTTTGGCGACCTTATCTACTTCATTATAAGGCATGTCAAGAGCACGTCCTACATCTCTAATAGCAGCTCTAGCCGCCATCGTACCAAAGGTAATAATCTGTGCGACCTTGTCTTCACCATATTTTTCTACAACATAGTCAATCACTTCTTGTCTACGCTCATAACAAAAATCTATATCAATATCCGGCATACTAATCCGCTCCGGATTCAAAAAACGTTCAAAAAGAAGGTTGTATTTTAATGGGTCAATATCTGTAATTTTCAAACAATAAGAAACCAAACTCCCTGCAGCAGACCCACGACCAGGACCAACCATAATATGATGGTCTCGTGCGAATTTGATAAAATCCCAGGTAATGAGAAAATAATCAATAAAGCCCATTTCATCAATGACCCTGAGTTCATAATTCAGTCTTTCCTTATGTGCCTCAGTTATGTTTTCGTACCGCTCTTTTAGACCTTCATAGCAGATATCCTTAATGTATATACGTTTATCTATGCTTTCATCCAATTCATACTTGGGAAGTTTGTATTGTCCGAATTCAAAGTCTACTTGACACCGCCTAGAAATATCCACTGCGTTTTTGAGCGCCTCCGGAGCATAAGAAAAAATTCTCGACATTTCCTCTGGCGACTTTAGGTAAAACTGCCCACCGGCATAACGCATTCGGTCTTCATCTGTTACCTTTTTATTGGTTTGAATACACAAAAGAATATCATGGGCTTCTACATCTTCTTTATATGTATAGTGCACGTCATTGGTTGCAACCAATGGAATTGATAGTTCTTTACTCATCTCGATTAACGCTTTATTAACAAGATGCTGTTCTTCATAACCATGGTCTTGTAGTTCAAGGAAAAAATTACCTTGTCCGAAAATCTGATTATAGGTCATAGCAACTTCTTTTGCTTGTGCCATGTCCCCTCTAAGAATCTCACTGGGCACATGACCACCTAGACAAGCGCTCAACCCAATAATACCTTTACTATAACTTCTAAGTAAATCCAGGTCGATTCTTGGTTTATAATAAAAACCTTCCGTAAAGCCATCTGACACAAGACGCATCAAGTTTTGATAACCTTCTTGGTTTTCAGCCAGTAGTACCAAATGATAATAGGTGTTATCTATACCCGTTTCTTTATCTGTTCTTTTTCGATTTGCCACATAGACCTCACAGCCTATAATTGGCTTGATGCCTTGTTTAATGGCTTCGTCATAAAAATCAACAACACCATACATAACACCATGGTCTGTTATGGCTATGCTTTTCATACCCAAATCTTTAACTTGTCCAATAAGTTCATCAATCTTGCTTGAGCCGTCTAATAAGCTATATTGAGTATGAACATGTAAGTGGGCAAACTCTATTTTCGAATCTTGTGTCGTCATGTTTTTTTCCTCAATTCATTCAAGTGTTCACGATTTGTAATAATGCCATCCCCTCTACTGATCCTATCCAGATTCAATTTTAACATATCCTGCAGTAAATTGAAACTTAAGCCTTCTCATCTCTAATGGTCATTTTTTCTTCAACAACGCCATGGATATGGTTTAAATAACGACCGAGAGCATACATATAGTCCGCAAGTCGATTCAAATATTTTAAGTCCATAGGATAATCATCACCCACATAAGCTCTTACAAACGCCCTTTCACCACGCCTAATAATGCTTCTTGCCAGTTGAGCATATGTTGCTGTTTGATGCCCACTATAATAGAGAAATGTTGTCTGCACCCCAAATGCACCGGTCATTCTGTCAATCTCCGTCTCTAGTACTGATACATCTTCTTCAATAATGAGTTTTTGGGTAAAACCATAGGTCACATCACTACCCATTCTAAAAAGCGCATATTGAATATCTCGCAACCCATCTTCAAGATCAGGATACGCCCCCTCCATTAAAGATCTAAGATAACCTATAGCTGCATTTGCTTCATCTATGGTTCCTTGGAGTTCTAGTAATGCCTCTGACTTCTTGATTGGTTCTCCTTTTATATTGCTGGTATAGCCTTGATCACCTTTTTTTGTATATATCTTCATTCTAATACCTCCTTTTGATAATCATTCTCATAATCATATTATATCATTCTCACATAATAAAATATATAAAAAAACCAACCTATAATAGCATTGGCTTTTAGTATACTCTACGACTCCGCTGGGGCATCCGCCTCACGTATATCCGGATTATCAAACTCCGGTTCATCTTCAATCTCAATCTCTATTGTATCCTCAAGATCAACACGTTTAATCTCAAGTCCAGCAAACTTAATATTATAATCAATGGTCAAGCGTTTAGAAGTCGTGTCATCGGCTCTATAATCCACCTGATTGCTAACCCCTGCCTTATCTGCTATACCATCTACTTTAACATTCCAATCGCTAGGCACAGTAATCTCAACACCGGCAAACTCAGCATAGATTCTAAGCACTGCGCTATCACCTACCATCTCTGCCTGACTAAGGTCAATCTCTACACCGGCAAATACGGCTGCATAAGAATCACCTTCAAATATTTCATACTTTTTCTCAGATCCGTTAAAGGCTATTACTTGATCGTAAGTTGCTTTAAGGACCTTGACCTTTGTCATGGTTTTATATGCCGCATAACCACCACCGGCTAAAGCTGCTAATCCTGCTACGCCAAAAATCTTACTCTTTTTCATACAAATACCTCCGTTTCATTCATCTTCATTGATAATAGTTTCGTAATCGATAACCAAATTACGACCTTTTTCTTTAGCTTTTTTAAGGGCCATTTCTAATATTATGACCCAATCATCCACGTCCATAGCTGCATCTCGATCCGCTACACCAAAGGAACAGGTTAGATTCCCCACCCCTTCAAAGTCTGTGCCATCAATGGTCTTTCTAAGTTTTTGTGCTAGCCACTGGGCCTGAACATTATTCGTTGTTGGTACAACCAATATAAAAGCTTCACCATACCAACGCCCCAATACATCCGTTGTACGAATATTTGACTTAATAATCTCTGCCAACTTTAAAAGGGTTTGATTACCTATATCCCGGCCATGCTCAGCAATTATTTCATCCCATCCATCTACTTCAAAAAGGATTAAAGACAAAGGTGAATGGTACCTTTTTCCCCTTGACCATTCATGGTCTATAATATTTTGCATCTTCGTTGGATTATACACTTGTGTCATTGCATCTGTTTCTGATAATTGGGACATTTCTTCCATGCGAAGCTCCACCATGCCAATGAGTGCCATATAATCGTTTAGAAGATGTTTTGAAAAATCCTTGAGATTCTTTTTGTGTCCTTCATCTTTTAGATAGTTCTTTAGAGCCTGATAACAATTATGGTCTCTCTGGGCGTCGTACCCATTTCGCTCAAGATACTCAACTGTTTTTTCCGGTAAATAACGCATTATATGCCACCTCTCACTCAATTATAGGGTCTATCTATTACTGTGCCAAGTTCTAACTTACTACGCTTGTGCTTCCATTTCTCTTTTATGGGCATACATTTTTTGATCTGCAAGCTTGATTAATTCTTTGTAATCCCTTTCATCTGTAGGACATTGTACGACACCATAGCTATAAGAAACAAAAATCACATCTTCACCTGCCTTAATCGGATCATCCGCCAGCTTTTGATTGATCTTATCAATCAATGCATAGGCCTCATTTTTTGTCCAATGTGGCAATAATATATTAAACTCATCGCCACCATAACGACCAAATATGCAGTTTTCAGCTAATAAACTTGAAACATTTTTTGTAAAATGTCGAATCAAACGGTCACCAATACCATGACCATACGTGTCATTGACCTCTTTTAGATTGTTTAGATCCGTTGCTATGAATATATAATCTTTAATCGCCGGGTTACCATACATCTTCTTGTGTAACTCATAAAAGTAACCTCTATTATAGATTTTGGTCATATCATCATATCTAGACAAGTATATGTTCTCATTCATGACTTGAGTATAACGAATCATCCGACCTACCTCATAGGCAAATATTTCTAGGATGTCCACTTCTTTTTGAGTAAAAGCATCATACTTGCAACTGTCTACATTTAACATACCAAAAACTTTACCGTTTACCATGATGGGGGTACATACAGTTGACCGAATTGTTTCACTGTCTCCCTCAATAATCTGGTCTACGTAAGCTGATTTACTCTGATTTTTAATGTATGATACCGTATCCGGAATGATAATGGTTCGGTCCATCTTGCCTTCTGTTTCTTTATATAAATATGTATTTTTCAAACTAAGTCTCATTCCATTTAGTTGATCAAGGCTATAACCTTCATAGGCTTTGAACTGGATCAAGTCAGGACTAGTGACATCCATAATTGTACCTCGCCTAGCAAAAGGTATGGCCTTAATGGCTGCTTTAAGAATCAAATCACAAGTCTCTTCTATGGAATGCTTTAGTGAAGTCTGATGGAATAGATCATATAGAATATCCTTCAATACCAAGTCTTGCTTCAAATCCTTCGTCGCTTTCATGAATCTTACGGATAACAATATGTTAAATATAATCATGAGTATGGCATTTATAGCTATAGCCATTGATATAAGTATTGTCCTATCTTGTATATCATATAAAGTAACAAGAATAAAGGTGATTGCAACAGCTAAAACTGCAAGTATAAAGGTTGTAACGATTGCAATATATAATTCTATTGATTTTAGACTTCCCATCAGGTCACCTCACCTATCGGCTTCTCTTTTTCCCGGATGGTTTCTATATTCTTGGCTAGCTCGTTCATTCGCCTTGAAAATCCACTAACTGGGAATATTGAGTTTATGCTTTTAAACAATTAACATGTAATGACATTTTACCACAGTTCTGAAAAAATATCATTATTTGTCATGTATGTTTTATCTTATGTACTTAATCATGGTTAAAGTGTCAAAAACTTCATCTTATTTTCTGTAAGGGTTGGTCTTTCCATATCATAACCATTTATAACTGCTTTGGGGTTGTCCACAAAAATAAGTTCAGCAGCATCTTTTCCGATTTTTTTCATCACCTGATTGTATGCTTTTTTTATGGTTGGTTTCCTTACAGATGTATCATGGGCATCGGTACTTATCAAATGAACCAAGCCTAGTTTTATCCATTTAAATCCGATTTTTTTTGTTTTTTTATTCAGTAGGGCGTTTCCTGTTAACTGTATATATATGTTTCTATCCACAAGCTCTTTTATTTTATTTGGCTGATGAATGAGCGCCTCATATCGTTCTGCATGAGCTAAAATAACTTTGTAACCCTTTAATTGTAATTGATGCAATAAGACATCGTGAAATGGAAAATAGTGGCGAAAAGGTAGTTCTACAAGAACATAAGGACCATCATTTAAGGTATATGCCTTTTTTTCCATCAGATCCATCACATTGTCTTCACTTAAATAGATTTCATTACCCATATACAGTTTTAGGTTTATGTCTTGTTTAATCAATTCTTTTTTTAGTGATTCATAAGACGCATGCACTTTCTCGTTTGTATATCCCGGCCTTTTATAATGGGGTGTAACAATCATTTCCGTTATGCCTTCATCTATTGCCATCCTGGCCATTTTAATGGATTCTGACACTGTCTTTGGACCATCGTCCACATTAGAGAGTATATGTATATGTGTATCAATCATTCACATAACCCTCCGGATACATGCTTTGCCAACGCCATGCATCTCTACACATATCTTCTAGGCTTCTTTTTGCTACCCATCCCAATAACTTTTTTGCCTTGCTCACATCTGCATAACAAGTCCCAATATCACCAGGACGTCTTTTTTCAAAGGTATATGGAATAGTTACATTATTGGCTTTTTCAAAGGTCTTAATAACCTCTAAAACACTATGCCCATTTCCTGTTCCTAAGTTGATGGCTTCAATGCCTTTATGCTTTGTTATATAGGTCAAGGCACTCAGATGGCCCTTTGCCAAATCCACCACATGGATATAATCACGTACACCCGTACCATCCGGTGTATCATAATCTTTTCCAAAAACACCCAATTGTTTTCTTTTCCCAATACCTACTTGTGTTACATAAGGCATAAGGTTGTTGGGTATGCCATTTGGATCTTCTCCTATAAGACCACTTTCATGAGCGCCAATGGGATTAAAATAACGCAACAATACAATCTGCCATGTTGAATCAGCATGGTAAATATCTTGCAAGATTTTTTCTATCATCCACTTGGTTGTACCATAAGGATTGGTCGTACTAAGAGGCAAGTTTTCTGTTAGCGGCGATGGGTTGCTTAATCCATAAACCGTTGCAGAAGAACTGAACACCAATCTCTTGACATTATACTTATTCATGAGCTTAAAAAGTATTATAGAACCGGTAATATTATTATGATAATAGCTTAAGGGTAAGGCAACCGATTCTCCAACCGCCTTTAACCCTGCAAAGTGAATAACCGCTTCAATTTCATGATTCTCAAAAACCTGTTCCATGCTTTTTTCGTCTAAGATATCTACTTCGTAAAAAGTTAAATCTTTACCTGTTATAGCCTGGACCCTATTTAGGGCTTCCGGCTTACTATTGATATAGTTATCTACCACCACCACATCTATAGATGCTTCCAATAATTCAACTATGGTATGACTACCAATATATCCTGCACCGCCTGTGACCAGTACTGCCATTTCATTACCTCCTCATTAGGCTTATACACCCTTAATAAATCAGTTTGACACCCTGAATATCAAGATGTTTACAATGTTCCTCATCCGGTTTCGTGTCTGTTATCAGACTATCAAAAGACTGCCACCGTTCCAGTTTTGCAAAAGATGACGCATTGATCTTCGAACTTTCTACCAACAAAACATTACTTTTACCTTGCTCAATCATTAAGCTAATTGCCTTTAACTCTTCATAATCACTAAAAGTAATCCCTTCCGTTTTTGATATACCTTCCGGTTCAACAAAGACGATATCAATATTGAATTGTTTAATAAACTGTTCCATTTGGCTGCCTGTTAGAATCTTGCTATCGTTATCCAATATGCCTCCCGGTACATGTATTTTAATAAAAGGTTTTTCTGATGCAATCAAAGCATTGCTAATAGATGGGGTGATGAGGTTGATTCTTAGCTTAGGGTCCATATTTTGAAGCAGAAGCGCTGATAGCGTCCCATTTCCAAGAGCTATTGTATCACCGTCTTTAATGTAACCATGGGCTTTACCAACAATCTTATTATAATGGTTTTTTAATATGCTATCTTCTATGATGATTTCTCGAATGACTTGCTCTTGGCCATTTCTTTTGATCGTCGTTGTATTCTGTAAGCGAGCGTTGTAGCTGCTTGTACTCTCTCCAGGATATTTATCTGCAGGGTTTTTATTAATCCATTGTACCCTATTCTTATAAGCAACATCATTTGGAATCTCACGCAAATAAGCACCACCATAGGTAACAACTAAGCGGTCTTCTTCAGCCAATTGCTTCAGGTCCCTTCTAATCGTGGCTTCTCCAACACTATAGGCTTTTGCCAGTTCTTTTACCTTAACAGCACCATTTTTCTTTATTTCTTTCATAATATCTTGGCGTCGTTCAATTTGATCCATAACTCCTCCTAGATGTTTATTTCATCTATCCTTGGTAAGGCATCAAAACTATATATTATATGTGATTCTTGCGAAACTTGATTTTGACCCTTTAACATATTATAACATTTTCTTTCTTTATTTCATAATCATTTTATCATCAATTTAAGCAAGCAACAGCTTCAAGGCTTCCGTCAGTTCATAGTAATATCAGAAGTATATTACTATGAATTCTAGGTTAAACGTCATTTGCGTTCTCTATTGAATATTGTTAAAGTCTTTATATTCACTTTATATTCATATTATATTTAATTTATATTAAAAAGATATTGACTTTTATATAATTTATATATAATATATATATATATATATATTAAAGTGTTGTATGTTTATATTCATTTTATATATTACATGAATTTATCGGTAAAGTTGATATATGATCACGAGAGGAGGGAAACGTTTTCAACTTAATAACCGATGAAAATAAAGAAACAAAGGAGATTATGATGACACTGTTACATTTATTAATTAGTTTTGGCGGCGGCGTATTTGCTGCTACCATAGGGGCTTTGGGCGCCTTTATCTTTGTAGGTTTTACCGGACTTATAGGTATTGCTGTTATGCTGGGCGGTGGTGAAGCTACTATTCTAAACGAAATTGCTTTTGGTAGTTATTTCGGTCCACATATTGCCTTTGCAGGTGGTGTGGCCGCTGTTGCTTTTGCCGCCAACAAGAAAAAACTTATGGGTGATGCCAACGGCACAGACATCGTAGCACCTATGTTTGGTCTAGGGGATCCTACTGTACTTTTGGTAGGTGGAATTTTCGGTTCCTTAGGCTATGCAATCAATTATTTACTTTCAACCGTTCTAGCTATTCAAACAGACACCATCGCACTGACCGTTGTCATTTCAGGGCTCATTGTTAGGCTTATTTTTGGCAAGACCGGGCTTATAGGCTCATTCGATGGTTCAAAAGGTGAAGTTAGACGCTTTTTCCCCGAAGGTAAATTCTTTCTGTTCATGTTGATCCTTGCGGCCGGCTTGGGGTTAGTCGTATCTAATATGGCTATTGCTTTGAACATTGCAGCAATCGGCTTTACCATCAGTGCCGCTTCATTGATTTTCGCAGAAATGGGATTGCCTGTTCCCGGTACACATCATATCACTATGATTGCAGGTCTAGCCGCCGTTTCCTCCGGTGACCCCTATATTGGTATGGCTTTTGGTATCTTGTCCATGATTATCGGGGAAGTTTTCACCCTCGTCTTCAACAGTCACAACGATACCCACATTGACCCACCAGCTGGTGCGATCTTCATATGTGCATTTATCATACTCGCTATCTTTTAGTTCCTTAAGCAGTGAATAATCTCTCCCAAGATGAGAAACACAAAAAAAGAAAAGGCCCCAAACCTTTTCTTTTTTATGTTTCTATATTTCCACTCAGCATAACTTTACTTTTTTAGTACTTTCACTACTCGATTTCGCCCTTTTGCTTTGGCCTCATATAAGCCTTTGTCTACCCTTGATATAACGGACGCAGGTTCTTCATCACCTTCCCATATGGCAACACCGAAACTGCATGTTAATGTATCGATTTTTTCAAAGTTATATGTTTCAATTTTTTTTCTTAATTTTTCTGCTAGGATGAAGGCTCCTTGCATATCCGTCTTTGGCGCAATAATAATAAATTCTTCTCCACCCCACCGTCCTAGTATATCAATCTCCCTCACGCTCTTCTCCATTAATCTAGATAGGTCATATAGGGTTTTGTCACCAGTTTGATGTCCAAAGTTATCGTTGACATGCTTAAAATGGTCGATATCAAGTAATATAACACCAAATGGCCATTTGGTTCTCTGTGCTCTCTCTAATTCCATTTCCAATACTTCATCTATTTTCAAACGGTTATAAAGTTGCGTCAATTTGTCTGTAACAGATAACCTTCTGATTTCTTCTTCCATTGCTTTTCTCTCTGTATAATCTTCAACAATACCAATTCCACCTGTCATAATACCAGAATCATCAAACACCGGAGCAAAAGTTGCACGTACATAAACTTCTTTACCTGTAATGGTTGATTTGTAAAGATCTTCATAAACAGCCGTATTGCCTGTTAATGATTTTTCAATCACCTGTGCCAGATGCCTATCCGGAAGCTCCAACATATTTAGATTGAGCAATTGTTCCCTTGTCGCATCCAATAGATTGCAAAAATACTGATTGATGTTTAGAATCATGCCTTCCGGGTTGTATTGTATAATTCCGATAGGTGAGTTCTCAAATATGAGTTCCAACTGAGTTTCCCTGTCTTTGATAGATCTTTCATAGGCTTTAAGTAGAGTGATATCCCGAATAACATGAACCACCATCGTAACATCTTCTACCATATAAAGTCTGGCTGAAACCAAGCCAATTCGAATTCTATCGTTTTTTGTTTTGAACTTAACTTCTATGTTCTCACAATAACCTTGTTCATTCAGCATCGATTTAATAATATCTCTTTTTTCTGAATCGTTGGTATAAATATGAATGCTATCTTCTCTTAAAGCTTCAATATCTTCTACCGTATACCCACTATTGCTTAAGTAGGCATTATTATAATCCAAAATACGAAAATCATTCAATGTTGTAATCACTGTAGGTTCAGGAATCATATGAAAAATCGTTTTAAAGTGTTGCTTCAATTCTTGTTCAGTGAGTCTTGCTCGCTCAAGGGCTTCCATATCTTCAAAAAGTCTTTCCTTCATTAGCAAAAAGGCACTTGAAAACTCTCCAAAATAATCTGTATCTTGGGAAAAATCTCCTTCCGAAAGTGCCTCCATCTGTGTGTTTAAATATTGTAATTTTGTCTGAAGTTGTTTGATGGCCTCAAAAATCGGTCCTATTCCTCCTATTTCAAAAGATATCACGCCATCACGCATCTTCAGCATCGTTTCCCTGATTTTCCACAAATCAAGCACTATGCTTTCCATACTTCCAAACACAAGTGACCCTCCTGCCAAATCAGACAAGATCGTATCACTTAGTTCGTCTTGGTAGAGTATTGAAGAGATTAAACGTCTAAATTTGTCATAATCTATTTTTTCTTTCATTCCATTCACCTCAACCAACAAGGATATAATAATGAGCATAAGTTATCCATCTATTATACCATACTTCTTAGTTCTCCGACATTACATATGGGTCCATAGGACTATTTTCTTTTATATCAGCCCTTATAATGATGCATCTACTATTATTAAGAAGCATAAAAAAAAGGTTATAAACCTCAATCAAACAAAACGTACCGGTGGCGGTATGCGCCATAACAGCTAGAAATCTCATGTCAGTTAGGCTTTACTGAATATACGAAATCCAAACGTATCATTTAATCAAATTTATAACCCATTAATATTATATGGTTTAGTTAAATATTTGTCAATTTGTCGGTTCTATTTTTTTAACTTCTTGGTTAAAGGGTCAAAACTAAGCTTCACTTTATAGTTTTGACACCTTAACCCTTCTTACTTTAATCAAATTTTCTCTTTTTGTATAATGTCGACATTGTTTTCTGCAATATATGCTTCCATGGCTTGAACGTCTTTGTCGCCTCGTCCTGATAGATTGACAAGAATAATCTTATCCTTGGACAATGTTGGCGCCATCTTCATGACATAGGCTATGGCATGAGCACTTTCAATAGCCGGAATGATACCTTCTGTCTGAGACAAGTATAGAAAAGCTTTAACAGCTTCTTCATCTGTAATAGACACATATTCTGCTCTTTTAGTGTCTTTTAAATAGGCATGTTCAGGACCGACACCCGGGTAATCCAAGCCTGCAGAAATAGAATAGACTGGGCTGATTTCACCGGCATCATCTTGAACATAGATGGTACTCATACCATGTATAACGCCTTCTTTACCTTTAGCCATTGTTGCTGCATGCATATCGGTTTCAACGCCCAAGCCGGCCGCTTCTACACCAATAATGCCAACCTCTTCATAAGGTAAAAAAGCATGAAATAAACCAATGGCGTTACTACCACCACCTACACAAGCGACACAATAATCCGGAAGTCTTTTTTCTTTTTCCTGTATCTGTGCCAAGGCTTCCTCACCGATGATTTTTTGAAACTCACGGACCATACTTGGATAGGGGTGTGGCCCAACAGCTGAACCGAGCAGATAGAAGGTGTCATCAATGCGTTCTACCCATGTCTTTATGGCAGCATCCACAGCATCACTTAAGGTTCTGGTACCTTCTTTGACCGCCACTACTTTAGCGCCTAAAAGTTCCATTCTAAAAACATTCAATTGCTGTCTAACCGTATCTTCTTCACCCATATAGATTTCACATTCCATATCAAACATAGCTGCTGCTGTAGCCGTAGCCACACCGTGCTGACCGGCTCCTGTCTCAGCAATGATTTTCTTCTTACCCATTCGTTTTGCTAACAGAATCTGTCCGATAGCATTATTAATCTTGTGTGCACCTGTATGATTCAAATCTTCACGCTTTAAGTAGATCTTAGCCCCACCCAGTCTGCTTGTTAAGTTCGCTGCAAAATATAAAGGATTCTCCCGTCCTACATACTCTTTTAAATAGTACTTATAGTCTTTGATAAAGCTCTCATCTACAATTGCCGCTTCGTAAGCCGTCTCAAGCTCACGCAAAGCTTCAATGACCGGTTCCGGGACATATTGCCCCCCAAATCTTCCAAATTGATGTTTCATAATAGTATCCTCCCATAAGTTGAATTATTTATCATAGTACCATAGCACTGTAAGAAATTCAATACAATCAAAGTTTATAAACCTTAAGTTCGTCCCCAATCTTCTCTACACTTGATTTTAATTGTTCCATATTTGAGACCACCACTTCCGTATTGGCTGTCTGTTCTTCAATCAGTGCTGTCATCTCCTGTATTTGAGTGGTGGCACTTTGAGATATATCACTTATGACGACAAATTTATCCATAACATCATTTTTATGCAACATGACTACATCTGACTTTTTGTCAAGTGCATCAATTTCATACAAAACATGATCTATGGAATCCTTTAATTCACTGTAAGCCGTCACAGTTTCTTCCAACCTGTTTGTTGACTTACTAATTAGAGTTGTATTATCCTTGTTTGTAATCATGGCCTCATCGATATCCTTTAATACACTTCCAATAATGGCTTCAATCTCGGTTACTGATTTATTTGATTCTTCCGCCAGATTACGTATTTCATTGGCAACCACCGCAAATCCTCTACCCGCTTCACCGGCTCTTGCCGCCTCTATCGAAGCATTAAGAGCAAGTAAATTGGTTTGACTGGCAATTCTTCTAATGGTCTCAATAATGTTCACCACACTGCCTGATTTTTCTTCGAGACTCACAAATTTTAAAGTGTTTTTATCAAATCCAACAACCGCATTTTGAAGGCTTTCAGATAATTTTCCAAGTTCTTGTTCTGAACCTACTGTTTTTGTCTTTAACACTTCCATACCTTTCGAGGCTTTACTGATAGATGCATCCATGGCACTGATTTCTACGTCTAATTGTTCTCCAAGGTTTTTTGCCAATACCACTTCTTCTGCTTCTTTAATAACACCATCAGAAAGATTGCCAATGCGTAAGGCATTTTCGTTAGAAGAATTCGATAGCATCTCCATTGCTTGAGTCACTTCATTATAGGAAATGATGACTTTACTCGTCACTTGTGAGATTTCTGTTATCATTTTTCTATTATTTCCAATCATCTGGTTCAAGCTTCTTTGCAATATACCCAGTTCAGACTTCAAGGCCTTATGTTGGAACTCCTCTGAAAGATCAAACTTAGCAATTCTAGTAAATGCCCCTGCCATAGCATGAATCGGGTTTACTAACTGCTTTGTAAAAATCATAATAACAACCAGCGACAGACCCAGAACAACCAGTGAGATTAGTAAACCCTTTATAAAGGCATCAATAAAGCGTTCATAATCCGCAGTAATGTCAAAATCCGTTCCAATAACCGCCACAACGACGCCATCATTGTCTTTTACCGGGTAATAACTGCTCATCATTTTACCATACTCACCAGACTCATACTCACCTGGCATTGCTACTCCTTGTGAAACTAATGCTTCATAAACCTCCTCATAATCTTCCTCTACCGGTGTGCCAAGAGGTGTATATAGTTCATCGCCTTCGTCATAGGCGTCTACCACATAAATCCATTCACCTTTTTCATTCATCTTAGAAATATAAACAAATTTCGCACCACTTGACTCTTTCAAGCCTCTTATTAGGCTTTTTAATTCTTGATAACCTTCTTTGTTTTGATCTGACTCTAGATTATAAGACGCTAAAGTTGTAAAATCCACTTGACTGCTAATATAATTCTTTGTGTTGTTGGCCCGGTCTATTGCAGATGACTTCACCATATCGAACATAATATTAAAAGATGTGATTTGTAACGCGATGCTGCATAAGAAAATTAAAGTAAACACAATGGAAATGAGCCTAAAGCTGATTCTGTGAAAGACTTTCATAAATAGTTGGTTACCTCCGTGTAATGACCCTTCGGTCTCTATTTGGAACTGATAAACAATCCCCTCCGTGAAATTTTATCACTAATCCCACTATTTTTCTACTTTTATATTTGGTTAAAGTTCAAATCATGTAGTTGAACTTTCATAAAGAGTTTATAGTTACGAATGCATCAACGTAATCTATACATTCTTTTTGATTTAGTGAAACTTGGTTTGATCTTTAACCATATTTGGTTAAAGTTCAAATTGCTAACACCCCCTGAAATAAATTTTGAATGAGAAAATGGATATTTCAAAATTTTTTCATGGTAAGATGCTTCATATAATGGTAAAATATAATATATGTACAATTTATGACTAACCTTGCATAGATCATCTAAATACCATGGCACACCTATTGAAAAATAGGGTCGCAAAACTTGAGTCTAAGGCTTATGCTATGACAGTTCGGTTGCAAAATTTGTTATTAAAGTTTATGCAACTTTTTTAATTCAATTCATAATTTCGTGAGGTCTATTATGACTAAAGCAAAGCACACTAAATACAAACAAAAGCATACTTATACTGTATATACCTTGGGTCGTTTTGATGTAATTAAGGATAACGATTCTCTAATTACGTCTACTTCTACCTCAAAAAAAATATGGGAGCTCTATAAGTTCATGTTGACCCATAGAGATCGTTCATTTACACCCGAAGCACTTATGGATCAATTATGGATTTATGAAGAATATAATGATCCAAGAAGTACCTTACGCAGACAAATGCATCGGCTGAGACAAACTTTGCACGAAGATGGGAAAATGGATGACGAAACCACTGTCCTCTATACCAATGGCTACTACAAATGGAATGATCAAATCGAACTTATATTAGATGCCGACCACTTCGAGATGCAAATACAACAAGGTGATGCTTCAATTGATTCAAATCCAGATTTGGCTTTAGAATCATATCTTCAAGCAATCGACCTTTATCTAGGAGATTATCTACCGGAGTGTGCCGACCAGCATTGGGTTTTTCCTATCCGAAATCAATATAGAAGGCGATTCATCAAAGCCATATACAGTGCAATCAAGATTTTAAAGGCTCAAGACAATTATGATACCATCATCAGAATATCTCAAAAAGCAATAAAAATGGATATTTACGAAGAATCTTTTCACCTTAACCTAATGGACGCGCTACTCGTTATAGGTGAGCAGCGCCAAGCTTTTGATCATTATATATACATCAATGCGTTCTATGATCGTGAGATGGGCATTCAGCCTTCCGACGAAATGAAAGCCATTTACAAAAAACTACTACAAACACAACAGACCCTTTATACCGAAGATGATCTGATGAAAGTACTTGAATCCAATCACCTTATTGAAAATGCTTTTTATTGTGAGCCGGATGTTTTTAAGTCTATTTATGAATTAGAACGCCGCCGAAGTGAACGTAGCGGCAAAGACTTTAGCATCGGTGTCCTTACGCTTCAATTCTCTAACAAAGATACCTTAGCCCAGCGCGATCACCGCATAAGACTTTTAAAGGAATTACTTATGTCTCAACTAAGAAAAGGTGATACTTTCACACAATGGAATGAACAGCAAATGATTATACTACTACCCGGTGTGGATGAGGTTCTAACAGAAAAAATCTTAAAAAGAGTGGTTTCAAAAGTCCCCCTTGCCCCCACTGTATCGGTTCATCACATTGACAGTTTGAAAGTTGACCTAAGCATTACCCCCTCACTCTAGTCTTTGTTTAGTCCGAATAAGGATGTCACAGTATTGTAACGCTCATTTGTTATAATATAATTCAACAAGGGTCAAAAGATCAAAACTAAGTTACAATAAGTTAACACCATAACCAAGACTACCTTTTCAAGCGTTCCTCAATTAGGAGGTATATGATATGACTAATAAACCATCGCAAGCACAACCCATAAAAAGCTCCAACTTTCTAATTACGATACATCATACCGATAATTATGGTTACCAAGGCTTAATTCAGTGGCTTGACACCGGTGAAAAGATTCATTTTAGAAGTGAACTGGAACTGATGATGCTTATACACAGTGCAGTTTCTTGTCATACAGCAGAAGATTCACCCTTGCGAAACTGGGGTCAGACCGAAAACATAAGTGTTTCATAAATTCGCTTTATTCAATTCAATTTTTTAATAAGAGGTTCAACCATAATTTGGTTGAGCCTCTTATAATTTTGTCAACATGGCGTCACAAGGATGTCACAAGGATGTTCGTCTTATGTCACAGCGCTTTGGTATAATAGTCTTATTCAATTGATTTATCCTATAGGCGTAGCCTATATAGGAGGCTAGAAAATGAAAAATCAAAAAGTACAATTAACAAGAAGTACCAATTTCTTAGTTTCAATCTATCATCAAGATCACTTTAGTTATCAAGGCTTGATTCATTGGATTGACACAGGAGAAAAGATTCACTTTAGAAGTGAACTTGAACTGATGAACCTCATCCACAACGCACTGCCCATCGTTCAAAATCAAGAAATTCGCAATTGGAACAAACAAGAACAAGGTAGTGCCTAGATGACATTTGGCAAATTATCGTTTAATAAGGACATAAAGTAAAACACAAGGGTAACCACGTCCCAATAAAAAACGAGGCTGAAAAATAACCTGTCCCATAGATGGACAACGACTTTCAGAAGGAGAGATCTATTATGAAAAAACAAAGATGGCATAAAATAATGAGTTTGGTATTGGTATTTTTAATGATGTTAAGCAGTACAGTAACGGTAAATGCGGTAGTTGAAAATCCTATGGTATATACGGGTAATGACCAGCATTTGGATTTCGAAGAGATTTTAGAGTATTTTGGTTCTTATTATTCTGAAGAGCATATAGACTTTGTAGAATTTAATCAGAGCATTATTAAAAATGATAAAGTAACTGTAAGTGGTTTTAGTGTGACTTTTAGTGATATAGAGACTAAAGAAGATGAAACTTCCGAAATAATTTCATTAAATTGGTCAACTTCTTCTAAACAAGTCCTTTTTGTTTCAGTAAAAGCAGGCAATGGTGGCAATCTTTATTACTACAATCCTTTAAGTGATGGTGGATTCGTAGAAGTTCCCAGTAATAACTCAGTTAGTCATTTAAGATTCTACTATGTTGACGAAGATGTTGATGATGATGATGATGATGATGATGATGAAGATGAAGATGAAGATGAAGATGTTAATGACGAAGATATTGATGACGAAGACGTTGATGACGAAGACGTTGATGACGAAGATGTTGATGACGAAGACGTTGATGACGAAGACGTTGATGACGAAGATGTTGATGACGAAGACGTTGATGACGAAGATGTTGATGACGAAGATGTTGATGACGAAGATGTTGATGACGAAGACGTCGAAGAAGAAACAACAACAACCAGAAGAAGAAGAGTTGCTGTTGTAGAAGTTCCTGAAATCGAACTAGAAGACGAAGAAATTGCCGAAGCTCTACCTGAACCAGTGATGGAAGAAGTTGTAGAAGTTGTGGCCCCTATCGAAGAAGTTATCCTAGATGAGCCAATAGCTGAAGCACTTCCTATAACCATTCTTGAAGATGAAGAATTACCACAAACTGGTGGTATCCCACTAGAAGCATTATCACTTATCGGTGTTGCACTTACCGGCATCGGTGCTGTTCTAAGAAAAAAGAGTTCATAAGATAAATTTATAATCAACAAAAAGAAGGGGTTGTCCAGTGGACAGCCCCTTCTTCTTGTTTTCTTGAATCTCTATGAAACCTATGACGACTTAGCCCTTACCCCAACCTTAAGGCCTTTCGCTTCTAAATCCGTAATAATAACCTCACCTTCTTCAACACCTTCTTCAATAACCGTGCGCCCTGTTAATTCATAACCTAGGGTAACGGGCACCTCTTCTACCTTGCCATCTCGAATAGCTAAGACCATGTCTTTGTCATCTCTTTTATATAAAGCACTGTTAGGTAATATCAGTTTATCCGGTTCATTAAAAACAATGAACTTAACATCCACTTCATAACCTGTCTCAAGATACGCGTTGACCTCCGGCTCAATAATGACCAAAACCTTTCGTTCCTCTATACCTAGAGGCGATAACTCAACTGTAGCGTTATTTGCTACGTAAGTAATTCTACCTGTCAATGTCACTTCTCCCGAACGACGGTTATAGATTAACTCAACCCCATCACCTTCATGAACATATTCAATGTCTCTGGTATTCACCTTGACTTGTATCTCTCTTACCCCATCACCTATGAGTAAAAAAGCCGGTTCCATTCCACTGACACGGTTGGTGCCATCCACCATGATATCACTAATATACCCATCATGTGGCGCTTTGATATCCATTTCTTCTGCTTGTGCTTTTAAGCCCGAAAGACTTGCTTTTGCACTATCAATCATAGACTGATAATAAGCTTCTGTTGTGGTTAGACGGTCTCTCTTTAACGAGGCATCAATACTGCTGATTTGTGCATGAATAGCACTTTTCATGCCCTTGTAATAATCAGAACCTGAAACTTTTGATACCTGACTCATTTGATAATCTGCTTCTAAGCCATTCACCATGGTCTTGAAATCATTAAATTCACTTTCAGCAATGATACCTTCTTCAAAAAGTAATCGATATTTTTCTAGATCCGCAAGACCTTGTTCATATCTCTCCTTACTTTGGGCTACTAACATTGCTTCTAGTTCTCTCTGATCTTCTGTACCTATTTCTGCCTCAAGGCCCTTTAACTGACCTACCAATTGAGCTCTAGTGAGCCTCATATTGTCCATACTTACTTGAATATCCACCTCAGCCCCGTTTTTTTGAGCCTGATAACCTTTAATCATTTCTTCCTGGGCTAATATTTGTTGAATCATCTGAGTGTTGTCCATACTGGCTAACACATCCCCCGCCTTTACCTGATCCCCTCTTTTTACATGTATTTCTTTTACTTCACCCGCCATGGCAGGGTATAAGTAGATTTCTTTACTATTAACCATATGACCTTTTTCAATAAAATAAATCTCCGACTGATCTTTACTCAAGGTTAGGGTCTCAACCGTTAAGGGTTGAAAATAAGCATATATGAAATAACCAATGATAAAAATTGCCACTAGCCCAATACCTATGATTTTAATATGTTTTTTCATTATTCTCTCTCCTTTAACACTTCAACCAAGTCTAGTTTTTTAATGGCTTTTACTGATGTTAGGTTGGCAAACGCTACCGCCAACATACAACCTGCAGCACCTACAAAATATGCGTTGGTTGGTATTGTCGATGGCCATGCAAAGGCATCCACCTCGATGGCATTAATCAATCCTTGATTCAAAACCCGAGCAAAGGGTATGCCAAGTATAATGCCCACAAAACAAAGAATCCAATATTCAAAGCCCATAATCTCCTTCACTTCATTAATGTGAAGGCCAAGAACCCTTAAGGTTGCATACTCTCTACTTCGCTCTGACAAGGATATAACTGCCGTGTTATAAATAATGGTAAATCCGATGATAATAGCAATAAATTGCAAAACTACAATTATAAAATCATAAGAACCCAACAGCGTTTCATAGAGTTCTAAAGTCTTATCCTTACCCTCTACTTTACTCACCGAACCACTATATAGGAGTTCTTTTCTAATACCATCCACATCCTTTGATTGAACGATCAAGCTATTAAGCTTCATATCTTGACTTGTTAGTTCCGCCAAAAGAGATAAGTCAATATAAGCGCTAGATCCAATGCTTTGGCTTACCACTTCCGTAACGTAGAGTGTCTGGTCCTGGGACATATAAGGGCTGGATAAAACCACCTTATCGCCTTTTTTAACTTCAAGGTTTTTTGCCAGTATACTTCCTAGTATTACACCGTCTCGGTTTAATTTCAAATTGTAGTTTCTCTCATCATCGTAGAGCTTATATAAATAGTTTCCTTCCTTAATTCCAATTAATGCTGTACCCGATTTTTTGAAACCCTTGCTCACCAAGACCGGTAAAGTTAATATCCCCTCCACGTAATCCACTTGATCCATAGCCATGGCCGACTGAACACCTTGAGCATAAGGTACCGATTCATTCAAAACAATCTCACCATCGTACTTCAGAACATGGGTGAATTGATTATAAAACATAGTATCCACTAGACCATTCATCATACCAATCATCACCATCATGCTATAAGAAAATACAATACCCATGACCACAAAACCCGATCTGATTTTATTACGTGTAATGTTTCGAACCGCCATAAAACCTCTACTATTAAGAATATGTTTAAGAATGGGAATGACTTGAGTAATGTCTTTTTTTATCGGTCTTGGCGCTTTTGGTCGCATAGCTTCTGCCGGTTTAAGCTTTACTACATTTTTGGCTCCAAAATATGCGCCTACACTGCCACCTATAATTGACATGAAACCACCTATATAATAGTATCGATAATCTGTCACCACATTGCCTATGGGCATTTTGTAATAATCCAAATAAAACTGTATATAGGGTCCAATGCTTGCCACACTAATCAGTATACCGACTATGGCTCCTATAAGACCGGTTACAAATCCATAGAATATGTAATGGTAGAGTATGGTTGTATTGGCATAGCCAAAGGCTTTTAGGGTTCCAATCTGTGTCCGGTCCTGCTCAATAATACGTTTGAGCATAAGGTATAGAACCACCGATGCCATGGCAACAAAAGTCATCGGTAGGGTGGTGGACATGGACCTTCCACTGGATATTTCTTCTTCCAGCATCAAATAACTAAAAAGATCATCACGTTCATAGAGCTCTATTAATCCATATTTTTTTAAAGCATGCTCCAGTTCATCTTTAACATCATCATAATCATAGCCTTCTTCGAAAGCAAAAGATAAGTCATTATAGAGACCTTCCATACCAAGCAGCCTCATAAGAACCATTTCATCCATATACGCTATATTGTACTTAGTTGTATCCGAAAAAAATTCATTTATATTTTCAACGATATACACATACTCAGGAGAATAAATGGATCCTTGTACCGTAAAATCATAAGTTCTTTGCCTAATAATCATGGTTATACGATCACCCGGCACAAAGTCATAAGCCTTATAAAAATCATGACCAATCAGGATATCTTCTATAGAACCCAGATCATTGCCCTCCCTCATATAGGCATTGAGTCTTGTATTGTTTGTGTCCATTATCGTCGAAATAGTTTTTAGTTTAATAACATCATCAGGGTAATCCGGCATTACAACACGAAAAGTCTCTACTACTCTACCGTCTACCTGGTCAATACCCTCAATGGCTTCAAGATAAGGTAGTGCTGTTTTGGGAATCTGAGCCACACTGGCAAATGCATCGCCCAGACGTTGTTCTTCATAATAACCGTCTTTGCCTTTCTCGATCTCCAATAAAGCTGTATTCATAGTGGTATAGGTCCAAACACCTAAAGCCATCAGTATAATACAGGAAATATAAGCCTTCTTATGCCGTAACATGGAACGAATGGCTTTCTTAATAAGAATCACCAGT
Organism: Petrocella sp. FN5; assembly: GCF_029210395.1. Taxonomy (GTDB): domain Bacteria; phylum Bacillota; class Clostridia; order Lachnospirales; family Vallitaleaceae; genus Petrocella. The sequence continues at coordinate 36,883 of NZ_JARGDP010000008.1, read as the reverse complement.
TCACCTCCTCCGGATTCATGGGATGATCGTTTACGACAACTTTTTCAATAACACCGTCTTTAACATAAAAAACCCGATCTGCCATGTCACCAATTGACTTATTATGGGTAATAATGGCCACTGTCTTTTTATAGTTTCGGTTAAAAGAACGTAATACCTTGAGGGCACCAATGCCTGTGGTCACATCAAGAGCGCCTGTTGGTTCATCACATAAGAGTATGGCAGGATTCTTCGCTACGGCTCTTGCAATGGCCACCCTTTGTTGCTGTCCGCCAGATAATTGAGAAGGAAAATGATTGCCACGATCCTCAAGTTCGATTTCTATTAATAAATCATCCACAGAAATGGCTTCATCCGACAGCTCAGAGGCAAGAAGTATGTTTTCTCTCGCTGTCAGGTTCGGTACCAAGTTATAAAACTGAAATACAAAGCCTATCGCTTCACGACGATACTTGGTTAAGGCTTTTTCATCTAGATCACCTATCTCAGTTCCTTTATAATTTACTTTTCCATTTGTTGGGGTATCAATACCGCCGATGATATTTAAGATGGTACTTTTCCCAGATCCACTAGGACCTAAAATAACCACAAACTCACCTGCATATAGTTCCATATCCACACCTCTTAGGGCATGGACAACCACTTCACCCATTTGATACTCTTTGGTCAGATTATGTACTTCTAGAATTTTCTCCTTATCCATTTTTGTTCAAACCTCCAAGCATATACAGTCTATGATTATCATATCATTTATTATATTTCATTACCATATCATTGCCATGTTATCTCGAAATAATAGGTTAAATGGTTGTGATTTTAGAGGGGTTGTTATAGAATGAAAGTAGAGTGAAAACTATGGAGGTGTTTGATGATGAAACGATTAGGATTTTTAACAATGGCATTAACAGGTGCTTATGGTGTACTGAGCTATCATGTCTATAAAAATGTGGCCAAGCCACAAATATTCACCCACGAAGAGGCCTATGACTTTGATATAAAACAAGGCAGCTACAATGATATACTGATTAGCAGTATGCCCAAGGAAGCTGTTATGATTCCATCTTCTTTTGGCTACGATTTGTTTGCCTACTGGATTCCATACAAAGGTGCTACTAAAACCGTTATTCTCTCTCACGGTATCACTTCCAACATCTTTGGCGCTTTAAAGTATTTTCAACTTTATTATGATTTAGGCTTCAATATTATCGCTTACGACCATAGAAACCACGGTGAGAGCGGGGGTAGGACCACTACCCATGGCTACTATGAGAAGCATGACCTTGAAGATGTCGTCTGTTGGGTCAGAGAAAAAGTTGGTTCTAATGGAATTATTGGTACTCATGGCGAATCTATGGGCGCTTCAATTGCATTACAGCACATAGCTACATATGACAACCTTGATTTTGTAGTAGCTGACTGCCCTTACGCAGATTTATTGACCATTCTAAAATACCGAATAAAGGTTGAAAATAAGTTACCTGTTTGGTTAGGTTTGTACGGTGCCTCCATTATCAACCGACTTATGGGGCAAGGTTTCTACCAAGATGTATCACCCATCTCCGAAATGAAGCATGTCCATACACCCGTCTTATTCATTCATGGTGCCCAAGATCATTATATTCCTTATGAACACTCTGTGAATCTGTATGAGCACAAACTAGAAGGTGTTCGAGAGCTTTATTTATCAACACATGGCGACCATGCTAATTCAATTATCGTTGACAATGAACATTATACAGATGTTGTCTATGATTTTCTTAAGCAAATAGGTTTGAAGAAATAATACATCATAAACCAAGGAGGTAAATGCATGCACCATTCAAAATGTTGTGCCGATGAAGGTTTTGTTGATCAAGTAAAAGAAGCCCTCGAAGTCCCTGAGACTTTGGATGCTTTAGGTGATTTTTTTAAGATTTTTGGCGATGCTACAAGACTCAAGATTCTTAGTGCTCTACTTGAGGGGGAAATGTGTGTCGGAACCATCACAGAAGTCTTAGAAATGTCCCAATCCTCTGTGTCTCACCAACTACGCATACTAAAAAGGGCAAGACTTATCAAATCCAGAAAAGAAGGTAAATGGGTTTATTATAGTATCAATGATGAACATGTACAAATCATATATGAAATGGGCCTTAGTCACATAAAAGAAAGTGACTAAAGCCCATTTTCTTACTATCAAATAGTAAAACTTTAAATATGCACACGTGCAAAGAAGCGTGAGGCAGAGCCTCTTTTTTCTCCGTTAATCCACGCCGCCACTTGAACCACCGGAACCGCCACCGGCATCACTACCACCAGAAGAAAAGCCACCACCGCCACCTTTAGATGCGGCTTTTTGAGCGATATTCACTGTATCTCTCATGGCTTCACTCATGGTTTTTCCAATATCATTAAAGCCTTCAAAATTATTATAACCTCTATTATAATAGGCTAAATATAGAAGTCTTGAATCATAATCCACATTGGTAAGTTCGGGATACTTGGCATACAACTGCTTAAGTAATTTGCCTGCCACACCAAGAACCGTCGCATACACCAAGTATTTTTCCCACATAAACAACTCCGGTAATTCTTTTTGCTCAAAAGTCGTAAAGTCTGATAGAAATTTTTTAAAAGCCTGCCAGAGAGCCAACTCATTTTCACCCTTTTGAGTTAAAAGCTTTTTGGTCTTACCTCCAAAAATAATTGTAATCATAAAACCAATAACACTGGCTATGGATATATAATATATTGGCGAATCCTCTAAGGCCTTTACCTGACTTACCAAGACCATAGGTAGGATCATTAAAATAACATAGATCAACACATATGTGGTTATAATTTTGGGTAATACATTACGTTTTGTCTCAATAAAGTCTCTGCTATTAAGTTTACTGCTGACTTTGCTTTCAAAATCCAAATAAAAATCATAAGCCTCACTATTTGACTTTTTATTCGAACAGTATTTCTTAATACCTTTAAGTGTGACTGTTCCTGTCCCACCACCTACAGTGATGAATATGAATGCCATTAGTATTTTTTCATGAGGTGCCAAGGCATCCCACTGGGTTAACTGATTGGTAAAAACAGTATCTCTTTTGTTACCAAAAGTTGACGCTTCTTCTGTAATCGTGGCAAATATGGCTTTTTTGTGAATCAGATCTAGCAAAGTAGCCGAGATTTGATTGGAAATATTTTCTTTGCCGTTATAAAAATGCAACAATCGGTCCAATTCTGCCGGATAGATGTTAGAAGGTAAATCTCTATAATATGTCGGTGATAAGGTCGGCTTAAACCGTTTCAGTTTGCTATGATATTGAATAAGGGTACCAACAGGTAAAAGAATGATGGTTCCGGACACCATCATGGCCAATAGATTTATAATACCATTTATTCTTCTTTCTCTCGTACTTTCTTCTGCAGCCTTATTTTCCATATCACGAAGGACTTCGTAACGGTTTTGATCTATCCTTAGATGATTACCTAGAATAACCCCAACCGGCATTAGAAAACGTGCCTCAATAAATACACCGGGTGGCACATTTTTCATCTGAAGCTGAACCTTACGATCATCTAGAAAAGACAGATTACCACCACTTGGACCATGGGCCCAAATCTCTGTGTTATCTGTGTTAGCCCCTTCCGGTAGATGCACTGTCACCGACAGATTCTTGATTTTATATACATTGTTGCTGCTGACGTATTTGTGAAAATAATCCACACAATCGTTATATATTGTAGCTACTTCCGGTATGAGATAGGTTATTTTAAAGGTTTTTGTCGTCTTCTCATCGACTCTATAATACCACTCAACCCTTGTACCGCTTCCCGAAGGTTGCACTGCAAAATAGCCCTCAGGTCTATTGGTATCAAAACCCTCCATTTTTATAAAAGGCGTCTCGCCATCATAGACCGCCACCTGATCAATAGAACCTTCTACGTCCAAAAAGCCTCTGGAGAAATCACCTTGAAGAAATGCATAGGTACGATATTCCTCAACATAAGCTTTGCCATCTTTCATAATTGTCACATCATAATGCAGATCTTTTAGTATGGATTTTCTACCATTGGCGTTTAGAATGCCTTGCTGATTTTCATAGATGCCAATAGCAATCAAACCTACAATAAGCAATAAAAATAGCGTCAAAAAAAACTTTTTAATCACCTAATCCACCCCATTCTCTATTTCTCTAGCAAAAATAACATTTTGATTTACAATATTTCCGTTTTGTCTTCAACGATTGTATTTTTCTCTATGTAAATATCCAATGCTTTTATGGCTCTAAAGGCTATCTTAATACCCAATACCATTATAAATAATGATAACCCAACTAGGACTAGTACAAAAACCGCATAAATAACTAAGAAAATTGATAATCCGATACCTGCTACTGCATTCATTTTTCTTCCTCCTTCATATTTGTATTTTTAATTTACACTTATAACTATATATGGTTAAGGTGTATCGTTTTGACACTTTAACCATATATAATTAACGCGTCGCCATGGCTTCAATGGCTTTTTGAATAGCTTCTGCCTTTTCCTTTGTCATAGCATACCGTCTGTAAAAATAATAGGCCATAAACAAAGCCACCAAGGTACCAAAGGCGACTACAAGTCCTAATCCGACCACAGTCGCTGTTGGTTGAACGGAAAGACTTGAGTCAAAGCCAACCAAATCTAAAATAACCCCTAATAAAAATATGGCAACCGATTGAGATATCTTGTAACTAAAGGTCAGACCACCATAATATAAACCTTCCGACCGATGACCGGTCATCAGTTCTTCTTCATCTACTGTATCTGCAATCATGGAAAATGGTAGTGTAATCAATCCTCCGATACCGATACCTGAAGGAATAACATAAGCCATCATCCATATGGGATGGGCAATGACATAATCCCTAAACAACACCAATATAATGAAAAAAATCGAGCTTAGAATAGATAGTTTAACCGCCAACAATGCAGACATTCTTTTATCCCGTTTTTTTGTATATGCCACCCAGAACTGTTGAGAAAGCACACTAAGACCAAACATGACCCCAAAAAGGATACCAATACCATAATTATTAATTTTAAACGTATAGGTATAGACATGGAGCCCAACCGCACCCACAATTGCTGTCGCAATGTTTGCAGATAAATAAGCCCCTGCAACATATAGATAATTCTTATTTTCAAGAATGACTTTGAATTCCATAATCATGAGCTTAATCGTGCTCTTCTTAGTCACTTTTGTGTTTTTGGGCAAATAAGGTATGTATTTTAGCGTGGTAACAGTGGCAATACCGGCACAAATCAAAACAATCAGAGATAGACTGATACCCAACTGCTGATAAGCTAACGGATTCAACTGACCTAGGGGGTACAAAGGCGTCGGTTTAAAATAAAATACCATACCGGCAACGGTGGTAAAGGCAACACCAAGAATAAAAAATACGGTTCTATAGGCCTGAATGGAAGTTCTTTCATGATAGTCACTGGACAATTCAGCGCCAAGAGCGTTATAAGGTGTTACTAAAATGGTCATAAAGGTTTTGACCATCATGACACAAATAAACAGAAGAAATACTTTTAAGTTGTAGGACCAAGAAGGGTGAATACTCCATAAGAGTCCGTTAAAAATCACCAGTCCAAAGGTACCTACAATCATAAACAGATGTCTTCGGCCGAATTTTTTACTAGCCGCATAATCCGACATATGACCGATTAATAGATCACTAACCGCATCCCAAAGGACACTAACCGCTATTACCAGACCAATAATCGTTCCTGATAAACCTAATATCGTCGTTCCAAAAAAAACCAAATAAGATGTTAGTGCTTGTAATATAATGCCATTTGAAACATTTCCAACGCCATACGTCAGTTTATCCTTTGTATTAATCATACATACTCAACTTTCATAATTTTATGAGCTCAATCGACCTGGAGGTTATCGATAAAAATGGGTACGACTCAGTATATCAAATTCCATTGTTTTATCCTAGGCATGTGTTTAATTTTTAACCTAAATTTAATCCATAGGTCATAATTTATGTTTACAAAAAATTCATATTCATTACTATAAGAAATAGCTTTCAATACTACATGTTTTATGGTAGAATATAAAATAGTTTGACACTCAAAGTAATTAAGGAGATTCTTATGCATACAAAAGCACTGCAAATCGGAGACTTAACCATAAAAGTACCTATTATACAAGGCGGCATGGGCGTCGGTGTATCTAAATCCCGCCTAGCTGCAGCTGTGGCCAACGCTGGTGGTGTTGGTGTTATATCTGGTGCCCAAATTGGTTATCTGGAAAATGACTTTAAAAGCAACCCCATAGAAGCCAACAAAAGGGCTCTAAAAAATGAAATCATAAAAGCAAAAACCAATGCACCAAAAGGGGTCATTGGTGTCAATCTTATGGTGGCCATGCAAAACTATGCAGAATTTGTGAAGGTTGCTGTTGAAGCCAAAGTGGATATGATTATATCCGGAGCCGGTCTACCACTTGACTTACCTGACCTCGTTAAGGATTCAAAAGTCAAAATCGTACCCATTATCTCTTCTTTAAGGGGTGCACAACTGATTATAAAAAGGTGGAAGAAAAAATACGATAAAACACCGGATGCCATTGTGGTAGAAGGCGCCAAAGCCGGCGGTCATCTTGGCTTTAAATATGAAGAGTTAATCGACGGTAGCAATCAAAGTTTGGTTGACATCGTTTCTGAACTAACGGCCCACCTTAAGGAAGTTGGACTTAAGATACCGATTATTGCCGCTGGTGGTATCTATGATGTTCATGATATCAAAGAAGTCTTAGATGCAGGTGCAGAGGGCGTGCAAATCGGTACAAGATTCGTTGTCACTGAGGAATGTGATGCCTCAGACACCTATAAGAAAGCCTACTTAGATGCCACAGAAAAAGACATCAAAATCATGATGAGCCCTGTCGGCTTACCTGGAAGAGCTCTTAACAATCCTTTTCTCAAACATGTCGAAGCCACTCAAAAAGTTAAGATTGACCGCTGTTATAAATGCATTCATAAATGTAATCCGGCCGAAACGCCTTTTTGTATCACCAAGGCACTTATTGATGCCGTTGAAGGACGGGTGGACGAAGGTTTGGTTTTTGTTGGTGCCAATGCCTTTCGTGTGAATGAGATGACCACCGTTCAAGCTATTTTCGATGAATTATCCCCGGCTTTTGCCTTATAAAGTCTTAATAATGGTTAGTTTATAATTTTCATGGGCCATTAAATCGATTTTCTTAAGGTCATCTAACTTTTTGTTTTCTTCAATCACTTTCAAGATGGGTCTAAGTGGGTTATTTACATTATAGCCCACGACCACGGCCATCTCCTGATTAGAAAGCATTACATAACTGCCTATCGCATAAGGCACCACCCGCCTCACAAAACGTCTGGCAATATCAATATCAAACAGGCCTGTTTCCCCTGAGTTACCCATAATATATTCAATGGCCTCACTGGGTTGGATAAATGTTCCGTCAATACCTGATGTCATTTTATCATAAACATTGGCTACGGATACGATTCTTGCATTTTTATGAATTTTATTACCTTTTCTACCCATTGGATAACCTTCACCATTATAAGTCTCATGATGCTCCAAGATTGGTATGATGCTGGCACCGGTTAACATGGTGTTTTCTTTAATAAATTCATACCCCAGCCCTGCGTGACTTTTATAAATCTTCTTCTCTTCTTCTGTAAAATCCTCTTTATAAACCCATAGATTATGGTCAATCATGGCCAAACCAATGTCATGCAGCATGGCTCCAATAGCCAATTCTTTTAGATTCTGTCTTCCCAATTTCATGTCGATGCCTACAACTAAAGATAAGACAGTTACTTGAACGGCATGTTGGTATAAAAAGCCATTCATATTTTTGATATCCACAAGACCCACCATAGCATCTTTGTTTTTTCCGATATCTTCCATCATATCATCGATCACGCCACTAATCTGATCAAAATACTTTTGATCTGCCATCATGTTCAATCTTTTTTTGATGGATTTTTTCTCTTTTTGTAGCTCCGTTATTTGATCATGTAAGTCCCTTTGGACCATTTCAAAGACTTGCTTCACTTCCCTAACCGCTTTGTTCCTAAGCTCTGGGGAAATTACATCTTGTATTTCACCTAAACTATAGTCATCTTTAATATAAACACTTATGATACCATTATCTCTAAGTTTTTCAATTAAGTTTTCTGACAAACTAACATTCGACTTAAGCAGTACACTGCCTCTTTCGTTATAAATTGTTTTTGCTACGATGCTATCATTTTTAAGAGAACCAATCGGTACCAGTCTCATAGTATCACGCCCCAATACTCTTTCTAGTTATTTCTAATCTACATGGTTAAAGGTCAAACTATATTTCACTAAATTTATATCTATTATAAGCGAAAGTTTATCTATGTAATTTTAACGCCTTAATCATACATTAAATATACTAAACCTTAAGGATTAAGTAAACAGTTTAACACTTAACTCTATTTAAGTATCTATATTCTTTATTTTACCCTATACATTTTATCAATCCAATGATAAAATGATAATAGCTTTCCTACCCCTCAACTTTTATAGTTCATCGGTTTGGACTTAGCCACTTCTGCGGATTATTCTTATTGGAGGCAATCACATGAATACGACAGACTTCTCACCCCTGATAACGGCCGAACCCATAGGTTTTATCGTTTATATCCAAAAAGATGGTGTCAACCTTACCTTTGCTGAATTTTGCAATGCATCTGAAATGGATGTACTGGACGTCATGAAGGTCTTGACATCCTCAAGTGGTTTTAAAGCTGAACCTACCGATGCTATCGGCTTTTTCTTATTTGAAGATAATGCCAACAGATTTGTTAGTGCCTTATTATCACAGTAACCAAAAGACGATGCAGCCGTATCGTCTTTTATTATTCATGAACAATGACACTTGCAACTCTTATAAGATACCTTTAATCTAGCACAGAGAGGCTAAAAAGGAGATAATTATGTTAAAAGGAAGACATCTAATTGAGTCCAATGATTTTTCTTTAGAAGAACAGGAAGAAATTTTTACCCTAGCTGACCGGATTATGACCAATGAAGTTAACTATCTGGATGCTTGTCGGGGAAAACTGCTTTCTACCCTATTTTATGAACCCTCTACCAGAACCCGTTTCAGTTTTGAAGCCGCTATGCTTAGACTTGGGGGTCAAGTTGTCGGCTTTTCCGAGCCCAACTCCTCCTCCGTATCCAAAGGCGAAAGTATTGCCGACACCATACGTACCGTCGGTTGTTATGCAGATATTGCCGTCATCCGTCATCCAAAAGAAGGTGCACCAAAGCTGGCTTCCAAAAACGCCAACATACCGGTCATTAATGCCGGTGACGGTGGTCATCAACATCCTACCCAAACCCTTACCGATCTACTTACCATAAGGTCCCTCAAAAAGTCCATCAACCATCAAGTTATCGGTCTTTGTGGTGATCTAAAGTTTGGCCGAACCGCCCATTCATTGGTTAAGGCTCTAAACAAGTATGAAAATATCCGCTTCATCTTCATATCACCTACCGAGTTAACCATACCCGATTATATTCTTGAAGACTTAGCGCCCGGTTCTTACGCCTTGACCGACAATCTAGATGAAGTCATCGACCAACTGGATATTCTCTATATGACTCGAATCCAGAAAGAGCGTTTCTTTAACGAAGAAGAGTACCTAAGACTTAAGGGTTATTACATCTTAACCAAAGATAAGTTGACCTCTGCCAAGGAGGATATGATTGTCATGCACCCCCTTCCACGGGTAGATGAAATCTGCTCCGATGTGGACGATGATCCAAGAGCTGTCTACTTCAAACAGGCCAAGTTCGGTATGTACGTTCGTATGGCTTTGATTCTAAAACTACTGGGAGGTGCTTAATATGTTAGAAATCACCGGAATACACCGTGGTATTGTCATTGATCACATTAAGGCCGGCCTTGGCTATAAGATCTTCAAAGAATTAAAGTTACAAGAAGTTGCTTATCCAACCGCCCTGATTCGTAATGTCCATTCCAACAAACTGGGTAAAAAAGATCTTATAAAAATTGACAATGTTATTGATCTTAATCTTAATGTTCTGGGTCTCATTGATCCTAACTTAACCATTACCATTATTGAAAATGGTCAGGTTATTGAAAAGAAACAAATTAAGTTGCCAAAGACAGTGGTCGGTATTTTATCCTGCAAGAATCCTAGGTGCATCACCACCACCGAGCACAACGTCGATACCACTTTCCATCTGGTCAATCCGCAAACCAAAGAGTACCGATGTGAGTTTTGCAATACCCGTGCCAAGCTATAAATCAATAAATGGGTAAAAGAAAAAAGTGCTGTAATCAGCACTTTCTTCTTTTACCTTTTTATGCAAAGCTCAATACCTTACCTAAAAATGCTTGTAAAGCTTCTGTTTTCGGATTGGATAATATGTCCCTACCTTGCTCAATCACTCGACCTTCATCCATGAATATAACATAGTCCGCAACGTGTTTCACAAAACCTATTTCATGGGTGACCAATATGACATCTTTCTTTTCATCCACTAACTTCTTAATTGCATAAAGCACCTCGCAAGTTAACACTGGATCCAAAGATGATGTTGGCTCATCTAAAAGTATAATTTCCGGTTTAATAGACAAAGCCCTTGCAATAGAAGCCCTTTGAGACTGACCCCCACTGATTTGATGGGGCAACTTATCCTTATGCTCATCTAATCCAAAGTAAGTCAGGAGACTTAATATTTCCGATGTAAAAACTTCTCTTTTTTGTCCGTGCACTTTCTCAAGTATCAGACTGATGTTCTCAAAAATGGATAAATGAGAGAAAAGATTGTGATCTTGAAAGACAAAGCCCACCTTTTTCCTATAGTCTCTGATATCTTCCCGACTCATCCAATCATCATTGATGGCTATATCACCGCTTTCAAATGTTTCAAGACCTGCAATCAACCTAAGTAATGTGGATTTACCGCTACCGGAAGCACCAATCAAAGCCAGCACTTGAACGTCTTCAATATCCATGGACATGGCGTTTAGAATGATCTTGCCATCGTATTTTTTCACGAGGTTGTCGATTTTAAGTTTCATAGTTACACCTCAGTTCTTGTAATTCAAACGTACTTCCAGATACCGTACCAATTTAATCAAAGGTATGGTAATAAGCAAGTAGCCAAGGGTCATAATCAAAAAGCCCTCTCTGTTTAGATATGTGTTGGCAATAACATTGTTAACCCGATTATAGTATTCACTGGTGCCCATAAAGGACAAGAGTGCACTGCCTTTTATGGTTAGTGCAAACTGTCCTGCTAAAGGCGGAAGAATGCTTATAATAACTTGTGGAAAAACAATGTACCTGTAAGTCTTGAACCTTGTAAATCCAAACATCTTGGCGGTCTGCCATTGATTAATATGAATGGATTCAATAGCACCTTTGTAAATGTCCGATACATAGGCCCCAATATAGAGTCCCAGTGTTATCGTACCTACCAGAATCTTAGACCTAATCTCAAAAGCGTTGCCAATATAATAGTAGGCAACAATCGCTATAACCAATAAAGGTGTTCCGAAAATAATATTCTTATGAATGACGGCCAGATAATGTAATATAGAAAAGTTCGTCTGCTCCATCAAATATAGAATCAAGCCAATGAAAAGGGCCAATAACAAAGCTATGAAACTAATATAAATGGTTGTCAGCCAACCTCTAAATATAAAAAAGCTATATGCGCCAAAGGGTTCAAAGTTCCAAGCCCTACCAATATCTTTTGTCATGACATAATAGAAAAACACGCAATATATAACCAGTGCTGCCACAAACCCAAATGTCTTTCTCATGTTTTTCATATAATTACCTCTTTTTCTCTAGAAGAAAAAGTCTAAGCCTTGATCTTCGAATTCTTTAATCTTATCATCTAAAAACTCGGCACGAATAGCATCGTAGGTGCCATCTGTTTTGGCTTTTTGGATAAACTCATTTAACTGTTGCTTGAATTCATCCTCACCTTTTCGAAGGGCAATACCCCACCCTTGAGTATTTGGCAGTGGTTCTAGAATCGCTACTGTTGTATCCGGATAATTTTCTTGATGTCTGATAATTGATAATGGGTCATAAATAAACACATCCGCGTTGCCTTGAGCCACTTCCAGTACGGCGGTTACTTCTTCCTCCAAAGTCAATACCTGAGCTAGGGGTGCATTTGATGCTGCCCATAAAGCCCCTATGGTGCCTGACTTCGAAGCAATAATCACTTCCGGATCATTCAAATCCGCCGGCGACTTAACTTTAGAATCTTTATGAGCCAACATCATGAGTTGACTGGTGGTGTATGGGTCAGAAAAATCAACAATCTCTTGACGTGCTGCTGTGATGGTCATAGACGATATGATGATATCAATACTACCCGATTCAAGAGCAGGAATCAAACTTGGATAGGGGGTATCAATAATCTCAATCTTCATGTCCAGATGTTCTCCTAAGGCTTCTGCCAATCGAACGGAAGCGCCTGTCGGGTTACCTTCTTCGTCAACAGTCTCAAATGGCGGATACTTAAGTTCCATGCCCACCTTTAAGATTTCCTCTTCTTTTGCACATCCTGCTATAACGAAAACAAGTATGCCGACTAACGTTAAAATACCTATTAATTTTTTGTTTTTTTTCATGAGATAACCTCCTAAATTCAATCGTGCTCGATGAATTTTCTTAAATGAAAAGCCTTTTAAAAGGCTTTATTGATAATCATTATTGACTGTATTTATTTAGATTATACTGTTACCACTTACATCTGTCAATAGATGATTGACTTATTTTTGATTCTTTACAAAGGCTGTAATCTCTTTGGCTAATACAATAGAAGCCTCTATTTCTTCCTTACGTATAGAAACACTTTCAATATTACAACCAATGGGTATGCCTTCCGCTTTTGCAATCTTTGTGAGTTCCTTATAGATGACTGTAATCAACTGAATGGACTTAGATAACATCTCTTCTGAAGACAATAAAGTGTTCTCTAACCAAGAAGGTACACTGATACCCAACCACTTAATAAATTTTAGAGTTTTTGTTGAGCCACAGGGTGTTAATGTGAAAATAATCGGAACCATGTCCATCTCATGGTCCAAACAATACTGCTTATAATCCAGTAAGAATTTTCTGGAAGCTTCTAGATCATAAACGGCTTGAGATACAAAAAAACGACAGCCTTTGGATATTTTAAAACCAACACGCTGATCCTCATCACCTAGAAGTCTATGACGCTCCGGTATGGTGACCGCCCCGAGAATCATGTCTTCATTATGTTGTTGTCTGAGTTTGTAGGCCGCATCCAGCTTAAGTCCCACTTCCTGATGGGTCGCTGCTGTACCGACAAAAACCGTAAATTGATCTTCGCCATCTTTAAGCCATTCTACAAAAGCTTCTTCAATATAGTTACCGACACACCGATAAACCACTCTAGGTACATTTAATTCTTTTAAGTAGTGTCTAGAGTACAAAGATGGATCCACCGTATGTATAAATTCAAAAGGTCGCTCTTCATGGGTGCGTTCTGTTTCATCTTGTATATCATAAACAATCACACCATCTATATCCAACCCTTTGATTCTGGCGATGTGTTTTTTAGATATGGCTTCAATCTGCTCATCTGTATTGTTGGATTTTGGAGGTGTCAATCCGTAGAAAACAATACCGCTTTCTCTGTTTAATATTTTATCTTTTAACATACTCTCCCTTTCTTCTATAATGCATTGTCAAAACCATTATATCTCAATTCCTTAGATTTGAAAACATCTTCCACAGAATTTCGTTTTATTTGATTGTAATTCTCATTTGTCTCTTTTAAAATGAATTCAGTTGTGCTAGACTGAATTATAGAGATTTATTACAACTTTTGAAAGGAGTTGATTTATATGTTAACCAATCAACAAAAAGGCTTAATCTATGGCGCTTTCATCGGGGATGCCTTGGCACTCGGTCCCCACTGGATATATGATACTAATCTAATAGAACAACAATTTGCACCTTTAACTGATTTTATGGAACCTGCCACCCCTTATCATTCTATTAAGGGTGCCGGAGATTTTACCCATTATGGTGACCAATCTCTCATGCTTCTTAAACATCTGGCAAGCTATCAACGTTTTGATTTGGCAAATTTCAAGGAGGACTGGATAAACTTTATCAAATATAATACCCTCTACCTGGATCATGCAACCAAAACTTCTTTAGATATTCTAACACGTGGTGATGGGTTCATTGGTTCTGATTCTATGGAGCTTGGTGGTCTTGTTAGAAGCGGACCTCTTTTTGCTCTAGCCAATATGACTGTTGATGATCTTCTAGCTCAAACCCATTTGACCCACAACAATGAGATTTTAGATGCCATTGTACTTTTCACCTATCAATTGCTTGAGCATATCTTGTCCGGCAAGACCCCTTCTGAAGCCTTAGAACTGATTTATCCGGAATCCTCTGATATCATAAAGGCTTATGTGGACCAAGGTTTGACCAATATTGACCAACCACCCGTGCCTACCATCAAAGCCATCGGTCAAAGTTGTTCTGCTGAATTTGGATTCCCTGCTTCCATATATCTCATTGTCAAATATGAGAATGATTTTGTTGAAGCACTGGTTCAAAACGCTTATGCCGGTGGTGATTCTGCAGCTCGTGGCATGTACATTGGTATGGTTCTAGGTGCTTATATGGGCTATGACAAACTTCCTTCTAAGTGGATTGAAGACTTAAACGCTAAGGATACAATTAAGGAAGCTTTATCTGTTTTTGAATAAATAATACCCCTATGATTAATGGGTCAAGCAAGTCTCTAAGTGATATAAGCTTAGAGACTTTTTTTGTTTCTATTTACACGAACGTATGTTCGTGTTATAATTTGAATATACTCTATTGAGTTGAAGTTTGTGTTAAGTTTGTTGAATGTGTTGAAGTTTTGTTGAAGCTCTTTGATCTATACTAGGAGGCCTGTTTATGAACCGCTATATTTTTCATATTGATGTGAACGCCGCCTATTTAAGTTGGAGTGCTGCTTACCGGCTACAACAAGGTGATGCTGTGGACTTAAGGTCTATTCCCTCTGTTGTCGGTGGTAACGAGAAATCAAGACATGGTATTGTCCTTGCCAAGTCAACACCTGCTAAGCAATATGGCATCCATACCGGAGAACCCCTCATGGCGGCACGACAAAAATGCCCTAACCTTATGGTGGTGCCTCCTGACTACAACCTTTATATGAAGGCCAGTCAAGCCATGATTGACATCATCCAAAGATACTCGCCCCTTGTCCAACAGTTTAGTGTGGATGAGTGTTTTGTGGACTTTCTTCAGATTGGATCTGATAAAAAAGACCCTGTCCTACTGGCGCACACCATTAAAGATGCCATCTCAGATGAACTGGGCTTTACCGTTAATATAGGTGTCTCTCACAATAAGATCCTTGCAAAAATGGCTTCCGACTTTAAGAAACCTAACCTTGTTCATACCCTTTTTTCTCATGAACTGGAAGAGAAATTATGGCCCCTGCCGGTTTCTGACTTATTCATGGTGGGACGACAGACCTCTAAAAAGCTCTATTATCTTGGCATCACCACCATTGGTGAATTGGCAAAGGCCGATACGGATATGCTCTATGGTCATTTCAAAAGCTTTGCCCACCTGATTCAGAGCTATGCCAACGGCGTTGACCCTTCCCCTGTTCGTAAAAATAACCATCCCTTGGTTAAAGGCATGGGTAATTCGACCACCGTTAAGTTTGATGTTCTTGAAGCGACAACCGCTTATCAGGTTCTCTTGTCCTTAGCCGAAAGCGTAGGCATGCGCCTAAGGGCCGCAGGCTTTTGCGCCGGTCTGATTGCCGTGAGCATTACCTCTGCCACTTTTGGTCACAAGAGCCATCAATACAAGCTTAGCGTCGCTATGAATTCAACCAGCTATATCCACCAAGTTGCAAGGCGTCTTTTTGATGAACTTTGGGACGGCACGCCTATTCGCAAACTGGGTTTACGAGCCAGTGACCTACACACCAATGATTATGTTCAATTGTCTTTTCTAGAGGATTATGATTTTTCTAGAGATCGGCTTCTGGATCTGGCTGTTGACCGGATTCGAGGGCGCTATGGGCTGACTTCCATACAGCGTGCCAGCTTTTTACATTCCGGTTTAAAACCGGTCACCGGTGGCATTGGCGTGGAAGATTATCCTGTCATGACCAGTATTTTATAGATGAGGTGTTATATATGAAAACCATTGCAAAACCTATCGAGATGATCAGTTGGACCGAAGAAGACGGTCGTATCCATCCCGTCAAGTTCAAGATCACAACCCACGAAGGTGAACGACAGGTCTACCGGGTCCTTCAGATCTATACCACTGAACTTGACCGGGTTGCCGGCAACAAAGTCTATCGCTTCACCTGTGAGATTGCCATCAACGCCATGATTAAGCTTTGTGAGATTCGCTACGACTTGGATTCTTGTCGTTGGGTTCTTTTTAAGATATAGATTTGGTTAAAGGGTCAAACCAAATTTTATAAATGACTTTTTTTGAAAAGTTCGTAATTAAAAACCAGACACAATATATGAGGTTCTTCTCCAACAGCTTGGATGTAAGATGAAGTGGTCACACATATGCTGTTGGTTAATAAAGATATGTAGGGCTTGGTAATCCATACCTCAAGACTGCCGCCACTGATAAAGCGATATAAATCTTCCTCTGAGTAATCATATCCTTTATTATGAATCTTAAAAATATCCGCATTCCTAGAAGAAAAACCTGTGTTGTTAATCATGGCATCACTTATTTGAATACCCTCCCTATTAATAATCCAACCATTTTCAATCGAAGGATACGCCGTAAAAAGCTGATTCACATTTTCTTCCATAGAATATTGGGGCCAATTATGGCTTTCGGCTTTAAGCTGGTCTAAAAACATAACAATCTTATTCATAAAAAGGCGCATGTCTTCTATCGTAGCTGTCTTTGCATGACTTCGAATAAGCTCAAAGCCCTTCTCCAACTCAAACAAATCAACATAATCTTCTTCAACGACTCTGACCGGTTCTTTGATGTAGTAGCCTTGAAAATATTGAGCACCTTGTTCAAAGGCCAATGTTAGACCTTTTTCTGTCTCAATACCTGTTTCTACGACAACCATCCCCATCTCATGGGCAATCTGACCCATATGCTTAAGTATGCGTTTTGAATAACTTGGGTTGTTTAACTTGGCTAAATATTGGTGATTGATCTTTATAATATCTGGGTTAAAAAGTATAATTCGATCCAGATTAAAATAATCTTTGCCAATATCATCAATACTAATGTAAAAGCCAAATGTTCGCTGTTGATGAATAAAAGCCTGAATCTGCTCCACCGTCATATTCTCATAATTACCGATATCAAAAACAACGGATTTTGGTGATATTCCATGTGCTTCGATTAGGTCCTTTAGAGCATGGGTTTCTTCACAGGCATGGATCATACTTTCATTAATATTGATAAACAAAAGGGATTCGGAGTGTTTATTCTGAATATGCCGGAAAACTTGAATCGTCTTTTTAATAACCAACCGTCCAAGTGCCATATCTAAGTCTTCTGCCACAGCCTTCTCAAAAAGCGCATTGGGTTCTATTACTTTTTTGGTTCTTGGATGAATGCCTTTTACAAAAGCTTCTATGCCAATGGCAAATCCCTCGTGGTGGGAAATGATTGGCTGCATATATATTTCTATGGATTCTTGGTCAATCAGTTCACGGGTTGTATAATTATGGTTCATGTGTTTCTCCATCTCTAATAATATTTACGCTATAGTAGGAACTTCCTAAAGAAGACCAACAAAATCCTGATATAGAGCGGCTCTCTCATCCTGACCAATCGGCTCGCTCATTCTGGCAATGGCCATAGGACGAAGCCAAGGTTCTATCGTGTTCAATTCTAAACCCGACACCTTGTAATAAGTCTTCAAATAAGACCCAATTAATATTTTCCTAGCAAAATAAAACATCCACATGAACACTCTAGGCTGTTCTTTATGAAGCGCTTCGTATTTTAACAGGATGAACGTCCTTGCCACATCTGCAGCAGGATGCCCCTTAGCTGCTGTCACCCAGTCAATAACCGTTGCTTTTTTCTCATAATAAAACACGTTCCGAGGATGAAAATCCATATGGCATATGGCTTCACCATCGGGTAATTCATTTATGGTTTTCATCACTGCTTCAACCAAGTCAACAGGTAGATCCACCACCTTATTAATGCTTCTTCTAAGGTGCTCCTTAACATCCGGCAAAAGAGGTGCTGTTTTCTCATGGATGTTCAGTTGGGTACTTGCCAAACATTTTCCGTAAAAATAAGCCTTCCATATCTTTTTTGTCAAATGAAAAAGTATGGTCTTCCCGTTGATACGTTCAAAAATGTAACCTCTACGCCCTTCTACTTCTATTTCTTCTATAAGCCTTGGCATGGATAGACCTTTGGCATAGACAATCTCATGAATCAGACCTTCATAGTCAATCATCTGATCTTCAATATGAGGTTTGAATAACTTCAAAACCGTATGGTCGTGCCACTCATAAACATCTGATGTTGCGCCGTAACCCATAAGCTGTCGTTTCATCCAAATGCCCCCATTCCATCTTCTACCGCTCGCTATTTTTATCAACCTACACTCTAAAATATGGCATAGATATGGTCTGTAAACCAAATCTCACCATTGCCAATCATGGCCCCTCGCCAAGATGCAAAAATCTCTTCATGTGTGCTGGACGCAACAATACTTCTTATATCTTCGTTGATAATCCAGTCATAATGCTCCACAAAATCTTCTTTATTATAAAACTTAATTCGGTCTCCTGCCCGCTCGACTTCTAAAGGGAACCCAACCATATTTGCTAATTCCTCTTTATTGCCACTACCAATAAATTCTTTGAACTTAAAGTAAGTTGTTAGAATCTCCAGATTGGTATAACCGGTACTCATGGAAAAATCCATGTCTGGGTCATGAAGCTTTTGTGCAAGTGCTTTAATACCATAAGTTTCCTGTATTCGTTGATTCAATAAGGTGTAATCCATGTCCAGATGGCTGTTGTCTGCCAAGGTCAACTCATTAAATACTTGTTTTAGACCCTCATTCTCCCATATATAAATAAGATCAACACCACTAGAAGAGGTGTAAACATAGGTCAGTCCCTCATAGGTAACCAGATTAAGAAAATTCGTAATAAGTTCCTCACTCATAATCACTTGGCGATACGTTGAGCCGTCTTTTAGAAACAGAGTCGTTATAGAAGAAAACATGCCCGTTCCGGCAAACTTATACATGATGACAAGGTCTTCCTCTCCATTGTTGTCTATGTCAGCTTGATACAGAAAACTGGTATTGTCAAAAAAAGAGGTTTCCATATAAGCCTCTAGGGTTAAGATCTCTTCCTCATAAAACACCAAATGTCCTTCAAATATACTTTCAATGGCTGCCATAAAAAGGACCTCTTCTTCATATCTTATACCGCTCATGACCACCATATTCTCTTGAAACTCGGATAAGTCTTCAAGGGTTATTATAGAAGCCACTGAGGGCACCTGCTTGTCTGTACACCCTATCAATATTAGAGCCATCACCATCAGAAGGCCAAAACTTTTCATCATCTTCTCTATCACAATCCACCTCATTATCTCTATTTTAATATTCCATTACTCTTCTGATGATTTTATCACAGTCGTCAAATTTTTTCTATAGGACATGCTTCGTTTTAAAATAAAACCACTTCAAAATCATTGTTAAAAAGATCTATAAGTAGAAGCTTGCCATTTAATAGCTCACCCCTTCCAATTAATACCTTAACTGCCTCACTGACCTGTAGTGATGCTACCAGTGCCGGAGAAAAAGAAGGGTTACCCAGTTCTGCTTCATGGCCTTTCCCTTCGTGATTTCTATAGATTCTACTTAGAAAATCATCGCCAGGCATAATCGTACTTACCTGACCGTACCAACCTGCAATTGCACCATAGATCATAGGGATACCCAATTCTGAAGCTACCTTTTGAAGTATAAAGCGTGTCTCTATAGAATCCAGGGCATCGATTACAAGATCATGTCCTCGAACAATGTCTAGGGCATTTTCCTGGGTCAAATAAGCACTGACAGGCGATAATTCCACATCTGAGTTGACCTTTTCCATCCTCTCTTTGGCTGTTATGGCTTTACCTAAGCCAATATGCACTTCTGTCGAGAGAAGCTGTCTGTTCAGATTACTCACATCAAAAACATCACCATCCACGGCGGTAATCTTCCCTACACCAATTCTACCCAGCATTTCAATCACATAGCCACCAAGGCCACCACAGCCAATGACACATACGCTTTTATTCTTTAATACATCACACTCGTCTTGACTCAACATATTTCTATTTTTTGTATAACGGTCCATATCAACCACCTCCTACAGGTGGAAAAATAGAAACAATATCGCCTTCTACAAGCTTTGTATCCAAAAGACCGTCGCGACCGTTAATCATAAGAATCGCCACATCCTTCTCATCAATCTGAAGTTGGTTAATAATGGCTCTGGCTGTCTGTTCCTCCTGAAGTTCTACCATGACTTCACGGCCTCTATCTTTTCTAAGTGTTGCAAACAATCTTACTTTAAATTCCATAAATCCTCCTTCTAGCTATACACAATAAACAAGATTACGCACCCATAGACAATCGCCACAGGAAGGCATATTGCCATAACAGTCACTGGTCGTATCTCTTACAAGGTCACACCCATCCACCAGGTCACAGTCTGTACATGAAGGGTAATGATTATCGTAAACCATAGCACGGTATTTTTTATAAGCATCGGTTTCCCAAATGTTCTCAAGTGTATCCGCCATGACATGGCCAAAAGTATGGGCTTCAATCTTTTTGCTTCTGCCAAATACAACTTCTGTACCACTGTGGGCAAACCGGTAACAAGGGGTCACATCACCTTTGGCGTTGATGACGGTTGTATCGTTTTCAATGAATCTACATCTGCGCTCCGTTTTAAGCTTCGATTCAGACAATCGAACTTCAAGCCCTTTTTTTAGACCATGACTACGAATCCTCTGATAAAAAGCTTTCATTTCAGGTGCATCATTTTCCGAATAAAGAATTAAGTCCCCGTCTTCTAAAGATGCAGGTAGAATATTAGATACAATAAATTGGGTGGCACCAAGTTCACTGACCAAATCCATGAGCTTAAACACATCTTGTTTATTGGTTTTTGAGATCACCATTTGAAACACAAGCTGAGGTGTTTTACTGTTTCTAGCTGCCTTTAACGCATTCAGCTTCTTGATATTATCTATAACAATTTGAAGTTCAAAGCCCCTAATGTCAAAAAACATCTCCGCTAAACCATCTATGGATATAACCAGTTGGTCTACATGATCGATGAGGGCGATCATCAGATCTTCTGTAAAGGATGTTCCGTTACTGGTGAGCATTAATTTGTATTGGCTAAGTCGCTTCAGCACTTTTTTGATTTTGGGGTGGACCGTAGGCTCACCAATCCCACCAACGACCACTTCTTCTAGGGTCTCCATACCTACGAGTTCATTTAGAATCTTATCCAGCACTTCGGTTTCCATGTCCTGAGGTGCTTCGCTCCATGATTTTCTATAGCACATGGTACAGTTAAGATTGCACCGATCGGTTAATTCTAGATTTACCTTTTTGATTGCCATTTTTACCTCCATTTATAACCTTCCGAACAAGAAAAGAAGCTACGCTTCGTTATGAGCTCTGCTCATATTTCTGAACGGTTCGAAAGGAAACTTCCTTGATAGTTAATGCGATGCTTCAACGCATTAACATAGCATTGTCTTTCCTAGAGAAGAACAAAGAGGCTACGCCTCGTTTTGCAAAGCAAATTGTTCCGGCAGGAAAGGCTTCCTTGATTGTTAATGCGACACTTCAACGCATTAACATAGTATAGACTTCCTAGAGAATAAGAAGAGTGACTTTGTCACATTATATACCATCTAAATACCTATATAGAGAAGTCAGACTTCTTTGCGCATGTGCATAGCACGCGCTAAATTTTAATTTATTATATATCAGGAAATACACTTTCCTGATATATAACAAAGGGGTCCCTTTCGGAACCCCTCAATCTTTAAGGATTAGATTTCAAGCAAACTTTTTCTCTCATCTGTAGGGATACCACCCGTACTCCAACCACGAAGTTCATAGTACTCAGGTAGTAACTCTGAAAGTCTTGCTACATTACCTTTTGATGGACCTTCTGCAATTGGATCTTCAAGAAGTCGCTTAGGTAGTGTGTCTTGTGAAGGATCAACACCAGCATCTAAGTTAAATACCCTCTCAAGGTTCCAGATACGTTCACCAGCAAGAAGTACGTCGTCTGCTGTCCACTCAGTTCCAATAACTGCATTGGTCATTGCTGCATAATCACCGGCACCCATCGCGAAGGAGGTGAATAAGCAAAGCCCTGATGCATCAATAAACGCTGTAAAATCTTGGAAAATCTTAACCCAAGCCGCTTTGCCTTCAATGGTAAATCTGTCTAATTTTTCAGGTAAACCTAAAATCTCAGGTGAGATAAGGTAACCTCTTACGTGACAACCGCCACGGTTTGACGTTGCATACTGAAGCCCTTGACCTTGGATAGCTCTTGGGTCATAAGCTGG
The DNA here is from genome assembly GCF_029210395.1 of Petrocella sp. FN5. Lineage (GTDB taxonomy): Bacteria > Bacillota > Clostridia > Lachnospirales > Vallitaleaceae > Petrocella. The sequence continues at coordinate 14,177 of NZ_JARGDP010000008.1, read as the reverse complement.
TAATTCTTGTTTCTTAACAGACATGGACAGTTCAGGTACACCATAGGAATCTGCCAAACGATATGAACCGTCTGCCATCTTGTCGCCAAGACCTGCTCTCTCTCCAATACGCTTGGTCCATTCAACTACAGCGTTACTATCACCAAAGTCCAATGTTAAACCATCTAAGTCCTCATCTTTGATGAAACCCTTTTGATAGAGCTCCATAGCAGCTGCTATAGTCGCACCGGTTGATATGGTATCAAGACCATATTCATTACACCAAAAGTTGGACTTAATGATGGATGGCATATCTGAGACACCACAGTCACCGCCAAATGCCCAAATGGTTTCGTACTCAGGACCGCCACCTTCAATGTCATCGACTTTACAATAACGTCCACAAGCGATGGGGCACCTATAACATGGGTCTTTTTTGGTTAAGTATTTTTCAGCAAGGAGTTCACCACTGGTATCTTCCGCTTCAGAAAATTGTGATAATTGGAAGTTATTGGTAGGGAATACGCCGCCTTCATTGATGATGTTAACCAGTACAGCTGTTCCATAAGTCGGTAAGCCTTGTCCGGTAACACCGTTTTCTCTGATTTTTGCGTTACAGTCTTTGACGACAGCCTTAAGCGCTTCTTCATTGGCAATAGCCACTTTGTTCGTACCACGGACTGTAATTGCTTTTAAGTTTTTGGAACCCATAACCGCACCAACACCTGAACGACCTGCTGCTCTGGAAACGTCATTCATAACCGCTGCCATGTTGGAAAGTTTTTCTCCTGCCGGTCCAATCGTAAGGACTTTGGACTTCTCAGGTACTTCTTTTAAAAGTGTTTCTGTTGTCTCGGATACTACTTTACCCCATACATGGGCTGCGTCTCTAATCTCAACTTGGTCGTCTTCAATCATGACATAGACAGGTTTCTCAGATTGACCTTCTACAATAATCACGTCATAGCCTGAGAATTTGAGCTCAGCGCCCCAATAGCCACCAGAGTTTGAAGATGCAATTGTACCGGTAAGGGGTGATTTGGTCACGACCATATAACGCCCACCCGTTGGTGTTGGTGTTCCTGTTAACGGACCTGTTGCAAAAAGAATCTTGTTTTCAGGACTTAATGCATCTACGGATGGGGATACTTCATCCACGAATAATTTCGTGCCTAAACCCCGTCCACCAACGAATTTTTTTGCTACATCCAGATTCAGATCTTCTACCTTTGAAACACCTTTACTTAGATCAATTCTTAAAATTTTACCTTGGTAACCGTACATATTTTGCCTCCTTCTTAAATTTGGTGCACTGAAAATTCAGTGCAAATAAACGTTACATTTATTCCAAATCCTTTCCAAGAATGGGAGGCAGTATGGTTTCCCATCCTACCCTTTGGTCCATGGTTCATGGCTATTGCTTTAGAACCATGGACTCGGATTTTGGCTTCTTTTAATCTATGATCTCGATGGTGTCGCCTACTCTTATTTTACCTGTTTTTAGGACTCTTGTAAATATACCTTCTTTGGGCATAATGCACTGACCCACTTGAGCTTTAATGGCACAACCGGTGTGACATTCCTTACCAATCTGGGTCACTTCATGAAAGGATTCACCTATTTTCACTTTGGTCCCAACCGGTAATTCATGAAGAATAATGCCTTTTGTGGTTAGGTTTTCTGCAAACTTACCGCTACAAAGCCCTTCAATACCTATTTCGGTCATTTTATCAATGCTTTCTTGAGCCAGCAAACTGACTTGACGATGCCATTTACCTGCATGGGCATCTCCCACTAAACCATGTTCCTCTTGAAAAACACCTTCTGGTATGGATTCTTTAATCACACCTTTTTCTTTGCTGATGTTAATGGCTTTTACTCTTCCTACAATTCCATTCATTATTCATCCACCTGCCTTATATAATGTCCTGACTTACCACCAGTTTTTTCCATTAATCGGACCTGGCCAATGACCATATCCTTATCCATGGCCTTGCACATATCGTAAATGGTAAGGGCTGCAACCGAAACTGCGGTCAACGCTTCCATCTCTACACCGGTTTTGCCTTGTGTTTTAACCGTAGCTATGATTATAATCCGATCCTCTTGTATCTCAAACTCAAGATTCACACCTGTGAGCATCAAGGGGTGACACATGGGTATGACGTCACTGGTTTTTTTTGCCCCCATAATACCTGCCACTTGTGCCACATTCAAAACATCACCTTTTTTAATACCCGCTGATTGAATGGCTTCAATAGTAGAAGGCTTCATAACAATCTGTCCTTTGGCTACTGCAACCCTGTAGGTATCTGACTTATCCGTCACCTCTACCATGTGTGCTCTGCCATTTTCATTAAAATGTGTTAGACCCATATTGCCTCCTTTTAGCCTCCGATTTGTACCATGTTTCTTAGGATGCTTTTTCCGTTTTCCAGATTATGCTCTTTTGGTTTTTTCTGTATGGATTCTTGAATATAAGCTTTTAAGTCTCTTCCTTCTTCCAAAGCTTTTTTAAGGTCGAATTCTTCGTCCGAGTGCAGACAGTACTTAAGCTTGCCTTCCGGTGTCAGTCTAATCCTGTTACAGTCCTCACAGAACTTGCAGGTGATTGGACTAATCAGACCGATTTTACCTTTTCCACCGGGGAGTCTGTAATACTTTGCAGGTGATGCAGGGTCTTCATCTTCTACCGGTGTTAATTCAGGCACCCGTTCCAGTACCGTTTGATTGGCCAGGAAGTTGTTCTTAGACCATCTGGCTACTTCGCCAATGGGCATAAGTTCTATGAACCTAACATCTATGGCTTCATCTTTAGTCAAAGCAACAAAATCCGGAATCTCATCATCGTTAAAACCGCCGATCAGCACCACGTTCAACTTAATGGGGGTTAATCCCACACGCTTAGCTTCTTCGATACCTGCAAGCAGATCTTCCAAATGACCACCTCGTGTCATATCAGAAAATTTCTTTGAATCAAGGGAATCCACACTAATATTCACACGATTAAGTCCGCTGTCTTTTAAATCCTGTGCCATGTCTTTTAAGAGCAGCCCGTTGGTGGTAAGGGCTACTTCTTTAATCTCTGTATGGGCTTTTATTTTTTCTATTAGCGTAAGAATACCGCCACGCACGAGTGGTTCACCACCAGTGAGTCTGATTTTCGTGATGCCCATTTTTGCAAATACGCCGACGATGGCATCCATCTCTTCAATGGAGAGGATATCTTTATGTTCCATCTTCTCGATGCCGTTTTCCGGCATGCAATATTGACATCTTAAGTTGCATCGATCGGTCACTGATAATCTTAAATAATTGATTTTCCTACCATAACTGTCAATCATCCTGTGCTCCTATCTGAAGTATGCTTCCCGCGTCATTATAGGTATAACCACCTGTTAATTCTAGTTTATGCCTAAATCCCTCGGACTTCAAGACCTTAATAAAATTCTTTATTCTAGGTTCTTCCAAAACCCTATCTGAAACCAAAAAGTCATAGGCTTCATACCCAATGGGAATGAAATCAAGGCCCATGGTTTCTGCCGCCGCATAGATGCCAAGTCCCACATCCGTACCTTCGGATAAGACCGCTACAGCTACCGCCATATGGGTGGTCAACTCCCTATGATAACCTTCTATGTTCTCAGGATCTATGTCCCTCTTTTTTAATTCAAAGTCCAGAAGTTGTCGTGTACCGGCGCCTCGTTGCCTGTTGACAAAGACAACACCTTCCGTTGTTAGATCTTCAAACTTCTTTATACCTTTCGGGTTGCCTTTTTTTACCATCAGGCCTTGAAGGCGCTTAACCCCTTGAATCAGTGACATATCCCCCTTCGGGAACATTTTCTTAACGCTGGATATATTGTAAATGCCTGTGGTTTCATCGATGAGATGAATGGGCGCAATATGACATTCTTTTTTCTTCATGGCCATGAGTCCGCCAAAGCTACCGACATGGGTTGAAGATATCGGCATTTCATCGGCGATGATATCAATCAATAGATCATGACTGCCGATGATCACCAAACGTTGTTCGATGTCCTCAAGTGCTTTCATTAATTCGACAGTCACCCATTCACCGGACTCAATCCCTTCAAAAAGTCTTGGAACCCTTAATATCCCATCGGCCCTTACAAGACTCATGGTGGCGCCGGCACCTCTACTTAGGGGTGTCACAATCCACTGATCCTCCACTTGACCCACTGTAACTCTTATGAGTTCTTCGTTTTTAACTGAGGATATAATTCTTTGGGTCAGTTTGGCCTTAACTTGATGATGGGCATGGGGCAATCCATACCAGGATTCAATTAATGGTCTAACAAATTTTTCAAAAGCAAAAAAAGCTGAAACCGGATAGCCTGGAAGACCTACAATACCCTTGCCATCAATCTTCCCAAGAATCGTCGGCTTCCCCGGCTTGATGGCTACACCATGAACAATCACGTCGCCAAGTTCTTCTATAATGGTTACAGTAAAGTCTTTTGATCCGGCTGATGAGCCGGCGATGGTCATGAGAAAATCATTTTCCTCTAAGCCCTTTTTTATAGCTGCTGTTAGTATGGCCGGATCATCTATTGCAGGCGCATAGACTATAGGTTCACACCCTAGTTCTAATAACAAGCCTTTGATGACACTGGAGTTGGTATCTAGTATTTTACCTTTTTCCATGGCTTCCATGGATTGAACAATCTCATTTCCTGTGGGCAGTATACCGACTTTTAATTTATTAAGAACCTCTATTTTATCTACACCGCCACTAAGCAGTGCCCCTAGATCTAGTGGTCTTATCTTGTGCCTACTTGGTAGAATCATCTCTCCACTTATAATGTCTTCTCCCACTTGGCGAATGTGTTGCCAAGCATAAGCCGCTTCAATAATCTCCACTTGGTCATCATCTAGAGGGGCGATGTCTTCAATCATAATGACTGCATCTTTACCCCTAGGCATAAGGTTACCCGTATTAACGTATTCAAAATCATCATGAAGCTTCAACTTCAGGGGATTTCTTTCATTGGCACCATGGGTTCTTTCTGCAACCACCGCAATACCGTCCATGGCTGCACAATGGTCACCTGGCGAGGAACGTTTGGCAAAAACCGCCTTGGCTGTTGTTCTATGTAAAGCTTCATCTGCGCCAATAATTTGTGTCCCTACAGGACTGGGCAAGGCTTCTAGGTAAGTTTTAAGTGCTTCTTCAAGGGGAATGTTGGTAATGTATACGTTATCTCTTCCCATTAACTTGACACCTCCTTGATTAGAGTGACTTCTACTTCCTGGCCTTTGTATAGACCTTCTTGTTCGCTGGCAATCTGAATATAACCCGTTGCCTTTGTAAGCAAGGTCATAAGGCCGGATTTGCCTTGAATTGGTGTGGCGTAATAGATGCCTTCCTCACGGTGCAGAACCGTCATGACAAAAGTATCTTTTCCGGGCGCCGCATGAAGATTGGTGGTCATAATCGCACGGACTTTAAAATCATTTGATGGTCGCATCTGAGAACTTCTAATATATGGCTTTACAAGTATTTCAAAGATAATGGCCGATGCTGCCGGATGACCAGGTAAGCCGAAGACCATCTTACCTTCTAACTTACCGACGATCGTCGGTTTTCCAGGTTTTACAGATATACCGTGCATCAGTATCTCTCCTGTTTCAAAGGACTCTATGGCTGATTTGGTATAATCACAGGTACCTACAGAGCTACCACCGGATAAAATGACCAGATCTGAAATCTGAGCGCTATACTCCAGTGCCGCTCTTAAGGCTTCAAAATCATCTTTGATGAGGGCTTTATAAACCACCTCACCGCCGCAAGCCATAACCGCACCTGATAAAGTATATCCGTTGATGTCCCGAATCTGTCCAGGGTTGGGCACCTGGTCATAATCGATGATCTCATCGCCTGTGGAAAGTATAGCCACTTTGATTTTACTTAAAATCTTGACTTGACCAAAGCCCACACCGGCAAGTATGCCCATATCATAGGCTGATATCTTTTCACCTTTTTCTAGAATAACATCCTTTTCTTTTAAGTCATCGCCTTTATAAGTAATGTTCTCACCGTAAGCTATGGGCTTTTTAATAAGGAGGGTCTGTTGATCTAATAACTCTGTATGTTCAATCATAACCATACCATCTGCGCCTTCCGGTAACATGCCACCGGTTGGTACATAGACCGCTTCACCTAAGTGACAAACCATTGTAGCGGCTTCGCCCATTAAGACTTCACTTTTTGGTGTCAAGATGGAAGGTATGCTATCAGAGGCGCCCAATATATCTTTAACTTTAACGGCATAGCCATCGACTGTAGAACGGTTAAAAGCCGGTATATCCACCTGTGCGTACAAAGTTTCACTCACAATGCGGCCATGGCTATTTAGCAAATGGACGCTTTCGCTTTTTAGTTCTATGGTATTGTCTTTTGAAAGTACGATGGCTTTTGCATCATGGAGTGATTTCATATTGAAAATATTCACAGTGAGGTCCTTCCTTTTATGTATTTTTATGAATTTATATTTATAACTTAATTTCTATAACTTGATTTCTATGACTTACAAATCTATATTCTTTTACCTTTTTTCATATATATAATCTCATCACACATACGCTTCACTTGATCTATGTTGTGAGAAATCATGATAATGGTCATATTCTGAAGCTTGTTTCTTTTTTTAATGGCTTCTTCAATTATCTCTATAGTGGCCGGATCGATGCTGGCTGTCGGTTCATCCAACAACAAGACTTCAGGATCAAATACCAAGGCCCTTGCAAGGGCTACTTTCTGTGATTCTCCGCCGGATAATTGGGTGGCCAACTGATCTCTCAGTTCTGCCACTTGTAGTTCTTCCATGATTTCAAAGGCTTTTCTTTCTATGATTTTACTGTCCACATTTCTGATTTTCAGCGGATAGATAATATTCTCATAGACGCTGCTTCTCATAAGATAAGGCGTTTGACTTAGATAAGTGATTTTCTTCATCAGGCTTGGTCCAAGGGGTTGGTCGTTGTAAACGATGTTGCCCAAGTCGTGACTTTCAAGCCCGGCAAGGATTTTTAATAATGTGGTTTTACCCGCACCATTGTCCCCTGTAACACCATATATGTTACCGCTTAGAAATCCAATACTGTTCATATCCACAACGGTTTTGTCTTGATATTTTTTTATGAGATTCGTAACCTGAATATTCATATCATTCTCCCGTTACATAATGGTAAAGTATGGTGTTAACCATAAAGGAAATCAGTAAAAGTACAATCCCCATGGAAATCGCCACAGCATAGTTACCCATAGAGCTGTTCATGGCGATGTATGTGGTCATGACTCTTGTGTGGCCTTTAATATTGCCGCCTACAATCATAACGGCGCCCACTTCTGAGGTGGCTCTTCCAAATCCTGTCACTAAAGCAATCAAAAGTGTGATTCGCATCTCGGTTATAAGCAACTTCAGCGTCTGCAATCTGCCAGCGCCCAGTGTCATGCCAATCTGTTTTATGGCCGGACCTTGTTGCTTTGCATCGTTGTAGACAATACCTAATATAATAGGGGTGATGAGAATCATCTGAGCAATCACCATCGCAGTCGGTGTAAATATAAGACCCAATGATCCTAGAGGACCACTCCTTGAGAGGAACAAGGCCACCAAGAGACCGATCACCACCGGTGGTAAACTCATCATGGTATAGATGGTTCGGGTGAAGGTTTTCTTGAACCTGAAGGGCTTAATTCCAAGATACAAGCCCAAGGGAATCCCTATGATTGCAGAGAATATTGTGGAAGTAAAAGAAAGCCCGATGGATAATCCAATAATCCCATAGACTTCTCTATCAAATCGAAACAACAATAATAAGGCTTCTTTTAATCCTTCCATTAATAGCGCCATCGAAAAACTCCTTCATTATTTTGCATTCGGAAAAAATAAAGCTTGACCATATAGGTCCTGACCAAATTCACCGATCATCTCTTGTGTATCTGAGGATAGAAGCCAGGCTATAAAGGCGTTGGCACCCTTGTTGTTAATCTCATTGTTCTTAGTAGGATCCACTGCAATAACACCATATTCATTTAATAATAGGGCGTCGGCTTCAAAAACAATCTCAAGTTCTAATGCGTCCTTCATAGAAAGATAAGTAGCTCGGTCTGTTAGGGTATATGCACGCAACTCATTGGCCATCTGAAGAACATCTCCCATACCTTTTCCTGCTGATACGTACCAGTCGCCTTCTGGTTCGATGCCTGCTGTTGCCCATATGCTTAGTTCCTTTTTATGGGTGCCTGAATCATCACCCCTTGAGACAAATTTCGCTTCATTGTTTTTTATGCCTTCTAAAGTTTCGCCTATACTGGCATATTCAAGAGCTTGTGGTCCAACCAGTATAAAGTCATTGTACATCACATCAAAACGTTCCACGCCATGTCCTTCTTCAATAAACTCAACTTCACTGGCTTTTGCATGGACAAGTAAGACGTCTGCCTCACCGTCACGTCCCATTTGAAGAGCTTTTCCTGTACCTACAGCTACAACTTTCACTTCAATGCCGGTTTCTTCTGTAAAACTCGGTAAAATATAATCCAACAAACCACTGTCTTGTGTACTTGTTGTCGTAGATAGCAATATGAACTCAGGTTCTTTATTCATGTTCATAACTGCCCATGCCGTTAATATTAAAGCAAATACAAGTATAGCGCCAATAATTTTTTTATTCATCATAACCTCCCAAATTTTATTATTCTTTGTATGGTTAAAGGGTCAAAACTAAGTTTCACTAAATTCACAAATAATATATAGATTACGTTGATACATTCATAACTATATATTATATGCGAAAGTTCAACTATATAGTTTTGACACCTTAACCATCTATTAATTATATAGTAATTCTGTCCAAAAAACTATCGGATTATTAAGAAAAAATAGCGCATAATTATAAAAATCTTCTGAGAAAGTTGCCTGAGAGGGTCATCCGTTGATAATATAGGGTGGCTATGCTATTATGGTGATAGTAGGCAGACGCTTTGTGACCTAGGAGGCCGACGGATGATTCAAAATTTTGATCGCTATTTTGAGAAGAACGATGGTATAGAAACGGATTACATCAAAATCCTATATTATGATCTTGCAAAAGACTATAAAGCCACTTACAAATCCTACCAATACACACGGCTTTGTACCATAGTAGAAGGTTCAAAACATGTTAAAATCAATGATGGCAATGAGTTCACTTATTCCACCTCTGATTTTATTTTATTGCCCCCAAATTCCAGCGTCAAAATGGAAATGAAAGAAGATACCAAAGCCATTGTCTATGAGATCAACGACAAGCTATTGGATGATATGATTAAACGCATTGAGCATCAATTCGAGTATGAAGTAACAACGGCTGACAAACCGGTTGTGCGCAATCAATTGATGGCTCAAATTAAGTCACAGATAGAACGCATCAACGCCTACAGTATTAGCCAGGACCCGAACAAAGAATTCCTCATTGATCTGGTTTCTCAGGAAATGGTCTATACTTTGATTAAAAACTATAAGTTACCCCTTCGTGCCCGAAAAAAAGAAGAGCCTGTGGCGTATGCGGTTCAATGCCTCAAAGACCATCTCTCAGATTCAGATATGACGGTGAACGAGATTGCTTATGAACTGAACATGTCCCCCTCTAACTTGATACCCCTTTTCAAAAAAGCAACTGGGCTGACACCTAAGGCTTATCACAACCTACTTAAAATCAATAAGGCAAAAGAATTGTTGCTTCACAAAAACGTCTCCGAGGTCAGTTATGATCTTGGCTTTGAAAGTATTTCCTATTTTATTAAACTCTTTAAGCATCATCTCGGATTGACGCCAAAACAATACACCATGAAATACAAACAGGATCATCTCATATGAAAGCAGATAATCGAATTGTAAGCGGTATACCCTTTCATTACTTAAAAGACTATTTTAATACTGTTTCGACATCCTGCTCAGAAAATGATTATTACGGCGACCATTGGCACGTCAAACTCATGCCTTTAGATGACCAAGTACACGGTATTATACATCTGCCAAGGACGGAGATATACTTCGAAGGGGACCAAAATATTATAGGCATCCAAATGGATGCCTATAGGATGACGTTCTTATCAGCCGGTGGGTGAGTTTGCATTTTATAATCTTACTGAAACCAAGAAAAAGGTGCTTTGACATTCCGGTCAAAGCACCTTTTTCTTGAATTTCTTGTTAAGATCTGTCGCTATCGTATTGTCAACCATGATGGTGTGTTGACCTTATGTTTCTCAAATTAATAAACAAATAAATGAATCTGCGAGAATATTCTCAATTCTATTGAAGTATTTGTCTCAAAATGTTAAAATTTATATGAACTCATTTAAATTCTTTGTAAACGGATGAAAATGAAAGCTTTTTATAAGTTGACGCAGGATTTGAATATAATCGATTAGGTAGCAGTAGCGTATGATTTTCCTGTTGCCTAGCTCAAAACAATTTCAAAAAGGAGGTTCTTTATGCAACGAAGAAAATTGATTAGTTTAGTGGTTGTTGGTATCATGGTGTTAATGAGTTTTACAGTATTAGCTGACCAGCATCTGCCCACGGTCGCTCTTTGGATCAACGGTAATGAAGTAGAAGCTGATTCTCCCCCTGTTATCATAAATGACAGAAGTATGGTGCCACTACGTGTTATTACCGAGAACATGGGTGGCGTAGTTGAGTGGAATGCGGTAGCTCGTCGGGCTGAAGTAACCACTCCAGCCAAAGTTTTTGGTGAGAAATGGGTAGATGAAGGCATGTTATTATGGCCTGCTGCAGACGCTGCTACTTTGGTTGCTGAGAATCAGGCAATGGTTCTTGATGTACGACCAGCTGCTATGTTTGAGGTTGACGGTGTTCCAGGTGCTCTGAATATACCTGTATCTGAACTCGCTGATCGTATGAACGAGTTGGACCCTGACATGCAATATGCCGTATACTGTGCCAGTGATATCAATGCTGCCTATGGTGTTGCTATTCTGACCATGAATAACTTTGACGCTTATGTCATCGTAGGTGGTCGTGTTGCTTTCTTAGAAGCATGGGAAGCCTTAAACGACTAAGCAAAAATTCAACTTATACTTATACCTAATGATTCAAGTAATTCAAAAATAAAAGCCTAGCAGCGATTTATTCTCGCTGCTAGGCTTTAACTATTGAATTACTTATTTAGTCGGTGGTGTAAAGACACGTGTGCTCATTTCTGCATCCACATCATATAACAACACTGGATTATCTTTAGCTCTCTTGATTTTACTGATGAGACTTTTGAAGGTAGCTTCTTCTTCAACCTGTTCATCAATAAACCATTTTAAGAAACTAATTGTTGCATATTCTTTTTCTTCTGTGGCTATGTCCATGAGTGTGTAAATTCTTGAAGTAACGAATTTCTCATGTTCAAGTGATGCAACCATTAATTCTGTAATATTATTAAAATCAACATTTGGCTTTTCTAAGGCATCAAAATCAATGATACCATCCATTTCTTGAATATAATTAAAGAATTTCATGGCATGAAACTTTTCTTCTTCAGCCTGAACGATAAAAAAGTTTGCAAATCCTTCTAAATCTTCTTTGTATGCATATCCTGCATAGGCTAAGTATAAATGTGATGAATAGAACTCATACTTCATTTGTAAATTTAATTCCGCTAATAGTTTTTCGCTTAACATAAATATCTCCTTTCTTAATGTGATCATCTAATTATGGTTAAAGGGACAAAACTAAGTTTCACTAAATTCACATAAAATATATCGTTTTGACCCTTTAACCAATTATAACAGTTATATATTTTATTATAAAGTTATTTAGTAATAATGGTCGATTGGAGCTCTTTATTTTTGAAATTTATGATTTGGCCTCTAAGATATCTAAAACCAATTACATTTGCTGTGCAAATTGAATACTAATGCCATTTGGGTCTTTTATGTAAAAGAATCGTATATGAGGATTGGGTTGCACAGGTTCTTTATATATCTCAATTCCTGCTTCCTTTAACTGCTTAATCTTATCGTCCACTGAATCTACTGAAAAACCAATAGATATCTGATCACTAACCGGGAATGTATCTCCGTCACCGGCATCTATTAATTCTAGCTGTGTTTCTCCATCACCTAAAAAAGCAATCTCAATACCCGGTCGTGACTCGAACCGTCTGTTCACAGATAGTCCTACAAAAGTTTCGTAGAATTTGATGGATGCGTCTAAGTTTTTTACATGTAATGTACACCATAACATCGCCATAATAATGCCTCCAAGATAATTAAATTTTTTATTTATAGTTTCAAGCACAACTTTCTCAGATGATTTCTTCCAAAACCATTCTGGCTCTGTGGGTAACCAAGGCACGCCCTTTTTCGCCTTTACCAATAGGGATTGCTAGATTGCCTATTGGGCTTTCTAGAGGAAAAGTACCGTCTTGGTCCATCTTTTCTTTTAACAACTCTATTGCCCTTTGCATCTGTGAGACGACCACATGCTCTCTTTTTAGCAACCATAATATTTCCAGAAAATCCCCACGGTACATGTTAGGAAAAGTTAATTGACTGATTTTTGGATGCAAAAACTCTGAAGGACTATGGGAGCTATAACACACTTCATGCTTAAGAACAAAATCAATACAGCGCTGTAACAACATCTTTGCTTTATCTGATCGCTTTTCAACCGGTATAAAAGATAGACCTTTAAAAAGCTTCACAACACCCCAGTAACACGTGTGTTTTCCGTAACAGCTTTGGTTTTTATGATAAGGAAATTCTTTGGGCGTGACAAAATCCCCATCATCAAATCGTTGATATTCCCAGAAAAAGTCAACGACACGGTTCATCAAAGTGTCGCTATCCGATTGAAAATAATGATGTAGATACAGCATATTACCGTTTAAGCAAGGAATAGGAAAGTGGCTTTTACCAATAGTAAATATCCCATGTTCTTGATTTAGGAATTGTTGTGTAACAATCTCAAGTGGTTGAATCAGCTCAGGGGTTTTAGGATCTACTTCTAAGTCTGCTAAGAGGATTAATGTCCATAGCGTTGATTTGTATTTAGGTACATAATGATGCCATTGAAGTTCGTCATAGTACTTGTCACCTTCTTTTAAATCAAACCAACATCCCTGATCATCTTGAAGCGCCATTATTCTGTCAATCATATCCGCTTTTATATCCTCAGTCGTCATACACAACCTCCTTACAAAAGATTCATTTAATAATACAATCTATAAGTACGCCTCAGTATAGGTCGAAAGGTCTTCCGGATACTCATGACCCAGGCCCTGAATATATCTGATTGTACATTCATAATCTAATTCATTTGCCTTTTCTTCAAATAACTTACAAAGTGGTAAACAGTCTTCATCTAGTTCCCCACAAACAATCATGACCTCCACTACAGATTCCTTAAGAGACTCAATGATCTGTGTCATCGAAGCTTCACTCACCGGTATCCAGGGTGAAAATAATAATAATTTATCAGGTACAATTTTTTCTTCAACAATAGCTCTTAATATTGTATTACAACCTGCTGAAAATCCAGCTAACACCTTATTATCAAACCCTATATCATCCGTCTTCTTCATCGCGCTTGCCAGTTGCTTGGGACCATTCCCATCATCATTCCATCTATACAAATTATATGAGTCTAGCTCTTTTGATTGAAGGTATTCAACCTGATAATCTTCTATAGATATATCCCTCCAAAGCGCACGACTGATATCATTATTTTGTTGATTCCCATGTAAAACAACAAGCAGATTGTCTTCTAATCGCTCTTTCAAAGTGAACTCTGTTGATGCTTCTTTCAAAGCATCTTCATATCTCTTTTTTGATGTCTTTTCACACAGCTGGAATCGTTCTTCATTTCTTATATGATCAAGATCTTCATCTTCAAAAACCTCCGGCCGGTACCATTGCCCCTTCTCAATGATGGCTTCTTCCAACCATGTTAGAGCTTCATCAGGCAAGTCAGATGTAGCTGCCAGACAGTATAAGAAATTATATACTTGGCTGGACCAATCTTCATCCTTATTCAGATGCGCCTTCAGATATTCATAGGCCTTTCGTGTTCCAGTCTCATCAATGCGTTCTAAAGTGTTATCTAATAATTTCGTCTCTGTCATCACTTTTCCTTTCATTCATACTTTTAATCTTAGTCCTCTTTGAAAAGTATATC